>JBARBI010000045.1:0-62966 GCA_049792875.1 Candidatus Sulfotelmatobacter sp.
GCCTCTTGAGCTTGGGATCGGCCCTTGCCGCCGATAAAGTAAAAGGCAAAGGAGTGATCACCCTACGCTCGGGAGACACCCTGACCGTGGAAACTGACGAGGATGCAGCTATAACCGTGACTGTCACGGCCGATACGAAAGTGCAACACCCGGTAGGGCTCGGTGCCCGGAAAAAGCAAGTAGGTCAAGAGGTCCTGATACCGGGACTCAAGCTAAAGTTTGAGGGAACGGGTGATCAAAACCAGGTGACGGCGGAAACGATAACCTTCGATCGGGATGATCTCAGCTTAGCCAAAGTGATTCAGGCCGGTTTGAACCCCACCGCGCAACAACAAACCAAGAACATGGCCGCCTACCAAGCCAATAAGGAGGCGACCGATGCAGAAATTGCGGCCAACCAGGCGGCCACCCAGGCAGCCATCGCGGCGGCTAAGCAAGACATCGCAGCCAACCAAGCGAGTATTGACGAAGTTGCGCAATCCACTCAGAAGCGCTTTTCGGAGTTGGGTGACTTTGTCGTGAAGGGCGAACACACCGTGTACTTTGCCACCGGGGATTACAGCATTTCGGGGGCGGACCGAAATGCACTTGCGGATTTAGCAAAGAAGGCGCTCACCTACCAAAAGGGCTACGTGATCCAGGTGGCGGCCTTTGCCGACTCGGTGGGCACCGCTTCCAGCAATCAATTGCTGAGCAAGGAACGCGCTCAAGCAGTGGTCGCCTATCTCCTTCAGGAGTGTAGCGTTCCAGTTGGTCGCATTGTCGCGCCGGGTGCAATGGGTGAGACCAACCCCGCAGCTTCCAACGAGACTCCTTCCGGGCGGGGAGAAAATCGCAGAGCCGAGGTCAAGCTGTTGGTGAACAAGGGCATCGTTGGCGCCGGAAACTAAGGGAGCGTTCTTTTTCCCTCAAGACGGAGGCGCCGACTGCGACGCCTCCGTTCCGCTTGGACCAGCCTCGATGGGTGTTTGGCAAGAATCGGCTTAGGCGCTCATTGATTTTTGGCAAGGGTTTGCAGCGCTAAGGTCCTGTTAACAACAATCTTCCCTTCTGCGATCGGCTGAGTCAACGTCGGTTTTGGTAAGCCCTTTTCTTGCGAATTCAGAATCGACTGTCTTTTTAATCCGCTGGCCCATAAATTCGTCGGCCGGTGCGGATTCTTTGCGTGGAACCCACCTGTACGTTTTGAACTTCAAAAAATCAGTGTCTTTATCAAAGTTGAAGCTCACGTCCTGGCTGACTGCACTGCTTACCGTTGTGAGGAATAGTACAGCCAATACGAGAAAATTCTTTTTTCTTCTTCATTTCTCCTCCGACCCGAATGTCTGGGCCTCGAGACACCTACCGCGACTTGGCGTGAGTCGTCCTCGATAAAGAGGACAGTTGAGTCGACCACGGAGTACACGAGGGACAAGCCGCCGAGAGCGTTCCGTTCGTGGTCACAGAGATCGAGGCGCCGCCGTTCGCAACGGTCAGCGGGGGCCAAAGGTTGCAGGTACTCGACTTCAACCGCTTGAAAGAGAAGGAGAAGCGCCGGTCCTCAATGGCCGCCGGTCCCGCCGTGGACCATAATTCCGGTGACGGGAGCATTTAAGAAGCACCTCGCCGCCGGGTTACCTCGGATAAGGAGCACTGTTGCAATTGACAGTCGACAGGGCCCCTCTCGGGAATGAAACTGCTTCTGAACGAGTGTGCCCCGGCAGGTATCTGTGGACCACGGAAATTAAGATCCCCGGGCTTGAGCACTAGGCCTCATATTCGGTCTCGTTGTCGTGTTAGCAGGCTGGGGAGCGGTTTAGGTAGGCTCTCCCGGTTGACGTATCGGCACACAACCAACGTCCTATGCAACGCGTGGATTCAGATCGACGCTTCGCCTTGACAATTCGTCTCTGTAAACAATGCGCGAAGAATTGGCTGGCTGTGACTGTTCTCGGGCTGGTCACTCTCGCCCCGTCATCCCAGGCGCAGGTCAGAAAAACCATACTCGTGATCAACGAGTTCGGACAGGCCTCTCCTGTCTCAGTGCTCGTGACCAATCAGATCCGTTCAGCGCTGCACTCCGACCGGCGTTTTCAAGTTGAGTTTTACTGGGAGAACCTCGATGCGATTGATCTCTCGAATGATGCGCTGGATGAACAGCATCTTTTGATTGCCAAGAGATATCTCGAGCAAAAGCTGGACCTGATAGTGCTGGTTGGTCCGGACCCGATCCGACTCCTGGCGGACGGGTCGAAGGCGTTCAACCGCGGTATTCCGGTCGTTTTCTGTTGCTCCACCCGAGGTCAACCTGGGCAACCCGTCGTCGATTCCCGATCTACGGGTTCGTGGTTCCAATTCGATCCCGGAAAAACACTGGATGCTGCCCTCCGGTTGCTGCCGGAAACACGCCAAGTCTTCGTCGTCACCGGGCAATCCAGATTTGACAAGGGAGTCGCAGCACTCGCGAAGGCGTCGCTCACTTCCTACGAGGCTAGGCTTGATGTCACCTACCTGGCGGACCTTCCGATGAAGCAACTGCAAGAAAAGCTAGGTCGTCTTCCGAGCCATTCCATCGTTCTTTTTCTTACCTTTTTCAAGGATGTGCAGGGGCGGGAGTTCCTCAGCACGACAGAAGTCCTTCCTATGGTCTTAGCGGCCTCGAATGCTCCGGTATTTGGTGTGGTTGACACCTATCTCGGCCGCGGCGTCGTCGGCGGATTCGTGGTTAGCGTAGAAGAGCAAAGCAAAATCGCGAGCCGCGATGTCCTGGAGATCTTGGGGGGAAAGTCGCCACAGGATATTCCCGTCGCGCATGGTCCTAGTCTTTACATGTTCGACTGGCGTGCATTACGCCGATGGAATCTAGATGAAAGCAAGCTCCCGGCGGGGAGTACTATTCTGTTTCGCGAGCCCACTCTTTGGGAACGATATAAGTTGACCGTGCTCACAGGATTGCTATTCATTGTGGGTCTGGTTTTGCTGATCGGGTACCTCTTCCACAAACAGCGGCAGCTCAAACTGGCCCAGAAGGCTCCAGAGCAACTAAGCGGCATGCTGATCAATGCCCAGGACGAGGAGCGTCGCCGCATCGCGGCCGAGCTTCATGATGACTTCAGCCAGAGGCTGGCAGTGCTGACTCTCGGCCTGGAAACGGCCGCCGAGATCATTCCGGAGGCACCTCAGGAAGCAAACCGTCAATTGCACGAGCTTTCCAACGCAGCCGGCGAACTCGGCGCGGACCTTCACACGCTCTCGCGTCGCCTCCACTCGGCCAGTCTCGAAAATCTGGGCCTTACCGCGGGCGTTAGCGCGCTGTGCAAAGAGTTCGCCGCTCAACAAGGTATCAAGATTGAAGACAAGCTCGACAGCTTTCCTCGATCGATAGACTCGGACGCAGCGCTTTGTATTTTCCGGATCGTGCAAGAAGCCCTTCGCAACGTGAAGAAGCATAGCGGCGCACCGAGAGCCCAGGTCATCCTCCACTTAGTGGATAGCACTGTTCACCTGTCTGTGAGTGATCAGGGCGTGGGATTCAATCGCAAGGAGCTTACGAAAAGTGTAGGTCTGGGCATCCGAAGCATGGACGAGCGCGCACGCTTGCTGGGTGGGTACTTCGAGATTCAATCAGAACCTGGAAAGGGCACGAAAGTCAACGCGTGCGTGCCGCTGCAACCAAAATTACCGGCATCAAGGGCTTAGTGTGGGAAGAAGCGCATTGCACACGCGACTTTAAGAATTCGTCTCACGAAGCGTGGCGGACTTCGGGGGCAACCGAGATGAGCCGCTCCTTGACGGCGAACAAGATAAGATCTGCGTTCGTCTTCAGGTGGAAAGCCGTCATGATGTGGTGCTTGTGGAATTCGATCGTTTTCGTACTCAGGTTCAGGCGTGCTGCTATCTCTTTCATGGAGTAGCCTTCCGCGAAAAGCTGCACAACATCGCACTGGCGTGGAGTCAGATCCTTGGAGAATTGCACGGCTCGCGATCGCTGCTCCACCCAATCATCCGACCGGAGCTTCGCAGAGACGAAAGACTTCCTACGCAACACCTGGTCAATGGCGGTCCGCAACTCCTCAAATGCCGAACGCTTGAGAACGAAACCCACGTTACCCAATTCCAGCGCCGCTGCCGCCAAGTTTGGATCGTCCTGCATCGTCAAAAACACCAGAGGAACCTTCGGAAGTTGCTCCCGGATTCGGCAGGCAGCGTCGAACCCATTCAGAAGTGGCATACCGACGTCGACTATGATCACGTCAGGCTTGAGTCTGAGGGCTTCAGTCACCAGCGCGCGTCCGTCCGCAACCGTACCGAGTACCACATAAGTTTTCTCCAGCAGAGCTCGGAGCGCATCCGAGAAAACGACGTGGTCGTCGGCGATCAGAAGGGATGGCCGGGACGGCGGGCCCTTTTCACAACACGGCGTCATACTTCCTCCTCTGACGCACTTCTTAGACACGAATTACAGCAGGTCGCACGGGTCACCCAGTGCTCACACCCAATCCTACCCGTCATATTCGCAGCCCGAACACTGTCAATTGTGACAGGGCTCTCTCCAAACCCAATTGAGCAGCTAATATGGGATATGGAATGTTTGCTGCTAACCCGTATTCTCCATCGAGGAGAGCGCAGCTTGGACTCTGGCTTTGACGCTGGTAGCAGGTGTCCCTCGCCGGTTCGCACCAAGATGAGGCGCAACAAAATGGACCGAGCCGCAGGCAAGTGAATCGCCGAAGGGAGAGAGGTCATCCCGAGTGGTATAGCGCGCCAACAAAAAGACTACACGACTATGATTGAAAAACCGCTGTCTGTCCTGGCGGAATTACGATCTCAAGAAAACTAGTAGCAGGGTCCATGGAGACCTTCCATTCATTAGTTTTCCAGATCTCTTAGTGTCAGAGCGTCCGCTACGGCTACCCAATACCTATCGCATTCAATATCTACCTTCCGCGCGTTCATCAGGGCCAGGTCTATTGCGGTCTGCAAGTCATCTCCGGTCTCATCCAAGAGGAACATCGCCCGCACCGAGGGGGAAATGTAGTTGATGTCCATAAAGAGCCTCCAACCCCGCAGACCCTCTGCCAAAACGTCGACGATCCGCTCAGCCAAGGTTGCGCGGATTAAACTGTCAGACTCTTGGCCGCCTTACGAACTGCCAAGGTCATCATGAGGCGGGTCGTGCCGGTCATCACCATGCTGATGCCTACCAGTGTGCCAATGACCCATAACGAACTGACGGGCCACTGCTTCCAGATCATGAAACCCAAAACCAGCGTAATGATTCCATCCAGCAGCATCCACAGTGAATTGTCACCACTTTTGCGTGTGGAGAAATAGGCAACCACATCGGCCACTCCTTCAGCGAATAAGAAGATCGCCAGCGCGAGAGTGAAGCCGGCAACCCCCAGAGCTGGATGAGCGAGCAGATAGGCTCCAGCCACAAGGTAAAGCAACGCGACCAGGATCTTCCAAACAATGTGGCCGATGCCCTTGGACTGAGCGGCGTGAACGAGTTGTGCAAACCCGTCGAATATTACCAACCATCCGATTATGATGACGACGCCGACCGACGTGGCCATCGGCAAAGTGATTGCGAGGATTCCGAAAATGATCAATATGATCGACAATACGAGCGACACTCGAGATATGCGCTTCAACCCACCTTCTGCTGTAGCCATGGTTGCCTCCCTAAATTTGATAACCTTCTCTGGTATCTCGCCGTTCACGACATAACCGTTTCTCTCGCTCTGCGAGTAGCCATTCAGCAGAGACAATCGCACGCTTGAAACCGTCATTGTTTTCCATCCTTCGGGGCTCAGGAATCTTGGCGTTTGCGAGGGCGTGAACTGGCGAGCCTCCGTCGGGTGTATCACCAGTTGTCATCGGTGCGCTGCCAGGTTTTGTCCGGGTTGTAGCGCTCCATCGTCGCCGCGATTCTCGCGGTATCCGGTCCGAAGTCCTTCTGGTAGACGATTCCGCTGTAGCTGACGACGAAAGTCTTCACGCCCGTTATCCCATAATCGGAGGGCCATGCCACCAACGCAAAGCCGCCAATCATCACGCCGTTAATCACGTAGTCCAGTTCTCCATGCGGGGCGGCCGGGCCTTGCCCTTTCAGGAACTTGAAATAATAGCCGTGGAAGGGTTCGCCGCGAGTCCTATAGCCCTCCCCGATTGCTTTCGCAACCGTCTCGCCCACCGGACCTGCCCAGCTTCCATCCGGATTTTGCCACGCCAGCCCATCGTGCTTTCCGTCGGAGCTGATGGCCCGCTGTGCGTACTGGTTGATGCCGGAGTCATCGTGAATCTCCGAGGCGTATTCCTCTTGCGCTTCCACAAAGCCCCGGCACACGGTCAGTGCATCCAACTCATTCGCTCCGATGCGCTCGTAGAGGATCTCATCTCGACCGGCCTTCGAATCGAAATACCACCTCCCCTGCCTTTTGACGAGTGGAACGGGGAAAGGCCAAGCTTCGTTACCGACCGTGAGAATGGCTCGGGCGGAGTTCTTCGGGTCGATGGTTACCAAAGTCTTTTCGTCGGCCCTGGCGACAAATGCGGCGACCTGGTTCTTATCTTGGACCGGGTCCGCTGCGGGAACAAAATCCTCGCCATCTGGCCCGAAAATCTCTCTCAAGGCCGTCACATCAAGGTTTCTCGCGGCCTGGATCAGAGCATCAGCGGCCTGCGTCGGCGTGTCGAAGCCTTTTTGTCGTGCCGGCACTCGTGTCGAAGCGCCGCTTTGCGCCGGAGGTGCAGCAGACGACACCGTGAACCCCAGCAAGCAAGAGATGATGATCGCGCAGGCGGCGAAGGGAATCGTCGACGAAACACCGCGGGCTGATTTTGAATTCATGTTTTTCTTTTCGCTCATGGGTCTCACCTTTTCCGCCCACCACCGCCGCCGCGGGAACCGCTCACGCTGGAGGCGCCCCGCTGGCTGCTGGTCCGAGCCGCGCTGCCGCTCGTCCCATTCGATGCACCAGCGAATGCGCTCTTATTTGTCGCACTCGGAGTACTGGGAACCTGCCGGTTACCGACGCGGTTCCCTCCGCCGGACTGGTTCGCGCCCATGTTGCTCGCTCCTCCGCCCGAGGGTCGCGGGGAGGAGCCTGCGTTCCCGGCTCCGCGATTTATGGCGCCGGGTTGTTGTTGGTTACCTTGTCGAGCTTGACCCTGCCGGGCATTTGTTTGCCGTGCTGCCATGGAGTCTCCGCGAGCTGTGCCGCCATATTTGCTCGCTGTGGCCTGATTCGAGTAAGGAGTTCCACCACGGTGCTGCGGATTGTGCTGCCAGGAATTGCCGCCGCCGGAGCGGTTACCGCTATTGACGTTACCTCTGTTGATGTTGCCGGTATTAATGTTGCCAGTATTGATGTTGTTGTGTCTTACATAATTGTTGTTGATGTTGACGTTTACTTGGTTGTATCCCCGTCCCCAACCGCAACCCCAGCCCCATCCGCCGTGGTAGGCTGCTCCGATGGCCACCCCAACTCCAAAAGCAATGACCGCGCCCGCCGCGTAATAACTGGGAGGTGGGTAGTAAATCGGAGGATAGGGATAGATTGGCGGACCGTACACCACGACCGGGTTATAGCTGGGGACGTAAACAACTTGCGTGCTGGCTGGTTCAATGACCACGACCGTCTTGCTTTCGATAACCTTCGTTTCCACATTCTGCTGCTCGCTGGATTTTAGGTTTCCGGCCTGCTTGGCTTTTATGCGCATGCGTTGTACTGCATCCATAACATCGCTCTGCTGTGCAAGGAATGCGTTACCCAGGTCCGTGGTCCACTTGATGCTCTCCACCAGTCGCTTCACGAGGTCTGGAAAAGCGGACATGGCCTGCACGCTCGGATCCCAGTCCTCTTTTTGCACCGCAGCCGTTAAGGCGTCACCTTTCAAGTCAGAGTGTTTCGACAGCCATTGCTGGAGCTGAACAAGCTCGAGGGGATAGGTGGATGCAGCAAGCACTTGTGCGAGGAGCGGATCTGGATAGAGCGCGATCGGGGCGACCAGCGAATCCAACTGGTCAGAAGGGATCGTGCCAGCCGCTTGGCTCTTTGCAGAACTGTCCTGCGGCGCAGGCTGTGCATACAGGCCAATCTCACCGGGCGCGAGCGACAGCGCGCAAAGAACAGCCAGCACTTGAACGTTCTTGGATCTTGGATTCGAATGCACCGTACCTCCCAGCACTTCCAGGAGCCTGCAGGCCTCGTGCGTACGCCTGGCTCCACGACAACCCTAGGTCTGGCTCGATGTCTCCACAACTAGGGAAATCCCTAATGCCCTAGCCTCAACCACTTGCTATAAGCTCGTTCTGTAACAGCTAGGAGTCCGATTTATGAGTTTCTCTGGTAGGGGCATCGGCCTTATTCTCACGTTGTCCTTCGTTTCCGCGGTTGCCCAAGAGGTCCCTCCCGCACCCCGACCCTCGGTGGGTCTAGTTCTAGAAGGCGGTGGGGCATTGGGATTGGCTCACATCGGAGTGTTGCAATGGCTGGAAGAACATCGGATCCCGGTCAACTACGTTGCCGGAACCAGCATGGGCGGACTCGTAGGCGGAATATACGCTACGGGTCATTCCTCGGCCGAAGTGAAGCAACTGGTGAAGTCTATCAACTGGGATCAGGTTCTGAGGGGACAGACTCCCTATGATGACCTGTCTTTTCGCCGCAAGCAGGATGCTGCGGAATATCCAAATCACTTGGAGTTCGGCCTGAGAAAAGGATTGCAGTTCCCTGAGGGATTCAACTCCGGCCAACAAGTGCTGGCGATCCTCGACGAGGTCGCGCTTCCGTACTCAGAGGTCGAGAATTTCAACAATCTCCCAATTCCGTTCGCCTGTGTCGCAACCGATTTGGTGACGTCGCAACAGTTTGTCTTTCGGCAAGGATTGCTTTCCGTGGCATTGCGCTCCACGATGTCACTGCCGGGGATTTTTACTCCGGTGAGGTGGGACGGTCATATTCTCGCCGATGGCGGACTCATGGATAATCTTCCGGTCGATGTCGCTCAGAGTATGGGCGCTCAATTGACTCTCGCCGTCCATCTGGAAACCGCCAAGATTGACTCCACAACAGAACTATCTTCTTTCGGCGTATTAGGTCGTTCCATCAGCGTCGTGATTGCTTCCAACGAACTGCGCAGTATGGAGAAAGCGGATATTGTGATCTCCGTTCCGCTGCAACAGTTTCATTCGATGGAGTACAACCGGGCTGATGAGCTGATCAGTGCCGGTTATCAGGCCGCGCAAGCTAAGGCTGCACTTCTCAACACTCTTTCGGTAGACGAATTGACTTGGCAGGCTTACTTGACTCAGCGTTCCTCACGCCGCCTCACAACGCCCGATCCGCAGTTTGTGGAAGTCGCCGGCACCAGCCCGAAATCGAAAGAGGCAATGGAGAAAGATTTAAAGAACAATATCGGAACGCCGGTGGATACGGAACGCCTGCAGAACCAGTTGATGGCGATCAAGGGGAATGGACGTTTCTCTAACCTGAGCTATCAGATGACAACCAATGGCGGAGAGCCGGGCTTGCTAATCACCGGAGTTGAAAAGCCCTATTCGCCGCCGATCGTGCAGCCACTCCTTTTGCTCGAAGGGCAGAATTTTAGCGGCGTCGATTTCAGCATGGGTGCGCGTATCACATTCCTGGACTTTGGCTCTTACCGATCGGAACTGCGCAATGATTTGATCGTGGGCTCGCAGTATGGAATAAGCAGCCAGTACTACCGTCCGTTCTCGGCCACGAGCAACTGGTTCATCGCCCCGAACGCCTTCGCCAATTACACACACATTCCCCTGTATCAGGAAAGTAATCTCGTAGCTCAGTACAGCAAGACCGCTGCCGGCGGTGGCCTCGAAATCGGCTATGAGTTTGGTCGTGTGGCGCAATTGACTCTCGGCTACACAGCCGCTTTCAACAGATACGTACCCAAGATCGGAAACGATGCACTCCTGCCAACGGCCTCTGGACGGCTCGGTTCTACAGCACTACGGTTTGCGCTGAATGACGTCGACAACCCCGTCATCCCGCGATCGGGTCAATACCTGGACTTCGTCGGCCAATGGTTGGATGCCAATCCGGGAGCAGCGCACTCCTTTCCCGTAGCAGAAGGACGAGCTCTCAAATTCATAAAGTTGAATCAACCGTCCTCGATTTACTTCGGAGCGCGAGGTGGAACTGCTTTCGGCAATGAATTGATTGGGGTGCCGCAGTTTCTGTTGGGAGGTTCCAACGGATTCGCAGCCTATGGCCAAAACGAACTCCTAACTGACCAGTATTACTTGTTCCAGTCAGGCTATCTCCTCAAAATGGTCAAGCTTCCACCCCTGCTCGGCGAAGGAGTCTATTTCAATGGAACGTTTGAGGCAGGGAAGGTTTTTGCGCCACCGTTCAAGTCGCAGGTTCCAGGTGATGTCGTCGGCGCGCTTCTGGTTAATACGATATTTGGACCGATTGAGCTCGGGGGGGCGGTTGGAACCGCCGGACATCGACGGGTGTTCTTCGAATTGGGGAGGATCTTCTAGGTGGCTTGGAATGCTTTTGCATGGTCCGCCGCAATCCGGCTTCGCCTGACCCTGTTTCATGCTTATCGAACCGGACCGGCAGCTCACTGACCACGAATGTCGAGAGCGCCGCCCAGCATCCAAGGAGACCCATCTCCCCCGCTCAATGGCGGCACTCATGCCCACTCAGCTGCTGATCCCGCGGGCTACCGAATGTCGAGCAGGCCCGGGCAAGGTGGCGGAGTATTCGGCTGACTCCGCCACCAAGGGAGCGAGCTGGCACCCGGGGGAGGGCCACACCAGTTTCCCTCATATCTTTTCGTGTGCGTCATCTGAAACTCGGCGACTTTCAGCCGAGTGACTGGTTTACTTGCTGCTTCCTCCGAAAGTGAAGTTAACACCTGCGGAATACCGGAAGTTGTTCTGCGACGAGTTGTTGAACTGGTTGGTGAAACGCGTCATCAGGTAATCGATCTCCACCGGACGAAACTGGAACGCTTTGTTGATAGGAATATCGATACCGCCGCCCATCGCCATGGCAAAAGCATTCCCTGCGGGTGATCCCGAAGCCGTGCATGAGCCCCCGCAAGCGTTCGTCAAATTTGCATAGACGTTGGTGTGCGCCCCACCCAAAAGCCACTGTGCGAAAGGCTGGAACTTGGGTGTGCGAAACTTAATCTGGGGCCCGAACATGTAGGTGAACAAGTTGCCTTGGGCCTTAAGAACTCCGCCGGCCGAATTCGTCCAAGTGATGTTGTTGCTGCCATAACCTTGGAGATCCATCTTGATGCCGAAGTAGTTAGTGAGGTTTACCACCAGCGCTCCACCACCGCCGTTCAGACTTAGGCTTTGTGTGCCGCGGGAAACCGGGTAAAAGCGGGCGTATGAGTAATCGGCAGCGACTTCTGCTCGCGGAAAGTCCTGAGACCATGCGGCGAGCCCCACTAAGACCACAGTGCAAAACGCAAACAACTTGGTAATTCTCATGATTGTTCCTCCTGATTAATAATTAGTTTTGTTAAGACAACGCCTTTGCTCTTTGCAGTGCGTATCTCCGACCTAAATTCCTGATGAGAAACCTTCCTCTGAAGACGACCGGTTAGCAGTCTTTCTAACGGTGCAAGTTGTGTCTTCAATCCCGTGTAAGATCGGCGACACCTCGCGCCGCCCCACTATCACAGGAAGCGGCCTTGTAACGATACTCGCAAGACCGCGAGCAGAGCTCCGAAAACCCGGTTCCCAGACAACGCTAGATCTGGATCGATTTCTCAACAACTAGGGAAACCCCTAGCCAGAGTGTTGAGCGGATCTCCCGGGCTCCGCTTCAAACGCAATCTCCCCAGAGTGCAGCAGAGGCCCGCTGGAAGACAGCCTAGCTTAGCTAGCTAGAACTATGTGAGTCCCAATCTGGGAATCACGAATCGAGAAATAACCGTCATGCCGCGATTGGTTGCGGTGCGGCTAAGCCTCAGCAACTGTTGGATTTGACGGGGAGAACTCCGGGGAGTTGATGGACACTTCCAACCACGAAAGTCGAGTTCTGCAAGCCTAAATGGGTTCTCAACCGATTGAGCTAGGGATATTCCTAGTTGCTGCCTTCCAGCCTAGAGCTCATTCTCAAAGAGTATTCGGCGGCGACTACCCGTGAATCGTACCCGTATTTTGCTGGCGGACGACAACAGGCCACTTCTGGAAGCGACAGCGAAGTTGTTGGCTTCATTTTTCGACATCGTGGGTATGGCGCGCGATGGACAGGAGATGATTTCTAAAGCATTGCTCCTGACTCCGGACGTCATCGTTGCAGACGTCACCATGCCCATTATGACCGGAATCGAGGCAGCGCATCAGCTTCGAGAGGCTGGGCTAGCCGCACGGCTCGTGTTTCTGACGATTCACAGCGAAAACGAATTCATTCGCGCGTGCCTCGCGGAAGGGGCATGGGGCTACGTTATTAAGTCTCATATGAAGGATGATCTTATTCCGGCTATCGATGCAGTTATGGCTGGCAAACTGTTTGTCTCTCCCACTCTTTCGATGTCGGAGGATCTTCCGTGAACTCAGCGCCACATGATCGATCGGGGCCTGTGCCATCCCGCTGGCACCCCGCGACGACTCGAAACACTTGGAGAGCGGATGGAACTGGAGAGCAGAGCATGTCAGTGAAGGTCCTCCGTCCACGGAGGCAAACATGAATAATATCTTTGACTTTCCACTTCCACTCTTCGCCCTCTCCTTCATCGCACTCTGGCTCTCGGCTTACGTCGGCAATGTCACGCGCAAGAAACTGGGATCGTTAGACGCCGACGGGCGGCAAGACGTCGGCGTTATCCAAGGCGCCGCCATGACACTACTGGGCCTCTTGATCGGGTTCACGTTTTCGATGGCCATGAACCGGTACGAACAACGCAAGAACTACGAAGAGGCAGAGGCGAATGCGATTGGTACGGAATATGTCCGCGCCGGTTTGCTACCTGCCGCAGATACGACAAGACTGCATGATCTACTGAGGAACTATCTCGATCAGCGTGTGTTGTTCTACACCACCCGCGATACACAGCGCCTTGAGCAAATCGACGCCGATACTGCCCAATTGCAGGACGAACTGTGGTCCGTCGTCCAGGCTGGCGCTGTAGCCCAACCGACGGTCCTGACCTTCGTTGCCGCCACGGGCATGAACGATGTGTTGAACTCCGAGGGGTACACTCAGGCCGCCTGGTGGAACCGCATTCCAACCGAGAGCTGGCTCCTGTTGGCGGGGATATCTATCTGCTGCAACCTGTTGATCGGATATGGAGCACATCGCGCTGGCCCGCTTCTAATAGTCTTTCCCCTGGCTGTTTCTCTTTCCTTCTTTCTGATAGCCGACGTTGACAGCCCGCGTGGGGGCGTGATTCGGGTGCAGCCGCAGAATCTGCTTAGGCTCTCTCATGCCCTACATGCGCACCCGGCCGAAGGGAATCCCGGTGGCAAGATCCCCATCCCTCAGTGATCACTCAAAAAACAGCGAACCCAGCTTTGTCTCCACCGCTGCTCCGAGCACTCATAATGCCATTCTTTAGCCGATCTTCCTATCTGTTCTTTTCGTTCCGAGATGCAGCATTGTGCACACGGGCCACTCTCTCACAACGCATTTAACCCTGCGGCGGGGGTCTTGAGTGTTATGGTCAACAATCAATCTGGCGCATCGTCCGGCAAGCCTACTCCTTTGCTGGATCAATCTCAAAAATTGAGACCCAACGATAGAACCTCGGTCGGCGTGGTCCACCCAAAATTGAATACATTGGTTGTAAAGGTCACCTTCTTATACGTGAAACCCGCCAACACCCCGCGTTGCACGTCGAGGCTAGTGTGATAAACCCTGGTTCGTTGCGAAACCAGGCCCACTTGCAGCCATTTCACCGGCGAGTACGCCAGTTGGTCCCAGTTGTAGAAAAAGTTGCCGCCACGGTTCTGGACATCGAATACATACTCGCCGCTACTGTACAGCTGAACCTTCTTGTAAGTGAGTGTGAGCAGGTAGCCGGGGGCGACGCCGTTCAGATTGCCGAAGACGGCGCCCACCATCGGGGTCAGGTCCAACACCAGTTTCTTCCCGGCGCTGAAGTCATACCCTGCCCACAACGACCCTGTGTCCAGAGCCTCGTAATTGTAACGAGCTTCCAGGTGGAGCCAGCCACGGTCGGCCGTGAAGTCCGGAGAGACATAGGATTGGCCGGCGGGCACAATATAGCCGCTGGTGGTGAGCACGAATGCCCACGCACTCGGAGTGGCTTTCGAGGAAACACCCGGAGCGCTGGGGCTCGTCTCTTGAGCCAGAGCGGGGTCCGCGTTACATTCACTTTCGACGCTGAAGGGGATCGCAGTGCCCCTCTGGCAATCAGGAAGGACCTCGGGACGTTGCGCGTTGGCAAGCGTCGCAAGCATCAGCGCGCCTAAGAACAGCCGGCATTTCATCCTGCGAGTTGCTCTCCTGCCAACTGCCGAATTGTACTGCGTAGAGTCACAATGTTTGTAAGACGACCTTCGAGCCATCACGTTGTTGTCGTCATTACACTCCTGTGATGTGAGTTCTGAGTGTAATCCTGATAACAACGGTTACGCCACGCAATCGCCTTCGGCTTGATTAAAAAGAAAAGCCGCTCGATCCCACGCGGCGTGTTCTGTGGCTGGTTGCCTGGCTGCGTTACTTCGCCGCTTACCAACATAGGCTAGGCGACGACTACTGCACTTTCACCTTCCGGCGGAGACGATACAGGTCACTTGGGCATGAATGCAAAAATACCGACGCCCGCGCCGGCCAACACTAGCAGAGCCGGATTTACTTTGTACCGCATCAGGATCAGCAGTACACAAACCGCAATGGCCGCGGTTTCGGTTCCGGTAATGGCGGCTTTGGCCATACTGAAACAGCCGGCCAGCAGCAACCCGATCGATACCGGCGCTAGTCCCTGCTGAATCGACGTTCTCCACGGCCAGTTCTCGAGCTTTTTCCAAGCTCTGGCAACGATGAACGCGAGCACAGCAGTCGGCCCGAAAAAGGCAACCAGGACAGTGATCGCGCCGAGGATTCCGCCAGTCCATTGTCCAATCGACACGATCATCATCATGTTGGGGCCGGGCGCCATCTGGCCAACGCTGTACAAGTGAATTAACTGCGGGAACGTAAGCCACTTGTGCACATCGACGGTCAGGCTCTGCAGTTCGGGGAAAGCCGCCATGCCGCCGCCGACAGTGAGTAAGGATAGATAGGCAAACACGCGAATCAGCGCTGGAATCTGATTCATGGCTGGTCACTCTCTTTTTGCGCCTTGCGCGGATGGTGGAAGAGAGTGGCCAGAACCCCAACCGCGATCAGCGTACGCGGCACTCCCAGGTGCAACCGGTTCACGGCAATCACCGTTGCTGCCATGAACACGAAATCGAAATTATGGGAGAGAGACTTTTTGCTGAGGCTTGCAACGGTGGACAAGATCAGACCGACTGCCGCCGCCGCCACCCCTTTCAACGCCGCCGTGATAAACGTGTGGTCACCGTGGTGGTGGTAAAAGATGCCCACAGCGAACATCAGCAATCCACCAGGAAGGCAGATGGCGATGATCCCGGCGATTGAACCCATTACGCCGCCCAGCTTCTCTCCCACCAGGACTGCCATGTTCGTGGCGTTGAGTCCCGGCAGGCTCTGGCTGATGGACAGCATCTCAACGAATTCTTTGTCGTCAATCCACTGCCGCTTCGTCACCAGGCTGCCGCGCAAGTAGGGCACGACACCGCCGAAGCTGGTGGCGCCGATGATAAGAAATTCCAGGAATATCTCCCACATGGAAACGGCTGCCGCTTTGGCAGCAGTTTTCCCGGGTTGAAGTGCAGATTCAGCAGCAGTATCAGTCATGGCTTACGACCATGATCCCTTCAGTCGGACAAGAAGCTTGCGGTTCATTCATGGGACTTGGGCGGATTGCCCAGCAGTCGGTACACGGTGGCGGTCTTCGTCGCATTCAACGCGATGTAGTCCTCGGCGCTATACTGCAGGGCGATAAAGAAGGCTTCCGTTCGCCGCAATGCCTCCGGGCTGAGCTGTGCACGGTCTTTGAACTTGAACTGGTAAGCGAACTCCCCGATAAGGGGACGGTGCTCACCGCGGGTACGCCAGATCGAGACGTTGGCTTTGCAGGTGAGGCCCGAACCGAAGTCTAGCAGGCCGATGTCCTGAAGCACCTCCTCGACGATGGTATTGCTGACCAAATGGATCTCTTCCTTCGGGGTCTTCCTGACTCTCCCAAGCACCGGGAGCATCTCGATCAAAGAGTCCATGTCGCGGATATTTTCGCGGCCTAATCCAATGGCTCCGCGGGTGAACTGCACGTTGTGTGAGTAAAGCAGACGGATGCCGCCCAGCTTCTCCTTCAAAGGCAGGGCCTGGACCTTGAACTTGACGCGGTGATCGCCGAGGATATTTGGCCGGACGTCGGTCTCGGCCGCGGCCTGCAATTCAGGATGCCTGTACTTGAAGACGATCTCAGGCTCGCCGATTGGGAATCCGTCCTTGTACGGGATCCGGCGGCGCAGAATGAAGGCGTGGTTGTAGAGGCGGAAGTCATCCGTGTCAATAAACAGCACTTCGCGGATTTTGACCGGCTGCTCCAAGAAGCCTTCTGTCGTGTATTTCACGCCGTGCTCTTTAGCTGGCTCGCGCATGACCTTGCCGAAGTCAAAGAAGCTCTCTCGCGAATGGAACTTGTTGGGCCGCAGAATCAGCTTGCAGCAGATGTATTCGGGCGAATGGATGGGCATTCCGTCGGCGTACTGACCCGGCTTGAGTTGAGGGACGCGCCCGACCCAGCTGGGGGTCACCGGCTCACGCGCCTTTGGCGGGGGTGTGGTTTTTTCTTTTTGACGGCTTAGTGCCGCTGGTGCGGCGGTTGGCATAGTGGCCTCACAAAGCGCTACCTTCTTGGTTCTCGAGTTCATTCGGAGCGTAATATCGGAGCTTAATAAAGGTCACACCAAGTTGATACTGTCAGAATCAACAGGGTGAGCAATAACCGGATAGCTGTCTTAGAACGCCGTTTGCGCTACAAGGAACCTCTGAAGAACTCCCCGATCCACAGGGGAAGCGGGTAGGGTGTAAGTCGAGGTGAAAAGGCGGATGCGACAGCAAACTTTGGCGGCGCAGACGGGTTTCGAGAAGTACGGACGGAAGACGAGGCGGGAGCGATTTCTCGAAGAGATGGAACAGATCGTGCCGTGGGCGGAGTTACAGGCGCTGGTGGAACCGCACTATCCAAAGGGAGAGAAGGGACGGCCTGTGATGGGCCTGAGCCTCATGTTGCGGGTGTACTTTGCAGCAGTGGTTCAACTTGAGCGATCCCGGCGCGGAGGATGCGCTGTATGAATCGCCGATGCTACGGCACTTTGTGGGAATCGATCTGGGCGGGCGCCGGTGCCGGACGAGAGCACCATCCTTCAGTTCCGTCACCTGTTGGAGAAACACGAACTGGGCGGGGCGATGCTGAACGCGGTGAACCAATATCTGGAGAGCCGTGGCATCCGCATCCCCACGGGGACGATCGTGGAGGCGACCATTATTCACGCGCCACAGTAGAGGTGCATGTCATGAAACTTCGATTCCAGAACGAACTCGTGCGCTAGTTCCAGGACCCCAACTTCAACCCCGAAGCAGAGACTACTAAGGCGCAGCCCGATTCGATTGAAACAGACTGAAATCCTTGCCGTGGCTCTTTCCGGTAAGGAGCACTTCGTCTACGTTCCTCATTGATGCGAGCGGTGGTGAGTCCGGTCGCTTTGTTACAAGGTGCGAGAATTCGCTCAGCTGTCTAAGCTGCCACGATGTGGTTCCTGATGGCGTATTTCAATAGCTCGACGCTGCTTCTGGCGCCAATCACCTCCATCATTCGGTATTTGTGGAAGGCCACGGTCCGGGGAGTCAGGTGCAGGATGCCGGCGATTTCCCTAATCATTCTGCCTTCGGCTAGCAGCTGCAGCACCTCACGCTGCCGATCGGTGAGGCGTTCATCTTCATGGTTCTGTTTCCTATGCTCCCAGCGCAAGGAATCGATCGCGTCGCGCGACAGGGTCTTAGACAGATAGATTTTGTCTCGCAACGCCTCTCGAACCGCCAGCACCAATTCTGACGCGGCACATGTCTTGAGCAGGTAGCCTGAAGCTCCGCAGGCGAGAGCTTCAGCTGCTAGTTGGGCGTCGGAATTCATGGTCAGGTAGACCAACTTAACCGCGGGCAGCATTTGTTTCACCTGCCGCCCCGCATCCAGGCCATTCAGGACCGGCATGGCGATGTCGAGCACGATCACGTCCGGCTTCAGCTTGCCGGCAGCGCGCAGCAGTGCTCGACCATCGCCGACCGAGCCGACGACATCAAAATCCTCGTCCAGAAGTCGGGTGCACAACTCTGCCACTAGACTGTGGTCATCGGCAATGAGAATGCGGGAGTGCCTGGTCATTTTTATGACGTGAGGTAAATGATCTGAGTTCGTAAACCATCATCTCGTCGGAGCAGGCGATCCCGACGAGTCGAGTTTCGTTCAACGGAGTGACGAAATGCGCGCCGATCCGCGCAGATTGCTGGCAGGTCGGCGCGACTCATTCATTACAATCGAACCGTTACCGTGAGCGAGAGGACCCCCCTAGGCGGCCCTCTCAATCACCTTCTTGGCTACTCTGGCCTCGACGACCTTCCGAATCAGGCGCCGGTTTCGTTCAACAAACGCCAGTTTATCCGCGAGGCAGCTTTCCAGCAGGACGCCGACGCCATAGTGGCCGGTTACGTCCGCCGCCGCGACCAAGGCTACGTACTCGGCAATGCGAAGGTGAGTCAGGTGGATCGCCTTCACGAGGATAAACAGGTGCTTTGCGGCTGGATTTTGTATCTCAGCCACCTCCTTGCGAAAATCCTCGGCAAACATTTCGTGGACCCGCGAGCTGACCGGCACGGGCTTTTCGCCGATAAGCTTGAAGCACTGGTCCAGGGTAGCAAGGACTTTCTCTGAAACGAACGCCCGTGCTTCCAGGGCCTCTTTTACATCCGGGTCCTCGGCATGCTTGCTAATTTCCTGATAGATCTTTGTACTCCGCTCTGTGCCTTGGCGGAGGCTGCTAAGCAACTGAATAAACAACTCTTGTGGATTGTTAACTGGCATGACTATCTCCTTTTTGCCATGGTGGTTACGTTCATGAGGTTATGGGTGTTGGTGAACGAAATTTAAATCGCTTACCTAATAAAACAAAGTCAGGGTCGGGATCCAGCCGGTCGGCGGCATCTGCTCGGCGTGTGAGTTCGCGGATATTTGTCCCGCAACGCGCCAAGCACCTTGCCCTTGTTGCGGTCACTGTCTGAGGCCCAATCCTAGTTTTTGACTCGAGCCTGTACAACTAGGGGAATCCCTAGTAGTGCCGGAGCGCCGGTGGAAAACAAATCGCGTTCGCCGCTTTGGAATTGATCACTGAGGGATGGGGATCTCGCCACTGGAATTCTCTTTCGGGCCGTTCTCAGTTGAGTGAAATTGACATGAGATTTTGTGGAGCGGGCCGGCCCGCGTGATCGCCAACACGGCCCGTTGTGATTGTCGTCACATCTCACCCGGCACGCATAGCAATATGTTAGCCGAAACTTGACTCGGAGAAACACCATGGCCTGCAAACGATGCAATGCCGTTAGCCAGAGTACCCTTGATGGCGAAGTTGCGATCCACTGCCCCGGACCCAAATATCGGGACCGCCCTATGGTCTGGGTGTTTCCGAAGCTTGTGGTCTGTTTGCATTGCGGCTTGACGGAGTTCATTGTTCCTGAAGGCGAATTGCGGCTTGTAACGCAAGATGCTGGTGTAGTACTCAAGGGCGGCCTATAGTTTACCGTCCGGCCTAGCCCCGAAAATCCTGTAATCGTTAGCGCGTTGTTCTCATCCTAGGGATTTCCCTAGTGGCAAAGTGCCGCGCATTCCCTTGAATATTTGTGTGAGCTAGTCTGCGAGTTCGCCGCTCGGCCCGGCGAATCGTAAACAGGGCAGTGGTCGCACAAGGGGCGGCTTTAGCTTTCGACATCAGTCGATCATAAAATTGGGGGGACGGAGCGCAGGAGAACGAAAGACAATTCTCCTTAGGACTTGATTGCGATTCCCGCTCATGAACATTGGATTTGACTGCGAAACCAGGAGCACGAACGATATGTCCGGCCTGAGAACAAGCCTTCGCGGACTCTGGGAAATCATCTGGCCCTACAAAATTCGTTGGGGAATTGAACAACAACCGGCGAGACCTATGCAGGAAAGTGAAATGACTCGTTCGATCACGGAGCTAGATGTTTGTACAAATGAACAGCTAGAGCAGGTGCTTGCTGGCTTGCTTACCCAAGCACGGGGGCAAGTGTTAAGCGACGCTGAAGTGCAGGAATTCTGGCGGGTCTACCAAGAGATTCAACGGCGCTCTGGGATCGCCGCATAGTCGCTCTTAGCTGCATCATGCGGAAGGTGGGAGTGCGGTAGTTCACGGTCAGCGCTCAACACCTGCGCTCGCCGGTAAGCGCTGAAGATGATGTTAAGCGCTTGAGCGATCCAGGAGAGTAAATCGGGCAAGGTGGTCTTGTCGCCGCGAGCAGGATCGCGATTCGAGTGTGGCCGAAACGAATGTGTCCTAACGCCCGCTCAAGAACGTAGCGGAGTTCGTCGTTTTCGAGGGAATCGAGCAGCAAGGAAGGCAACACGATGGTATAGGGCGCTTTGAACCCGAGGGTCTCGACTTCGAGGCTGAGCTGAAAAACCACGAACACCCGCGTCGGAGGCGCTTGAAAACGCTGGCGGAGTTGCTGAACCATCTGGTCGATGGCCGGGAACTGCGTGGGTTGTAAGTTACTGCCTGGAGCGACGTGAAGATCATCGTCAGCCAGATTCCGACGATGCCGAGCATGATCGCCTTGTGCTTGAACACGACGGCTCCCACCAGCAGGAGTGCGAGCGTCGCCAGCGCAAGCCAGAGCATGGGCAGCTCCGTGGGATAGCGATACTCAAGGAGCCGGGCGTCTTCGAGTCGCGGCGGCAGTGCCGGGATCTTCCAGCCAGCGCCGACGGCATCACGCACACGCGGCCCACTTCTGGATTCCGCTGTGTTCATGTCAGTCTTTTGGAAGTCATCGGCTTGGCCCACGTCCTGGCATTCGTTGATCGCCACTGCCTTCAAGAATTCTCCGGAGCTGGTTGCGCCGTCCTAGTGACGACGTACTGAATCATTTTCGGTCGGGTATGGTAATGCTTGTCGCTCTCGTCGTAAGTTAAGTCTGCGGAATTTCTCAGGAGGCAGCCGCGCCACCTGTTGCGGCATCTCCTCCCGAATTCCCTCTTCCCGCAATCACAATCACAGAGACGGGCACATGGCCGATTACACAACTTATCCGACACTTCGCGGTCAGTTCATTATTTTGTTGTTGGCGGCGGGTACTTCTCGAACATTTTCGAAATTCTCTTTTGAATCAAAGGCACATCTTTGTCGGGATTGTCGGTCACTGTATCATCGGCAACGCTCCACCAGACGGCTTTTTTCGTTTGCGGATCCGCGAGCTGTAATACGAAAGTGCCCTGTTTCACGATTGGATTTTTGAGGTAGCCCTGAATCGAATATACGAGCTTGTTTCCAGAGCTAAAAGCGACAAAGAGGCTGGGATCTGCATCCATCCCCACCTTCTGCAATCCCTTTCCCTGCAGAGCCGCGTCAATCATGCCTTGAACGGTATGTTCCAGGCTCGGTGTCGCCAGATGCGAGGGTCCCCAGGCATAGGTCTTGAACTTGGAAAAATCCGTTCCTCGCACCCAATCCACTTTGATGTCAGATTTTGCGTACGGGACAACATCCTGGGCCATAGATGCCAAAGGCATCAGGCTTAGAATGCTTATTGCTAAGAGTTGGTGACTGATTCTCATAAGTTCCTCCGTCTAGTCCGCTTTCGCTGGTCCCACCGTGGGGGTGGGAAAAGATACTGCTCTTACGCGCAGAGTCCACTGTGCTTCATCTTGTTTTCACCCCTGCGGAAGCACTGCTGAACGAAGCCTGCCTGCCCACTTCCAGGGCCCGCTTAGGATCCGTGATTGCGTTAAGTTGCATGAGTTTTGCCACCAGCCCGGTCCAGCCTGTCTGATGGCTGGCACCCAACCCGGCGCCGTTGTCGCCATGAAAGTACTCGTGAAAGAGCAGGTAATCGCGCCAATGAGGGTCAGTCTGGAACTTCTCGTTACCGCCGTAGACGGGTCGGCGTCCGCGCTCGTCGCGGGTGAAGATCCGGGTTAGCCGGTTACGGATATCCCTGCTTACCTCGAATAGGTTCATCATGTTTCCTGAGCCGGTAGGACATTCGATTTTGAAGTTGTCACCGTAGTACAGGTAGAAGTTCTCCAGCGCTCGAATGATGAGCATATTCATCGGCATCCAGATCGGTCCCCTCCAGTTGGAGTTCCCGCCAAACATGCCGGTGTCGGACTCGGCCGGGAGGTAGTCCACCCGGTATTCCTGGCCTCCGACCCTGAGGACATAAGGGTGCTGCTGGTGGAACTTGGAAAGCGAGCGGATGCCGTGAGGGCTCAGGAATTCGTTCTCGTCGAGCATTTTCGTGAGAATCCGGCGGAGTCGATCCGGGTTGACCAAAGCCAGGATCCCCCGGTCCGCGACGCCAAAGTGTCCCGGTCCCGTCGGGTGGATGGACTCCATCAGTTCGGGCATCCGGCGCTGGCGTTCGAAGATCTGAGCCATGGCGTTCGGAAGGCGAGTCCTAAACCACGACTCGGTCACTGAAGTGGCGCATAAGGGTAGGAGTCCCACCAGAGAGCGTACCTTAAGCCGGCTGGCACTGCCGTCGGGGAGTCGCAGCAGGTCGTAATAGAAACCATCCTCCTCGTCCCACATGCCTTCCTGACCGGAACGGTTCATAGCGGCAGCGATGAAGCAGAAGTGTTCCGTAAACTTTACGACAAAGCTCTCGTAAGTCGGATCGGCGGCAGCGAGCGTCACCGCGAGTTCGAACATGTTCTGGCTGAACAGGGCCATCCACGCCGTTCCGTCCGCCTGCTCGAGGTGGCCGCCAGTGGGAAGGGGCGCGCTGCGGTCAAATATGCCGATGTTGTCGAGGCCGAGGAACCCTCCCTCAAAGACATTCTTTCCGGAGCGGTCCTTGCGGTTCACCCACCAGGTGAAGTTCAGCAAAAGCTTTCCGAACGCCGACTTGAGGAACTCGAGGTCTGGCTCGCCCCGCTGAGCTTGCTCGGCGCGATCGAGGAACATTGTCGCAAAGGCGTGCACCGGGGGGTTGACGTCACTGAAGTTCCACTCATAAGCGGGCATTTGCCCATTGGGGTGCAGGTAGAGCGGTCGGAGCATCATTTCCATCTGCTCCTTGGCGAAATCCGGGTCGACGATCGAGAGCGGGATCGCGTGGAAGGCGAGGTCCCAAGCCGCATACCAGGGGTACTCCCATTTGTCGGGCATGGAGATGATGTCTTCATTCACCATGTGGAACCACTCCGAGTTCCGGGACTGGCGGCTTCTTGGTTGGAAAGGGTATGCGCCATGTTCTTTCAGCCAGCTGTCACCGTCAAAGAAATAGAACTGCTTGCTCCAGAGCATGCCGGCGATGGCTTGGCGCATTACGCTGGCCGCGTCGGGGGATAACGATGGCGGAATGACAGAACAGTAGAAGTCGTCGGCCTCACGCCGACGGGCTTCCAGGATCTTTTCAAACTCCGGGCCGAAGCCCGATGGAGTGGTCTTAGTTTTCCCGCTATTGTCAGCAGCAGCCAGGCCGGTCAGGCGCACCCGCACGGTTGCCGACTGGCCGGGCCCTATCATCAGCCGATAATGTGCGGCAACCTTGGTGCCCTGCTTCTCGGGGTTCACTACGCCCGGATTGCCCTGCACCACGCAATTGTTGATACCGTCCTTGACGTAGGGGCTGGCGTTGGGATGCCCGGGAAACAGCCGCTCGTCGTTCGTTTCGTTCTCAGTAAAAAGAAGCGGCCCGTCACCTTCACAGAGAAACGTGTACTGGCCCAACAACGGGTGCGTCGCCGCAACCGCACGCGTGCCTGCCGGTCCCTCGATCTGCCTGAGGTTTGGTTTGTGGTCGACTCGATTCGTCTTGGAGATCGACGGCGCCCAGTTGTTGCGGAACCACAGCGTCGGCAACAGGTGCAACTCAGCCTTTTCCAGCCCCCGGTTCGCAGCCGTGATCTGTACCAATATGTCTTCGGCATCGCCTTTCGCGTACTCCACAAAAACGTCGAAATAGCGATTGTCATTAAAGATGCCAGTGTCAAGCAATTCGTACTCAAACTCGTTCCGCGAGCGACGGCGGTTGGTCTCTACCAGATCCGCGTAAGGGTAGGTCTGCTGCGGGTACTTATAGAGATACTTCATGTAGGAGTGCGTGGGCGTGGAGTCGAGATAGAAATAGTACTCTTTGACGTCTTCGCCGTGATTACCCTCAGAGTTGGTAAGGCCGAAAAGCCGTTCCTTCAGGATGGGGTCCTTGCCGTTCCACAGGGCCAGCGCAAAGCAGAGTCGCTGTTTGTCATCGGAAATGCCGGCCAGGCCGTCCTCTCCCCAGCGGTAGGCGCGCGACCTTGCCTGATCATGGGTGAAGTAGTTCCAGGCGTCACCCCCTTCGCTGTAGTCCTCGCGCACGGTTCCCCACTGCCGTTCACTGACGTAGGGTCCCCACTTCTTCCACAACGTCTTCTGGTTCCGAGCTTCGTTAAGCCTTATCCTTTCTTCATTCAAGGGAAACCTCATTCCCAATGACTCTCATCGATTCGCTAGAGCGAGAACATCGCGCGTGACAGCATTCCGCCGGAGATGGTTCGCGCTTTGAAGCCATTCTGCAAGAGGATGCGCGCTGCGATGTAGGCCCGCTGGGCGGAGCGGCAAATGACGTTGATCTCGCGGTCGCGAGGGAGTTCGCCGAGCCGCGAGCGGAGTTGACCAATCGGGATGTTGACCGCGCCCGGCACGCTCTCGACAACCAGTTCCACCGGTTCGCGCACGTCGAGAAGGAATGCACCGTCGGTCGAGTCCCAGTGAGTGAGCGGCATGTCGCCACGAATGATATCCCCGGCAACCATGCCGGCGAAGTTGACCGGGTCCTTCGCGCTGCCGAACTGGGGCGCGTAGCAGAGCTCGGCCTCCTCGAGATCGTAGATTGTCGCGCCCATCTGGATAGCCATGGCCAGGGCGCTGATGCGCTTGTCGACTGCCGGTCCGTCTTCCCCCAGCGCCTGCGCCCCGAGAACACGTCCGTCAGATTTGCGGAAGATAACCTTCAACCCGATCATCTTTGCGCCCGGGTAGTAGCCGGCGTGGGAATTTGGGAAGAGGTAGATCTTCTCATAGTCCTTGTCGCCGCTCTTTTTGAGCGTTTTCTCGCTGATGCCGGTCCACGCTGCCGCCCCGCCAAACATCCCGATGATCGCGGTTCCTTGGGTGCCCCGGTACCGGGAATCACGTCCGGCGATCACATCCGCTGCAATGCGGCCCTGCCGGTTAGCCGGGCCTGCCAGTGCCATCAGACTCCAGTGGCCGGTCCCGAAATCCTTGACTTCGATAGCATCGCCAACGGCGAAGATGTCCGGATCGCTGGTGCGCATGTGCTCGTCAACCCGTATCCCGCCACGTTCTCCGATTTCAAGGCCGGCCGTCCTGGCCAGCTTGGTGTCGGGCTTCACGCCAATCGCGAGAATGACGATGTCAGCGGGATATTTTTTGCCGGAGATCGTCTGGACCTCGATCGCGCCGCCGTCCAGCTGTGCAAACCCGGCCACCCTGTCATTGAGCGCCAGGCGAACGCCATGCCTGGTCATGTGGCCTTCAACAAGCCGAGCCATCTCCTGATCCAGCGGACACAGAACCTGGTCAAGCTTTTGGACGAGGACGACCTCAAACCCGAGATGGACCAAGTTCTCCGCCATTTCGAGACCGATGAAGCCGCCTCCAACTACCACCGCGCGCCGCGCGGGCTTCAGCATCTGAATGCCGGTGTAGTTGTACATCCCGGTAAGGTACGTGGTGCCGCCTTCAACCCATTCGCGGATTGTCCTCACGTCGGGCACGGTCCTAACCTGGAAGATGCCCGGCAGATCGATACCGGGAAGGGACGGGTGAACTGATGCCGCGCCGGGTGACAGTACGAGCTTGTCGTAGGGTTCGGTCGTGACCTGGCCGTTGGTGACATTGCGCAGGTCCACGGTCTTTTTCTTCGCCGAGATGGAGATCGCCTCGCAATTTGTGCGCACGTCGATGGCGAATTGAGAGCGGAATAACTGCTCGCTCGCGACCAGGAGGCTTGACTCTTTTTGAATCACCCCGCCGACATAGTAGGGGAGGCCGCAGTTCGCGTACGACACGTAGGGCCCCCGTTCTACCATGAGGATTTCGACCTTCTCGTCTAACCTGCGAAGGCGCGCTGCACACGATGCTCCTCCAGCCACTGCGCCAACGATGACAACTTTCATAATTCTTCTCCCTTCCTGTCCCCCTTGCATGGTCATCGATAAGCTCGCTTCAGCGACAGTCTTCGAAGTCGTGCTCGGGCTCTTTTCTCGTACGTTCGCTCCGCCGCCTTAACGGACAAACGCGTTCTCCATTTCCAACTGAGGCGAAACGGTAGAATTTCATAGGGCTTGCTCCTTGGACCGTTTTCGCCGAACAGGGCTCGGCATTGTTGAGAACCGAAACAAGTTTGAACGCTGGCTCGATTCGCAACTGGACGCAGCGGACCAAGGTCATGAAATTGTTTCTAGATTAAGGAGCCGTCAGCCACAACTAGGGAATTCCCTAGTAGAGCGGACGGTAAATAGCTTGCATTCTTCCTTTTTGCCCATCCTCAACAAAATTGCCAACGTTAAGCAGCGTAGACGCATTTCACCAGTGCAGCGCAACTCTGCTCTGGCCGAAGGGCAATCTGAAGTTCAAGGCAACCGGCGGGATAAACTGTTCAGTTGCTAGCGGTTTCCGAAGTTCCAGTTCACTCCGGCGCTGGTACCGTAATCGCTTCCAGAGAAACCTGGCGGAGGTTGATTGTCCCAGTTGCCGTAGAAGCTTACGTTGAAATTGAATTTTCCAAAAATTTTGACGTAGTAGGCGCTATTCAGATTAAAGTGCAAGCGCCCCGGATCAGAAATGGCGGGTAGAAGGCTTGCTGTGACGGTAAGATTGGTCTGGTCGAATCGGAACAACTTCACCTGTGTGTTGAGCCAGGCGGCGCTCACATTCTGAGTCGAAGCCGCGAGGACACTCTGCCCATAGTCAATATGCTGAAAGGCGAAACCTCCTCCAACCGCAATAAGAAAATGGCTGCTGTTTTTTAAGGTCCGGCCGGCTCCTCCACCATACGATGATGATAAGTGGATGCCCTGCACTGTACTCTGTAAGAAGGTGGCAAAACCTGTGTAATACCAATTATTCCAAGGCATCAGGCGTTGAGCAGACATATCAATCTGATTGCGGGAGGATGGGGACGTTCCTTTGTTGGCGGTTAGATTCGAATTATAGCTGGCGGACGCGCTCCAGCGGTCCCGTGGGTAATTCACATCGGTGGAAAGGTTATATTGGGTGGATTGATTCCCTTTGTTATAAGTGACACCAAGACCGATGCTGCCGTTGAATCGTTCCCAAAGATTCTGGGAAGACTGGTCCATGTTGGCGATTTTGCTTCGTTCCAGTTCCACGGCCTTATCGGGCTCTTCGACTACCTCGATCGAGACTGGCCGTTCGCCCGCAGTTTGTGACATGGACAGTCTTCCGGAATAGACCTCGCCATCCTGCGTTTTGACTACAAATAGTTGATGACTCTCGAGGTGATCTACTTTGAACCAATTGATGGAAACCGTGCCCAGTGCATAGTCAAGTCCGATATATAGAACATCCGCGCTGAGGCTCTTAATCTCACACGTCAGCCGATCACCATTCCTCATCACCAGTGTGTCCGATTTTTCCCTCGCAAACAATGGCGAGGCAAATAGGACAATCATCCAGAACGCAACCTTTAGCTTTTTCATTCTTGCGCCTCGCGACTATGCCGGCACCCGCGGAGTATGCACCAGCGTGATAAAACCAGCGACGCATGCGACATCACGTTGCCGATAGACGCCTCCCCGATTTCTCCATCTGGAACTGATGTCAAACGTGTGCATGATTCACCTGGAAGGATTCGTCAAAGACAGTTTTCCATCGAATGAGCACAGTCTCTTCAGGGTTTACATCCCGCGGCTTGGTCTAATTCGTGAGTGAAATGCGCTTACGTCCCGGCCCGTTAAGGCCTTTTCGGCCGCACGACAAGTCAACCGAAACGACGCAAGAACTTCTCTTCAGTTCTCTTACTGAGAAGCAGATTCCGGCGCAACTAGGAAAATCCCTAATTCCTGCCGGGCAGTGGGCGATTTTACAACCCCCACGAGAAAGGTCATCAGAAGGCTGTGCTGAATCTTCCGTGGCTGCTGCGCCTCCTCGGCTGCGATTCGGTGAGCGTGGTCCCGGCTGCCAAAGTTGGGTTCCACCGCCGCTTCGGCACTTTCTAGGGTTTTCCCTAGTTGCGCACAAATCGAGTGAAAACTAGGGTTGGTCTTGTAAACCGGGCTTTGGCCAAGGTGGAAGCAATTGCCTTGCTGGGACCACGCTGTTGGCGACGGTAATGGCCATCACAGCTCGGCAGTCAGTCGCATAGCGCCGTAGCTGAGGAGATTCCTGATTACACCGGGAACGCAAGTCCAATGACGCGCAAACAAACCATCTCCCGAAGGCGGCCAGATATGCGCAGTAATCCCGAAACACTAAGGCTCCAAGAAACCTCCACAAACAAGATCCCCTGGAGAAAGTGGGGACCTTACCTGAGCGAGCGTCAGTGGGGGACCGTCCGCGAGGACTACAGCGAGGGGGGAAACGCCTGGGACTACTTCAGCCACGACCAGGCAAGATCGAGGGCCTACCGCTGGGGCGAGGACGGGTTGGCCGGCATCTGCGATGAAAAGCAGCGGCTGTGTTTCGCCTTTTCCATGTGGAACGGCCAGGATCCATTCCTCAAGGAGCGCCTGTTCGGGCTGACCAATGCCCAGGGTAACCATGGGGAGGATGTTAAGGAGTACTACTTCTACCTCGACTCCACGCCGACGCACTCGTACATGCGCTACTTGTACAAGTACCCGCAGGCCGCCTATCCCTACGAAGACCTGGTTCGCACCAACCACATGCGGAGCCGAAATCAGGGCGAGTACGAACTGATCGACACCGGCGTGTTCGATCAGGACCGCTACTTCGACGTTTTCGTCGAGTACGCGAAGGCCTCGCCCGAGGATATCCTGATCCGCTGC
Organism: Candidatus Sulfotelmatobacter sp.; assembly: GCA_049792875.1. Classification (GTDB taxonomy): domain Bacteria; phylum Acidobacteriota; class Terriglobia; order Terriglobales; family Acidobacteriaceae; genus Sulfotelmatobacter. The sequence continues at coordinate 29,359 of JBARBI010000045.1, forward strand.
ACGGTTCATAACCGTGGACCGGAGTCTGCCACCCTCGACCTGCTGCCGAGACTGTGGTTCCGCAACTCGTGGTCCTGGCATACCAACAAGGAGCGCCCAATCCTGGCTCAGGTCGCGGATTGTCCGGGCCGGAGCGTAGTCCGTGCCATTCATCCGCGGCTGGGCACGCGTTACCTCTACTGCGAAGGAGACACTCCTCTACTGTTCACGGAAAACGAGACAAACACAGAACGCATCTTCGGCGTCCCGAACAAATCGCTCTACGTCAAGGACGGGATCAACGACAACATCGTCCACGGACGGGACGGCGCGCTTAACCCGGCGCAGACCGGGACCACGGTTGCGGCCCACTACCGGTTGATCCTCGCTCCGAACGAGTCCCGGGTGGTGCGCCTGCGGCTGTCGGATGTGGCACCCGCTGTCCACGTGCGTACGCAGCCAGCGCAAGACAGTCTGTTCGGCGATGCCTTCGATCGCGAGATCGATGCCCGTCGGAAGGAGGCTGACGACTTCTACGCAACGATCATTCCAGCCACGCTGAGTGCCGATGGCGCGAACGTGATGCGGCAGGCTCTGGCCGGAATGCTGTGGTCCAAGCAATGCTACCGCTATGACGTGCACCAGTGGCTCAAGGAGCGCGGTTCCGACCCCTTCAGCCCGACGCGAAAAGCAGCGCCGCGCAACGACCACTGGCATCACATGTACAGCGCGGACGTCATCTCCATGCCGGACAAGTGGGAGTTCCCTTGGTACGCCGCCTGGGACCTCCCTTTCCACGTGTTGGCGTTGACCCTCGTGGACCCCGACTTCGGCAAGCAGCAACTGAAGCTTCTGCTGCAAGAGCACTACATGCACTCGAACGGCCAGCTTCCTGCCTATGAGTGGAACTTTGGAGACGTCAATCCGCCCGTCCACGCCTGGGGAACCCTCTTCGCGTACCGCCTCGACAAGATGCAGACCGGAGTGGGAGACACAGAATGGCTGAAACAGTGCTTTCATAAGCTGCTCTTGAACTTCACCTGGTGGGTCAATCGCAAGGATCGGTCCGGACGAAACGTGTTTGAAGGGGGATTCCTCGGCCTTGACAACATCGGTGCGTTTGATCGCAGCGCTCCACTGCCGACTGGCGGCTACCTGGAGCAAGCGGATGGTACGGCATGGATGACGCTGTTCAGCCAGAACATGGTCGAAATCGCCGCTGAACTGTCGATGACCGATCCGAGCTACGCGGAGATGACGCTCAAGTTCGTCGAGCACTACCTGTGGATCGCCTCGGCGATGGACAACCTGGGAAACGGAGCGGGCATGTGGGATGAAGAAGATGGTTTCTTCTACGATGTCCTGCGGTTACCCGACGGTCGAGCCGAGCGGATCAAGGTCCGGTCGATGGTGGGACTGCTCCCCCTTTGCGCAGCCACCACCCTTGAGGCAGAGCAGTGCGAAAAGTACCCAGAAATCCAGGAGCGGTGCAATTGGTTCCTGGAGGCGCGCCCCCAACTCTGCTCCTCGATTCATGATCCGAGGCGGATCGGCCTTGCCGGTCGGCGTCTGATGTCGATCATGAGCGAGGCGAAGCTGCGTCGCGTGCTGGCAAAGATGCTCGACGAACAGGAGTTTCTGAGCCCGTACGGCTTGCGCTCCATCTCGCGTTATCACGCGGACCATCCGTATGCCATCTCTGCCGGCGGCCAAGTCAGCCAAGTCTCCTATCTGCCCGCGGAGTCCGACAGCGGGCTATTCGGCGGCAACTCGAACTGGCGAGGTCCGGTCTGGATGCCAGTCAACGCGCTGGTCATTCGAGCACTGCTGCGGTACCACAGCTACTACGGTAACGAATTTACGATCGAATGCCCGACGGGCTCGGGTCGGCGAATGAATCTGTTTCAAGTTGCAGAAGAGCTCGGTCGCCGATTGAGTGCCATTTTTCTAAGAGATGCAGAAGGCCGGCGCCCGGTCTACGGAGGAACCCGCAAGTTCCAGACTGACCCTCATTGGCGCGATTACCTGCTCTTTCACGAGTATTTCCACGGCGACAACGGAATGGGCCTGGGCGCCAGCCACCAAACTGGATGGACGGGAGTCATCGCCAGGATCATGCAAGTATTCGCCGCCCACGATTCTGAACGAGTAGTCCACGGGAACACTACTGCCGAGAAAGCTCCTCCGACGATGGTTGGTGCGCGAATCGATAAAGCCTTCCAGCCGGAGCCGGCACCACGCACCACCATGGAGAGATCGAAATGAAAGCTATTACCGTAGAACCGCACAAGGCGACAACCGCAAACCTGGAAGACATCCCCGAGCCGGACATGCGTGGCGGGTCGGTCCTCGTGGAAGCCATCGCAGTCGGCGTTTGCGGCACCGACGTCGAAATCGTGGAGGGCAAGTACGGCTGGGCCCCTCCAGGCAAGAGGCGCATCGTGCTGGGCCACGAATCGCTCGGCCGCGTTCTGGACCCTGGCCCGGTCAGCGGGCTGAAGAGCGGCGATCTCGTGGTCGGCATCGTCCGGCGTCCCGACCCCGCGCCATGCCCCAACTGTGCGGTGGGTGAGTGGGACATGTGTCGGAACGGCCAGTACACCGAGCGCGGTATCAAGGAGATTGACGGCTTCATGTCCGAGCGCTGGCGGATCGAGCCCGAATACGCCATGAAGATTGACCGCTCACTCGGCCTCTTGGGAGTGCTGCTCGAGCCCACGACAGTTGTCACCAAGGCATGGGAGCAGGTCCGCGCGGTCGGCCAGCGCGCCTTCTGGGAGCCGCATACCGTGCTCGTGACCGGAGCTGGACCGATCGGTCTTCTTGCCGCCCTCATCGGAAAGTTGGGCGGGCTCGAGGTCCACGTCCTCGACCGGGCAGAATCGGGCCCCAAGCCGGATCTTGTTCGTGAGCTAGGGGCGATCTACCACACCGGCACGGTCGCGGGAGTGGGCTTCGAGCCGGACGTGATCATCGAATGCACTGGCGCCGGTCAGGTGATCAAAGACTCGATGTCGGGAATCGGTGCGGGAGGTGTCGTGTGCCTCACGGGCGTTGGCAGGGGCGGATCCACGGTCGGCCCTGCCGTGGCTGACGTCGCAGCAGCGGCGGTGCTCAAGAACAACGTCGTGGTCGGCAGCGTCAACGCCAACAAGCGGCACTGGTACAAGGCAGGACACGTACTAGCCAATGCCGACCGCTCGTGGCTTGCACGCCTGGTCACGCGGCGCGAGCCTCCGGAGAAGTTCATGCGCGCTCTCCAGCGAGAGTCGGAGGACATCAAGGTCGTCATTCAGTTTAGCGAGGCCTGATCACGATGAGCAGATCTGAATCAGATGTATCCCGGTCTGGGCATGCAAGTGAGGATCAAATCGAAGAGAACGGTGAACCGGTCGGTGTTTTACCTTGGCCACTATTCGTTTCCGAGCTGGTTGGTACGGCGCTACTAGTGTTGGTGGGTCTGTCGTTGGTCATTTTAATGTTCGGGGAAGGCAGCCCCATCAAAGAAGTCTTGCCCAGTGAAGGCTGGCGGCGGCTGATCACCGGCTTTCTGTTCGGCACCACCGGCGCACTGATTGCGCTTTCGCCGGTCGGGAGGCGGAGCGGGGCGCACATCAACCCGGTCGTCACGCTGGCATTTCGCTTGATGGGCAAGCTCGACCTAACCACCACACTCGTTTACATCACGGCGCAACTCTCGGGCGCGATTCTGGGGGCTCTGCCGCTGCTTGCATGGGGCGCGATGGGCAGGAGCGTGGCGTTCGGTGCCACGTTGCCGGGAGAAGGCTATGCCATCAAAACTGTCTTGCTGGGGGAGGTGATTACCACGTTCGCCATGGTCGCCGGGTTGTTTGTTTTTCTTGGCTTTCCTCAAATTCGTCCTTTCACTCCGGCGATGTTCCCGTTTCTCTATGCCGTTATGGTGTGCGTGGAGTCGCCGATCTCAGGAACCAGCACGAATCCTGCACGCAGCTTGGGACCGGCAATCGTCTCGGGACAGTGGGAAGGCTGGTGGATCGACTGGGTCGGCCCGCTGATCGGAAGTATCGCAGCGTGCCTGGTCTGTAGTTTTCTCGCGAAGCGAATCACGGTAGCGAAGCTGTATTACTTCGAAAACGACCACGACAGGCTGTTTCGCAGGATGAGCCGCCCGAATGCGACGAGCAGGTGACCTCCAGCTCTGATCAGACGCTCACGGATTCAAAACTTCACTGGAGGGGCGACTCTCCCGCTTGGAGAGGAAAGCGCACTTGCTCGATACGGCTGAGGCACATCGTGGGTTTTGCCAGCCATTTTCCAAACCATTGAGCAAACTCTTCGTTGCCTTGACTTCGAAGCCCAAATGCCCCCTGCTCTGCCGGATGTGACGATGCGAAATGGTTGTTTCGCGCTTACTGGGATTACAAGAACCGACTGCTTTACCACCACAGAAATGACAGCTAGGCTTCGTTCCTCCGCAGGCCGATTCCGGGAAAGTGGTAGTTGCCGCTTCGTCGATGGCGTGCCGATCGATAGGCGCTATTTCTTAGCCTTCTTAGCCCACTGCAGGTTTAGTCCGGTGAACAGTTGGAAACTCGGCAGCCCGAAACCGCTGTGGTATACCGTGAACTGCGGCTCCACGAAGGCGTTGACCATGGCATTGCCCACCTTGAACACCTTGCCGAACCCCAGGCCGACGGGGATCAGGGTGTTGTTCTTCTGGATATCGAAAACCATAATGCCCGAAGACCGGACGTAGTAGCCCCCGCCAACGCTCAGGATAGCGAAAGGTTGCATGGTCGCGAGCTGCGCATCGGGCCGGTCCTTTTCCCCGGCGAAGGAGTGCTGCCAGGTAAGCAGGCCTCCGAGTAGATTGCCGCCCGGAATGGAATGGATCGCCGCCGCCGCCGCGCCGGCCTGCCACTTGCCCTGTCCCAAAGCGCTGTTGGTGGCGGTTGGTGCGACCAGCAGAGGACCAACGGCAAAGTCAGTCGTCGCGCCTTCCGGAGTCAGCTTGATCGCGTCGAAGACACTGAAATCGCCCAGACCCGAGCGATACTGCCCCTGGCCCACCGGAACCGTCGCAATGGGCAGAGTTGCCCGAATGATCTGGCGCCCGGCTACCATGACCGGCCGAAGGTACATGTTGTCTGCCAGCGCGTTCGGAACGCCATACAGGGATGGAACGTAGTAGTTGTGGAAATTCAGCGCATTCAAATCGGCCAGCGGGTTGTTGGCTTTTGCCACCTGCTCCGCGGAGACCCCGGCGGGGGCGCCGGGCGGACTGGCGGCGGTCGGAGGAGCGGTTGTTGGAGGGGCGGCAGGTGGTGGTTGCTGTTCCTGCGCCGCCAGACTGACGGCAAACGACAGCGCGCAGACAGCCAAGAGTGATTTCACGATGCCTTTTTTCCAATACGGATACTGCTCAGGGTAAGGGGGGCGAGCAGGTGACCTCCAGTAGGATCAGACGCGCGCGGATTCCCAACTTCGCGTGGTTCATGCGGCCGCTGGGTTGCTAGTGCTGGGCGCGAGTGTGCGCGTCACATCGGTGTTGTTTTGCCGGGTCACCCGTTCAATCACGCGCACGAGTCCGTCCGGCAGGTCGCTCTTACTTACGTATTCATCCACCAGCCACAAAATCCGCTCAGGCATCTCATGGTAGGCTGAGAGCAGGATGATCGGCACATTGGGGAACCTTTGGTCGATCTGAGAGGCGAGGGCTTCCGCGTCCATGCCTTCCTCTTTGTACTCCAAGAGAACCGCAGCCACCGACGCTTCTTCCAGCATCTTGACCGCGGCATGTCCGTTGGTCGCGGTCTCGACGCGGAAACCCCTCGCCTCCAGAGCCAATTTGCGAAGTTCTAACTGTTCTCGACGGTCGTCGATGCATAGCACGATAGGGGAAACCATAGCCACATCTCCTCTGAAGGGCATGATGATTGTCTCGCGGTCAGAATAGACTCGTAGCGCCTGACGAAACGCATCGCGGTATTTGCGGTCTAATAACAGTCATCGAGGTCGGACCAGGATTCGACGAAATGCAACGCCCAACCCAGACTCTTGGGCATGCGTGGTCGAAACGGTCTGACAAGACTCTACGTTTCACTCGCCGTCTGCAACAACTAGGCAAATCCCTAGTGCTGGAGGGGACTCTCCCGCTTGCAACGGGGGCTCCGTGATGGAGTCCCGTTGCAAGCGAGGCTCTGAACCATTGCGCAACGGTTCGTGGGTGCCCCCGTTCGCCTCTATCAGAGCTCCGAACTTAAAACCTGATCTGTGCACGCAGCCCGAAGAGCACTGCAACCGGATAAGCTCTCTCGGCAGGTTGGACGACTTCTAAATCAGCGCTCACCAGGAACCAAGGCGTTGCTGCGAGGTTGTAGAAAGCCTCTCCCCCGCATTCGTCCCCCACAACCACAGCCGGAGCCAGGCCGTTCATCAGACGACGGCTCAAACCGTAACAAAAAGCTGCCACACCAAATTTGTCCCAGCCGCGTCGCCGAATCGGACTGGTGCCGCCGACCCCTCCCATAACAAGCCATCTCTGCGGATTCGGGTTTCCGTCCGAGATGGATGTTTGGCCGAAGAGCCCCCACGCTTTCTTCTGGTCCTCCTTGCTCCGCCAAAGCGCCTGCTCAAACTGGTAGTTCACGTACCAGCGCCCATACTTATCCGACAATTCACCAATCGATCCAGGCGGAAGGCTAATATCCGGGAGGTCCGCGAGATCGATTCCTTTTTCCGTGCTGGTAGAGCCGGAAAAAGTGTGCTTGGAGGAAAGTCCATGAAACGTCCGGGGGAAGGTCATACTGCCGTAAAAAGTTACTCCCTCCCTGAAGGGGTGCTCCAATCCAGTGTGGTGTCGTTGATCTTCGGGGTCATAGACCATGACCGTGATGTCGGCGAGTCGGGTTGTCAGGACAGCAATCCCCCCAAATAGACACACCGGAACCGTGCCACTGGGGGTGCCGGCGAAGACGATATTCTGGAACAGATCAAGACCCGCGCCGCCGCTGAATTCGTGGCCAGCGTCGTAGATGTCGAACGCATTAAACTTGCCGAACGCGACTGAGAGACTCTCCCCAAAACGCTGCGCAACAGCCACGGTCATCAAATCCCCACCGTTCTCGTTGAGAGAGGGAAAGGTCATCGCGGTGTTGGTGGGGAGGAGTGTGTGGCCCGCATAAGATGCGGTGCGTCCAAAATTGTATTCACCCTCTACGACAATGCCGAAGCCTTTCCACAAGCCGAGCTTGTCGGCATCCACCACAGTCGTGAGTTTCGCCTTGCCGCCATATTTGAAAGTGTCGTCGCCAGAGCCGGCCACAAGGCCTTGATAAAACTGCGTGAGGGAAGCTACAAAGACCAAGCCGTGGGCTGCGAGCCGGTCGCGAGCGCCACCCCAGTTTGCAGTAAGGTATCGGCGCTTGTCCCACGGACCTGCGTAAGGGCTCTGTGGGGGAGGGTTTGGGGCCGAGGACGGCGATGAACTATCGGGAGCACTCGGTTGCTGACCTGCGGTTGCAGGATAAGATTCGGTTTCGTCTTCTATCTTGAGGCCGCCGAACCCAGACTCGGCAGCAACACGATCGGTGTTGTAGGGATTGCCCTCAAGCCAAGGCTGCAGGTCGGCAAGCGGTCCCACTGAGAGGGTGTTTCCAGCGACGGCTGGTGCCTCTGGCCATCCTCCATCCATCGGGATGATCTGGTTGGCAACGAAAACCGTGTTTGCTCCAGGCTTTGGTTGTTCTTGTGCCCTTGGTGTCGCGGTCAAGGGGAGTGTCACGCATATTCCCAAAGCACACGCCAGCCGCTTAAGTTGCTCTTTCACGGACCATATCCTCCTACGAAAGGCTGCCATGGTGTTCCTGGCACTTTCGTCAGCCGTGCTGCATGGCGTGGGTTCCAGTTCATAGCCGTGATCAGTGATGAGAAGCAGTTGCTATGCTTCCGCGCAGGGCTATGGAGTGGCAAGGATCCGATTCTCAAGCAACGTCTCTTCGGCGACGGCAGCTGCGGGTGAGTCGTTAAGACGTCTTCCGAGGATGCATTCACGAGACCGTGTGCAATGACCTAGACACTTGTAGTGCCCGATGGGGATGCGGCGGTACTGTCAGAAATAACAGGCAAATCGGTGATACGCTTAGACATCCATACTGCGACTTCCGGCTGCGTGATGCAGAGACTGCAGATGGCAAACCAAAGTAGCCAGGCCCGAATACCTCTTCCAACACATACGAAAGAAGGCCCCTATTCCCTCTCTTTGACCAATGTTTTAGTCTGTTCTTGCGGGTTATCGAGGCGGCACCGGCTGTCATAGGACGTAAGCAATCAAGCTCCTACTGAACTGGCGGAAACCGGCGGTTCCGGCCTTCCATCGCCGTGGCGGAGTTCCTCGCGAATCATTCCGAGCAAGACCCACAGTACCGAAGCGCTGACCGGCCCCAGGAACAAACCCAGGAAGCCAAAGGCCTGGACGCCTCCCAGGATGGAAAACACCAGCACTAGCGGATGCAGTTTTACCTTCGCGCCTACCACTCGTGGCCGGATAATGCTGTCGGCCGCGCTGACCACCGCGACTCCCCACACAAGAACGAATATGCCCTGCCAACTCGCTCCAGTAAAAATCAGGTAGAACCCGGCAGGAACCCACACCAAGGCAGCGCCGGCAACGGGCACAATGGAGGCAAACGCAGCACAGAGCCCGAGCAAAAGAGCAGACTGCAATCCTACGATTGCCAGCGCGATGCCCGTCAAGACACCTTGCGCCGCTCCCACGGAGACAATGCCGTACACGTTGGCGACAATTGTGTCGGATATATTACTGAACAACTTTCTTGCCTGCCCCGGCGGCAGCGGAATGGTCTCCTCCGCTTGTTGAATCCAGCCCCGACCGTCCCTGAAAAGGAAGAAGACCACCGCGAGCGTTAGGAGCGATTGCGCAATCAGGCCCGCAAAATTGGTGAGGATTGAGGCTCCAGAGCCCAAGACCCAGACGCCCGCTTGCCGCACGTGAGAAGTGACCGCTCCTCGGATGTCATATTTTGAAACGTCGACCCAGCGGCCAAGGAACTGCAGGCCGTGCTCCGCCACCGTGGTCAAGAACAAGGCAAATCCACCCTGCTCCGCACTCTGACGAGTTAAGTAGTGGGCGGCGGTGACAGCTTCCCTCGCCACCAGTACGATAATGATGAAGACTGGGACCCCAAAGAGTAAGAGCAGCGCCAGAGTGGATAGCAGTGCGGCCTTCCCGGCCTTTCCTTTTGTCCATCCCAAAATTCTTTGATAGGCAGGGTAAAAGACGATGGCAAGAATAATTGCAGCCGCAAATGGATAGAGAAACGGCCGCGTGATAACGAAGGCAAATCCCGACACGATGAGGGTCAGGATCCCCAGGAACCAAAGAGTCGTCCGCTTGCTATACATCTAGCACCTTCACCGCACTCGAGTGGCTGGGGCGGCAGAAATATTCAAAAAATGAGGATCCATTGCCTGTTGACGCCAACTGCGATTTCGCCACTGGAGTACTACTGATGAATTGCCATGTTAGCACCTGTCAAATCTGACAGTGCCAGCGAGTTCTGCAACGCGGTACCCTGACCTTGATCTCAAAAAAGGAACAGCTCTTAAACTCTTCCATCCAATCCGTCTGCGAGCAGAACGTCTCACCGTGGGTGGATCAATCCGATGTCCTTCATTTCTAAACGTCCATCCGAGGCGGCAAAGTGGGAAACGATGAATCACGTTGCCTTGAGTAACCCTTGTCCTTGTGACTGGCAAGAAGAGATAAGCAACGGATAAGAAAAGGAGTTTTGTTATGCACCCTGTTCTACGAGGTCCCACTGCTCTGCTGCTGACTGCTATCTTCTCCGTGACGAGTCTGACGACTGGCTGTAAGTCATCGCAGGACGCGAACCAGACGCCGAGTCCGGCCGCTCCGCCGAATGAGCAGGCCCAACCGCAGTCCGCCTCGCTCAGCCTCGACGATCTCGTCGCTCCGATCGCGCTTTATCCCGACCAACTCCTTGCCCAGGTCCTCACGGCATCCACCAGTCCTCAGGAAGTGCTCGACGGCGGAAACTGGATCATCCAGAATCAAAACCTCAAGGGAGACGCGCTCACCAGCGCTGCCAAGACAGCCGGCTTTGGTCCCAGCATGCAATACCTGATGAATTTTCCTCAAGTCGTCGACAACATGTGTCAGGAGATGGACTGGACCACTCAACTTGGCCAGGCATTCCAGTCTGACCAAAAGGGTGTGATGGAGGCGGTGCAGCGCAAACGCGGCCAGGCCCAGCAGGCAGGCAACCTTGTCTCGTCCCCGCAGATGACCGTGGCTACCAAGACCGACAACGGTCAACAGTATGTCGAAATCGCGCCGGCCGATCCCAAGGTTGTTTACGTCCCGCAATACAACCCGGTCACCATCTATAACACGCAGGCCGCACCCGCTCCGGCCCAGACCACCACGGTCGTGACCCAAACGTCGGGCGTGAGCACCGGGACCGCGGTCGGCATTGGGCTTCTTTCCTTCGGAGTGGGTATGGCAATTGGCGCCGCCATCAGCAACAACAATAACTATTACCCATACCCGGCTTGGGGCTACCATGGCGTCTACTACGGCGGCAGGCCCTACTATCCGCCTCCATATCGTCCGGTTTATCCGGGGTACCATCCTGCTAACGGATACCGTCCACCGCCGAACTATCACTGGAGCCAGGTCAATAACAACGTCAACATCAAGGTCAACAACAACAACTACTACAACAAGTTCAATAACCAGAACCGTCCGAGCACGCTGCCCGCGAACAATCGACCCATGGGAACTCCAAGCACCATGCCCGCTACCAACCGTTCAGGACAAGGCGCCAACACTTATCAGGGTGCTCGTCCTACCACAGGCAGCCAAAAGCCCGGCTCCTCGATGGCGAACGCCATACCCAGCAATCAGCAACTCGGCAACCGATCCAACCCAAGCAACCAGATGCGTGGCGGCTCGACGCCGAACGCCGTGCCGCGCAACCAGCAAGTGGGTACTCCTGGGAACCAGGCAGGGAATATGAATCGTCCCAACGCGGGCAACAGCCCCACGGCAGGCAACCGTGCGGGAAATGCGGGCGCGGGTAATATGGCCAACACTCGTCCCAGCCCAGCCAATGCCGGATCGATGAATCGCGGCGGCGCGTCCCCGACACCTCAACCCGCAAATCGCGGAGGCGATCGGGGATACGGCAACACTGCCCGTCCTGCGACCGGTACGGCCAACGCGCCAGCACCTCGGTCTTCCCCGAGTCCGCAGACGCAGAATCGCGGCAGCGGCGGCGGTGCCTTCAGTGGGAACAGCGCTAAGACCGAGCGCGCCGACAGCAGTCGTGGTCGCGCCAGCGCGGGCGCCCCCGCAAAGACGGCGCCAAACGGAGGCGGTCGCAAAACCCGATAGCGTCCGTGAACAGAGCTCCAAGCTCGATCCGGCACTCGGCTCCAGGAGGATGTCGCAATGAAGAATGTTACGAATCTCCGTCTCGTTGGGAAATTGGTTGCGCTCGCGGCGCTACTCACCCTCGCGGTTCTTGCCCTGCCGCGCGCGTACGCTCAAGCCGACGGCCAGAAGACCTTCTCTTCGTCGAAAGAGGCAGTCGAAGCTTTCATTCAGGCCGTGCGTGGCGGGAATGACCCGACCCTCCTGGCGATTCTCGGACCCGGAACCGAGGCGATGATCTCCACCAGCGATGCTGTCGCCGACAAGAGCGGGCGCGACCGCTTTCTTGCTCGCTACGACGTCAAGCATTCCCTTACTGAGTCCGCCCGCAACCAACTATCGCTCAACGTCGGCAAAGACGGTTGGCCTTTTCCCATTCCGTTGGTCCATGCCAACGACAAGTGGTACTGGGACGGCGCGGCCGGGAAAGAGGAGATCCTCTACCGTCGCATCGGCAGCAACGAACTGGCAGCCATTGACGTTTGCAAAGGCCTCGTTGCCGCGCAACACGACTATGCCGCCACCGGACACGATGGCCTGCCCGCCGGAATCTTCGCGCAGCGGATAGTGAGCGAACCCGGCAAGCAGAACGGCCTGTATTGGCAAGTCAGCGAAGGGCAAAGTCCTAGCCCTGCAGGCCCGCTGCTCGCGCAAGCCAGCGCCGAAGGCTACGGCGGCGGCCAGAAGGGCTCTCCCTATCATGGCTACTATTACCGCATCCTCACAGCCCAGGGAGCTGATGCCAAAGCCGGCGCCAAAAGCTATGTCATCGATGGCATGATGACCGGGGGCTTTGCGGTCATCGCCTATCCTGCCGACTATCGGTCCAGCGGTGTCATGACTTTTCTTGTCAACCAAAATGGCGCGATCCATCAAAAAGACCTGGGTGAGCAAACCGCCGAGCTCGCTCAGCAGATGTCGGACTACAACCCGGACAAATCCTGGAGGGTGGTCAAATAGAACCACTTTGCATAACACCTTTGCCGGATCGCTGACGACCCCGTGCAGCGAAGAAGTGGCATGGTTTGTTCTTAAGCCACCTTCGGAACTCTCGGCGGAAGAGATCACCGCGTTTGCCAAGATTTATCCGCACGACGCGCGCCCAATCCAGCCGACGAACGGGCCGCACGATCATGGTTAGTCAATAACTTTTCCGCGGCGAGCGCGGACGGAATTTTGCTAGGACACGCTTTCGTTACTTTCCTTCTTTTGGGAACAACGGCGTGATGGTGAAATTCAACCCCACGCTCGGAGCACCTGACGGCGCAACCGCATAGGGAACTACACCGAAGCTAAGGTTTACAGGGCGCTTCCCGAAACTGGTTTCCTTGCTGATCGATATCTGGAGAGGCACGGTCCACCTGTTACCGCCGGATGCTTTCGCGTCGTAAGTGGATTCGGAATCGAGGGTGAGCGACCAACCGCTTTTCCAGGTATAGGAAAGCAATGGATGGATTAGCGTCAGGCTAACGGAGTCGCGGTTCTGGCCTCCCGCAAAAGACCAAAACTGGTTGACGAGCACGGCATAAGTCCAATCTTCCGCTTGCCGGACGATGGCGAACCCCGGACCGAGCGTCCATTTCCCCGATCCGAGAAGGGAATTCGAAGCGGTCGGAATCCCAAGAACCGGGCCGAAGCCCCAACTGAACGGCCTAGCACGGTTGGGGGAAAAGTAAAATTGTATGGCAGAATCACCTGTGCCGGCGGTCCGGCCCGATCCTTCGGAGTCCGGAATGCTGGCGACCGTGAACGCTGATCGCGTGATGAGAGTCCAATTGCTGGTGATCTTGAACGGGATGATCGGCTGGAGCGTGAAGGTGTATAGAAAACCGTTGCCTCCCGCAGCGCCAAAATCGAAATCGTTAGAAAACTGAACCTGAGTCAGGTCAGCGAGTGGATTCCGCACTTCTTCCGCCAGCTGTCCCTCGGTTTCGGCCGGACTCACCGGTGCGCTGGCGGGAGATTGCGTCGCACCCTGCGGAGTCGACTTTTGCCCATGTGCTGGGCCAGCGAGTGCCAGGCAGGCAGCAGTGGCGACAAGCATCGCGCAGAAGCGCTGAACGCCTGGGCTCATGGGGCCGTGTTGCCGAACCACTTCTCGTAGACTTGTCCATATGTGCCGTCCTCACGAAGAGTGACCAACGCACGGTCAATCTTCCTGCGCAGGGGGCTGTCCAACTGCACTAAGATGGCGAGCGGCCTACTGTCAAATTCGGGACCGACCACTTTTACCCGTCCCTTTCCCTCATGGGCCGCATAGTAAAGGAGCACCGGTGCGGGGGAGACCACGGCATCCACCTTCTCGTCCAGGAGGGCCTTAAACATTTGATCAAGAGTCGGGAACTCCTGCGCTTGTGCATGCTGCCCCCGAAGATAATCAACTGCAGGTGAGGACGCTAACGTGGCGACCTGTTTACCCGGCAAATCGTCCGGCCCCTCGATAGCCCCGCGAATCTGCTCGACGGTCAAGGTCGTCGTTAGCTGGGCGGTATAGGACGCAATGAAAACCACACTGGCGAACAGCCAGAAAACTGACAGACCACGCGCTAACCATTGACGAGGCATTACCTCCGCCTGGGCCGCTAGAGCCGATAGCCCCCAATAACATGCCTCCAAGATACCCGGGAAATAGTTCGGGTTCGAAATGGTGCCGTTTTGCTGCCGCCGGTCGAGCCACCAGAGAAGATGAGCCGGGATGAGGACTAGCATCAGGGCTACGCCGACCCATTCAATGCTCGTTCGCGAAAACATCAGGCGGAGCATGTCTAATACGGGACTTATGCGGCTTGGGGTCCGCTCCGTTGCGCCAGTCCCTCGCACCATAATTTGCAGGCCTGCATCAAAGGTTGGATACGAAAAATCGAAATCCGCATCACGTGTCGACGTTATGAACATCGCGGGGCTGAGGTCGGCGGCATTGGATCGCAGCGCCTCCTCCAACGCTCTTACGTCAGGCATGATCTGATAGCTCGTCTTTACCTTCAACCTCGTGGCAATCGCATTCCAAAGATCGATGCTGAATCCCGTCAGCGACCCGTTTTGTTCCATAACCATCGGGGGAGCAACGAGAACGGCTACCCGGAGCTCCGGGAGCTCGCCTTGTCCCGAAGCGGCCGAGGAACTGGCGGTTTGCGACGGGGCGGGAGCCGATATGGCGACAAGCGAATCCGGTGAAGTCTGGAGAGTCTGGCGATACAGCGCCAACCCATTTGGCAACTCTCCATCGCGCAACAACTGCTGTCCTTGTTTGACGAACTCCGGTTGTTGCTGCTGGACAGGCCCTTGGGCGAACAGGGGGGCCAAAGAACCGAGAATGACAAACAACGCCGAGGTAATCGTGCCGATGGTCGACTCCATGCGTGCAAATCTTACTAGGTTTTGCCCATGTCGACTACGGCCGTCCGGTCATTGGGTCATTGGTAAAAACCGCAAGATTAGCCCGGCCTGGGTTTTGGTCGATGGTGTCGAGCAGCACTTTCCCGACGCCTCCTATTACATCTACTACCAAGAGCAATCTGGCAAGCGGATCTGGAAGAAGATCGGCCGGGACCCACAGGAAGAGGTCCGCGCGGCGGATTTCCAAGAGTCTTACATGCGTGGCGTCCATGCAGGAGTGCCAGTCAAAACCGACGATATCCCGATCATGGTAGGCCACACGCTTGAGCCCTACCTCGAAGAGTACAAACTCAGTCATCGCGTCGAGTCATACAAATTGATGAAGCAGACTCTCTACGAGTTTTACGTCTTCTGCCGGAAAAACATCGTGAACAGGATCACCTGGAGCGACTCGATTCTAGGCAGCGCGTGTTGCTGCAGGAACTGTGGTCAGAGGCTCGAGCCGGATACGACAGGGCACAAAGCCCTAGAACCTTCGCCTGGAGCGGCTCAGTTCCGGAGACATGGCTCTGGAACAGCTGCGGGATTCTATCCGAGAGGAATTGTCCGCCTGCAAACTCAGGAAAATCGCAAGGCCAGACGATTTCCCTGTGGCCTGTCAGCTCTGCCAGTAACCGGGTCGGCGCGATGCGCCTACACTACGTCCGTCTACTAGATGAGTGTTCTCTAAGTTAGACATATGACCCAGCGATGTTTTAATGGGGCATGCCTCTTTCAGAGGAGACGTCGGCTCCTGGTCTTCAGCCAGGACGAGCAGCATGTTGGAGCGCCTCCGTAACTCGCGCAGCGAACAGAAGAGGCGTACGGTGCGCGCGGCGATCTTGCTGGACTCGGTCGCCGGTCTGAGTGATCAAGCCATTGCGCGGGCCCATCGGGTGAACCGTAACACGGTGACTCTGCATCCAGAAATGCCTGCGCTTTGGCGTGCCGGCCCCTTAGGAGAATTACCGCGTTCGGGCAAGCCGCGTCGGGTTTCGGATGCGACGATTGCTTGGGTTCAGAACTCCGCCTGTCAGAAGCCCAAGGAGTTGGGCTATGCCCAAGAGTTATGGACGTACGGTCTACTAAATAGCAGTTCGAGTTCTGAGTCTCGTCCGTCGTTCCTGTGGTTCATCGGCGGGCTGCGCTACCGGATTTTAGGGAGAGGAAGGCGTGCTGATTCCGCCCTTGCTGTTGCTGAACGTGTTCGTTGTGATCGTGCTCCCTGGGAGCAAAAAGCAGATTCGGGGCGGATCATGGTTCCCCTCTCCATCGCGTTTCCTTCATGCGCGGGCGACTCACTTCGCTTTTTCGATGACGGCCTCGACCTTTCCATCGCGGATCGCGCGTTTGAGCACTGCGTGGTCCTTTTCGTTCTGATCGGCGTAGGCAACGGAGAAGGCGGCGAGCGCCTTGTCGAACGCATCGCTATTGCCCAGGTAACCGCTGATCATCGCGGCGTCTCCGGAGCGTGCGTGGGAGAGCGCCAGCGAGTAACCGCAACATTGGGCGAAGAGAATCATCCTGGCCGTGTCGAACGTCTCGACGGCAAATTTGATCTTGACGTCGCGGAGCTGGCGGACATAAAAGTGACGCCCTCTGCGACTCTCGGTCCAGCCGAGGAAGATGTCGCTGGCCGGCTGCATAAGCCGGTGACCGTTCACGACACGTTGTCCGTGGTTGGGATAGACGCTCTTGCCTGCATAGGCCTCCAGAACTGAGGCCCGCGCCTCCTTGACCTGCAGAATGAGAGGATCTTCTTCGCTGGCCACAAAGAGCATCATCCAGCAGGCGGTGCCGACGCTCCCGACGCCGACGACCTTGACTGCTGCGTCCTTGAGTTCGTAGCGGTCGAGTAACATGCGATAGTTAGGCGCCAGGCTTTCGCGGTACCCGACGAAGGCGTCTCTGACGTCCGGATGGATCTCCCCGGCGGTGTGACCTTTCCAGTGGTAGATCGCCGGGAGTTGGTCTTTGATGACCGGCGACCCTCCCGAATCGCCTACGAGCTTCGGGAAGAGGCCTTCGGAGCTGCTGCTCTCACGCGCCTTCGCCAAGTTCTTGATCGCGCCGTGGCGGATCCCGTGATCCTTGACGCCCGCGATCAGCATCTCGGCCGCGACCGCGAAGTACCACAGGTCCAGCACCTTCATCTCTGCGAGCTCGGCCATGTGCTCGCGGTAGGACCGGACACAGGTGAGGACCGCATCTTTGGCGTCGGATTCGCTGAGGCCGTTGTCGCGACAGGCGATCACGAAGCTCGTCGCGAGACGCTTGAGGTCCCACTCCCAGGGCGCCGGGAGGGTCTCATCGAGATCGTTGATGGCGAAGATGACTTGCCTCTCCGGGGTGGCAAGACCTCGGAAGTTGACCAAGTGGGAGTCTCCGCCGCATTGCACGCGAATGCCAGTGGACGGAATGCTCGCCAGATCGACCGCCATGGCGAGCGCCGAGCCCCGGTAGAAGGTGAAGGGAGACGCCACCATGCGCCCGTGGCGAAGAGGAAGTAGCTCGGGGAGACGTCCCTTGTCGGCCTCCAGTACCAGCCTGACCGGATCCGGCCGGTGGTGCGGCGGCTCCCACTCGGCCTGCAAGCTTCGCGGAAACTTCTTCCGCAACGTTTTGCCCATCGCATGTTGCTCGGCCCGTGAGCGGTGTGCCACGAAGGCCGGGATCTTGTTGTTGACGGGTATGTGGGATATTGACGTCACGACCTTGACTGCCGATTTCATTGTTCCTCTCGATCACTACGAAATTTCGCGAAACTGGTGCGCTCGGTAGGCAATACAGTTCTCGGATCGCCTTTCGGGACTCTCCGTCACTCGATCCCTCCGCCGGAACCGGCGCCTCGATTCAGGTCATCATCTTTGTAATACTTGGTGCTCTTACCGGTGATTTCAAGGGCGATGCCCTTGTCAGTGAGTTGATACATCCAAACACCATCCGAGACCGACGCCGCTCCCGCCAGCGCTGCGCCCTTGTCCCCGTTTTTGGCAGCGGCTGTTGTTTGTCCGCCGAACTGCCAGCCGGAATTCACGAAGCTGTTAAATACCCTGTCGTTGTCGGCGCAGCCAACTGTCAATGGCTGTGGATCCGCGGCCGCGACCATCGAGGCGATCGCTCAGATGGGATTGCTGTCGCCGATTTTCCGCAGAGTGAACCACACGATCGTCGTGGCAAGTAGGACGTTCACGGCGAAGCCAAATCTCAGCAGATGATCGCTGCAGCGCTCAACATGTCACGTGGAGGATCGCGTTGGTGTCTTCGGGGTCTTTCTTTAGTACCTCTATAGCCTCGCACGTCGGCAGAATCAGCAACTTGACCTTGTGACGCTTCGCCTCACGTTTCACTTCTTTCATCACGGGCTGGCTGCCATATGCTCCAGTGCCGATGACGAGCCGAGCGCACTTCCAGGGTATGTCTTCTTCAACGGACAGTGGCGTGTGTCCAAACTCATCGCGGAATTTCTTCGATGGCTTCTTTTTGCGGTCGCGAATCTCCCCGCGGTCGATGATCACATCATGCTCGTAGGTGCTGTCGTCGATCTGGAGGGAGCCAAAGGAGAAATTATCGAAGCGCATCGCAGGTCTCCCGCGCTGATGGTGTAAAGAATCTTAGTCTCCGGCGGGAGCGCGTGCAACCGAACCGGGCACGTGCGAGTTCTATGACCGATGCAATCCTCCGCGCCCCGATGACCATATCGGCTACCTGCCTCGTATCCACGCGAGTGCAATGCAAGAGCTTGAGGAGATGGGCATCGAGTCCATTGCAATATACCTGACGACTTCGATTTGACGGAGATTCAGCGCCGCGCTGCCACGTGCGTGCAAACGGGAGAGCCTTGGTTCAGCACCAACCTCGGCAAAGAGTTGGAGGCGCTCAAATACCCCCTGTACTTCGCAGATTTCGAAACAATGAACTGGGCAATCCCACGATTTCCGGGCATGCGACCTTACGATCATGTTCCGTTCCAGTGGAGTGTGCATGTGCGGCGCCAACCCGGAAGCGGATCCCGAGCATTACGAGTTCCTAGCCACAGATGCGAGCGACCATCGGCGCGAGTTCATTGCCTCGCTGTGCGCGGCGCTAGGCGACAGCGGCAACATCGTTGTGTACAACGCGACGTTCGAGTCGCAGCGGCTCTCGGAACTCGCCGCGGCTGCCGGGGTTCTCTGGGCGGATCAAGAAAATACAGCGCCGTCTCTGGGATTTGCTACCCGTCATTTGGAACCACGTTTACCATCCTCGATTTGCCGGATCGTACTCCCTCAAAACGGTGTTGCCAGCGCTTGTTCCTGAGATGACCTACGCCGGAATGGCGGTGGCGAATGGGCAGGACGCCGGGTTCGCTCGGGAATCGGTACGGGAAACCGTGGATATATCGGAGCGAGACAGGATCAGGAAGGCTTTGCTGGATTATTGCGGGCACGACACGCTGGCGCCGGTCAAAGTGCTAGAAAGGCTAAGGGTCGCTTGCGAGAATGTCTCGGCAATAGGCAGTTGTAGCAGACGACCGCCAAATCGCGACTTGTTGTGGTGCTTACCACGATATGATCGATCAAGGCAATATGAGGGCATGCCCGTTCAGAACGAGCAGGACGCCGGACACGCGTGGGACTTTCGAAAGACTTCGGCAGGTCTAACCGATGACGGTCCTGTCTGACAGGAGTGCGTTCTAAGCGGCTTCAACCGTGATAACAATTAAGACCCTTCCTCACAATGTCGGACCGTCGTTCTGACACCGGCGGAACGCTCAATTGCCTACTCCCTTGCCTTTGGCTTCTCCCTCCGTGATCGCCACTTTCAGCGCGTTGAGATCATTGACAGCCCTGGCAAGAAACTCTTGTCTGTTCAGACTGGTCATGTTCGGAATGACGCCGTCGCACGCACACTCTGCCAATGTGCGCTTAGATTCGATAGATTCCATCTTTCTGCATCCCAAGACATCGATCGGCCCTCGTAGTCCTCAATTATGATTTGGGGAATGACAATGTCTACATGAGCGGCATTGCTGCCTTGGCGGTACACCCTGCCTACGGTTTGCTCGAATGCAGCATGAGTCCAAGGCAAAGATAGAACAATCATGCGGTCACAACGTTTTGCAAGCCGTCGACGCTGACGCTAACGGCGCGGGAACCGATTAGCACTCCACCTCTCCATCCGCAAGTTTGGCTGCGATCACAGCCCATTCGGCCCGAGACTGCTAATTCTGCCAGTTGTGCACGACCCTGTCCTCGAATAAACATTTAGAAACTGTTCGACAAGTCGCTGGCCGCGTTCTCGGTTGCTTACGCCGACCAGAATGAGAGGACTACGCCGCGTTCAAACGCGCCATTCGCGCCGGAAAGGATAAGGCTGTATTGGAGGAAGCAAAGTGAGTCGATCGCGGTATCGGTCCATCGTAAGTTGGCTCTTCGGAGGCTTGGGTCGGGCTGACGGTCCGGGAGTCAACGTTGGTACGCACCGCCGGTCATCTTCCGTGCGGAATCGAATCTCTTCAATAGGGGGACTGCCATGACGTCAGTACACGATCATCCCGCTCGCCATCGCTTCGCGATCCTTCAGGGGGTACTGCCGATTACGACCGCTCAGATCCCGGCCGAAATTCTTGCCGGTATCACGCTTGCCGCAATTGCCGTCCCGGAAGTGATGGGCTACACCAAGATCGCCGGCACGCCGGTGGTCACGGGTCTCTACACCATGCTCATCCCGACGGCATTGTTCGCTTTGTTCGGCTCCTCGCGGCACCTTGTGGTTGGCGCCGATTCGGCAACAGCGGCGATCCTTGCCAGCGCCATGGTGGGGATCGCCGCCATCGGATCGGAGCAATACATGGCATTGGCCGGCGTGCTGGCATTGATGGCCGCGGGTTTCTTAATTCTGGCGCGCCTCATGCGCCTGGGATTTCTGGCGGACTTCCTCTCGCGCACCGTATTGATCGGATTCCTGACCGGGGTCGGTGTTCAGGTCGCGCTGGGGGAGATCGCCGGTATGTTGGGCTTGAAGGGTGGCGGCCATGGCGCCTTGGGGAAGTTCTGGAACGACCTTCAACAGCTTGGGCAGGTCAACCGCTACGAACTGACGGTGGCGCTTAGCGTTTTGGTGATCATCGTCGGCCTGAAAATGGTGTCGAAGAAGATTCCGGGAGCCCTTATCGCGGCGATCGGCGCCGTGGTCGTAACTTGGGCGCTCAGACTCGACAAGCAAGTGCATATAGTCGGAGCCGTTCCGAGTGGTCTGCCACTTCTCGGCCTGCCCAAGGTGGACTGGAACTGGACAGTCATGGCGACATTGCTTCCCACGTCCTTCGCGATGTTCGTTGTGATCCTGGCACAGAGCGCGGCGACCTCCCGCGCCTTCGCCACGCGCTATGACGAGAATTTCAGCGAGAACACCGACCTGGTCGGTTTGGCCATGGCCAATATTAGTGCCGGGCTATCCGGTACCTTCGTCGTCAACGGCAGCCCAACGAAGACGCAAATCGTCGACGACGCCGGCGGCCGCAGCCAACTGTCGCTCCTGGTGATGTCGGCGATAGTGGCGCTAATCCTGCTTTTTCTGACCGGAGCGCTGACCTACCTGCCAGAAGCGGCCTTGTCGGCCATCGTGTTTCTGATTGGGGTCGGCTTGATCGATGTCGCTGGGATGCGGAGGGTTTTCGATCAAAGGCGATCGGAGTTCTGGTTGGCACTGATCACCGCTTTGACGGTCGTGATCGTCGGCGTCGAACAGGGGATACTGCTCGCCATCGCGTTGTCGCTCATCGGTCACACCCGGTACGGGTATCGACCAAAGAACGCGGTGCTTCGGCCGAGCGAATCGGGTGGTTGGCAGCCGGAGCCAGTAGCCAAGGCCGCTTCGGCGGCACCGGGACTGGTAGTCTACCGATTCACCCACAGCATGTACTACGCGAATTGCCAGCAGCTCGCGGATGAGATCTTATTTCTCGCGAACACCGTGGACCCGCCTTTGCGCTGGCTCTGCATCGATGCGTCCGCAGTGGACGATGTCGACTATTCCGCGGCGGAGACGCTCCGGTCGGTTTACGAGAAGTTGAAGGCGAGAGGAATACGGCTGGTCGTTGCGGAAATCATGGATGACCTAAATACCAGAGCACAATACAAGATGTGGGAGTTGATTGGCGAGGATGCCCACTACAACAGGCTGGAGGACGTCGTCAAGCAATACCGGCAGAAGTTCAACATTGCTCCTCCACCTTCGCATTCAGACCCGACTCTAGGTTGAGTTAGGGTTTCGTTCCGGCTGGCGAAGAGGCACAATTGATCTCGCACCGTTGAAGATCTGTTTAAGCGTCGATATGGAGGGGAGGGATCGTGGTCCATTCTCGTCACACATGATTAAAGTTTGTACGGAATTACTTAAGACCTGGCAAACCGATTGGAAGAAGCAATTGCTGGCTTGATCATGGTGCTTGGGTTCACGCGCATCGCAGGGTTTGCGCCCTCGCACACGAGCATGGACACGCCCAAAATCGCCACCGAAGCCCATATCCGTTGTGTGTTATGTAGCCGGGCCGATGATGAAAAAACACGCATAATGGATCGTTCATGATGCGCAAAGGCCGTCCCGAAAACTGCTGTAGATACGGCGCCACCCGTGACATTTTCAGTTCTTCTTTCCAGTCCGCGCAGCTAAATCGGACACTTTTCCTCTCATCACGTCAACGAAGACAGAGGTCTTGACCTTAGGTTACAGGTGTGATGCTCGTCACTGCAGAACCTAAAAGAAAAGCTCTAGAATTTTCTCACTCTCATTCGGCCCAAGAGAGAGCATCAGGAATGGCGCACATTTGCCGGAACCATGTGTTTGTGGGCTAAGTGGGCCACTTTTAAGCTGGTTTAAGAGCGAAGTTTTCATAGCAGCATCCGTGTGGCCCTCTACCTCGCTGTAATACAGGCCTATGCGCGGATCGCTTCCTGTTACCGCAGCAAGGCTGGCAGGATAACAGGGCTGAATGCCGCATCGGGAAATTTCGTCTGCGCCCTGAAGCCGGAGAGGGAAGAGGAGACTGCAATGAGTTCCAGCATGGCACCGAACGTAAGCGGCGTGAGCGCCCCCGGCCGACGAACGGTCTACAGCATGTGCGGCATGTGCGCGGTGCGTTGCCCTATCGAAGTCACGGTTGAAGACGGACGGGTGGCGTGGTTGCAGGGCAATCCACACGACACAATCCTCGGTACCAGTCTCTGCGCGAAGGGCTCTGCCGGCCTTTCCCTTGAAAACGACGACGAACGGCCGCACACGCCGATGATCCGCACAGGCCCGCGTGGCGCCGGCCAATGGAGGCGCGCGTCCTGGGACGAAGCCCTCGATTACATTGCCGACAAGCTGCACCAGACGATCGAGGCCTTCGGCGAACGCGGCATCGCAGTTTCCGACCGCGGCGGGTTATTCACGGACCTGACCAAGACCTTCGTGAACGCACTCGGCTCGCCAAACTACTTCAATCACGATGCCTCCTGCGGCGGCAACGTCCACAACGCCGCGCGCTCGATCTTCGGCTTCAGCCATGCCGGGCTCGTATTCGATCTGAAAAACACTAAACACCTGGTTCTCTATGGCCGCAACATCGTTGAATCACTCATGGTCAAGGAGGCCAAAGTCTTCATGGGCGCGTTGGCGAATGGGATGCGTTGCACCTACATCGATCCCCGAGCCAGCATCACGGCCTGTAAGGCGACCCGCTATTGGCAGGTGCGGCCGAACAGCGACTACGCACTCAACCTCGCTATCATCCACGAAGTCCTTAACCAGGGCGCATACGACAAGGAATTCGTTGCCCGCTACGTGTCCGGGATGGATTACTTGCAGGAAGCAATAAAGCACACGACGCCGGAATGGCAGGAGAAGCACACCGGTATTCCTGCCGAGCAGATTCGCAACTTCGTTCAGGAGATCGCTGCCGATGTGCCCCGCGTCATCTTCCATCCGGGCTGGATGACAGCGCGTCACAAGCAGTCCTTCTACGTCAGCCGCACGGCGCTGATCCTCAATGCCTTGATGGGTAACATTGAGATCCCGGGTGGTTGCGTGTTGGCAAAGTCACCGGAGTATTACGGCCGGAAGGGTCTAAAGCGCCTGACTGACCGCGTTCCCAAGGTCGAAGAGCCGCGCGTGGACGGTGCCGGAAGCACCCGGCCGCAGTGGGATCCGGCCATCGGCATGCTGCACCAGTTGTTCGCCGCCGCTGAGACTGGAAAGCCATACCCGGTCGGCGCCTACTTCGCCTACCGTCACGATCCTCTCACGGGCATGCCTGATCCGGAGGCTACGCAACGTGCGCTCGACAAACTGAAGCTTGTCGTCTCTATCGACGTGCGTTATTCGGAGACAGGCTGGTTCTCCGACGTTATCCTCCCCGAGGCAACCTACCTCGAGCGTGCCAATATCCTGTGCCAGATGAATCTTCCGGTACCGGTCTTCGCCATGCGCGACCAGGCGATCGTGCCGCGTTTCGACAGTCGTCCCGCATGGTGGATCTTCCGCGAGATTCTGCGCCGCATGGGTAAGAAGGAGGCGCTCGACTTCGAGACCATCGAGGAACTCTGGAATTATCAGCTCGAGGGCACCGGCGTAACCGTTGCCGAAATGCGCGGGGCGGGCATCGCCAAGCTGGCCGACAAGGTGAGGCTGACTCCTCATAATGAACTCAAATTTCCGACGCCCTCCGGGAAAATTGAAATCGAAAGCGAAGTTCTTGAGAAGGCCGGGCTCCCCAGCCTCGCACCCTTCGAGCCCAAAGCTGCGCCAACAGGCGACCGCTTCTATTTGCTGTTCGGAAGGCCGGCTACACTGGCGCACGGCCAGTCCCTCAATAATCCGCTACTCAACGACATCGCACCGAAACAGGTCCTCTGGATCCATCCCGATCGTGCCAAGCCGCTTAACATCGCAGACGGTGACGATGTGACGATCAATGGAGGTGGAGACTACTCGGGCGACATTGTGGCCAAGGTGACGCATTGGATCCATCCCGAAGCGGTCTTCATGCTGCACGGCTACGGCGCCACTGTACCCCTCGCCACTCGCGCCCGAGGCCTCGGCGTAGCCGACCAGCGCCTGCAGCACGGCAAGCTCTTCGAATTCGATCCAGCTGGCGGTGGAAACGCGTTGACCGAATCCATTGTTCAAATTACGCGCCCGGCGAACCGAGGCGCCAAGCAATGAGCAAATACATCTTGCGTCACGACGAAGCCAACTGCATTGGATGCCAGGCCTGCGAGGTGCACTGCAGGACCAATAAAGACCTCGGCCCCGGCCCCGCACCGAACAAAATTGTCACAATAGGTCCCATCGATGTTGGAGGAAAGCCGCGCATGCGCTTTGTCTTCATGCCTTGTTTCCACTGCGAAGACGCATGGTGCATCAAAGCCTGCCCGACCGGTTCAATGCAGCGTCGCGAGAAAGACGGCATCGTCTTCTCCCAGCTCAGTCTCTGCGTGGGATGTAAGAGCTGCATTGCCGCCTGCCCATGGGGTGCGCCGCAGTGGAATCCGGCCACGCGCAAAGTAGTCAAGTGCGATTACTGCATGGATCGCCTCGATGCCGGGCTGGCACCCGCCTGTGTCACTAAATGTGTAACGGGCTGCCTCTCCTTCGGCGTCGCCACTGAACTTCCGGACCCACGCCGCGAGCGCTATGCGCGCCAGATCATCGCCGAGCAATAAGGAGGGATGATGAGCGAACTCCAGATGCTGCCGGCTTGGCTCGAATCGGGTGCTGTACCAGCAGCGACTCTCAAGGACGCGCTGCCAGGCGTTGCCCAGGCTCAAGAGATGACGCCCCTGCGGCGGCTACAGCGACTGCAGGAGTCGGGTCTCGCCGAGTGCGGAGCAGCGGGCGAACCGATCTATCTCGCATGGCGACAATTCCTGCGCGGGCATGGGCCTTCAGTTCTGGTAATCGACGCTACCTCCCTGGATTTGCGGTCACGCGGAACAACTGCCGTTCTTGATCGCGCCCCTTGGCTGCTAGCTGAGGGAGTGCTGATCGCTGCTGGTCTCCGCGACAGCCGCAAGGTCGAGCTGCGCCTGCCGTCCGAGTTGACCGGCCACGAAGCGGCTCTCTTGAATGTGGTCGATTCAATCCGTTCGCTCGCACAGATTGCCGATCCTCGCATACAGCTGGAAGTTCTGCGCAACTGCCACCCAAGCTGCTGGAGTGAGGGACATGCCACCGACAGGTCGCGGCTGATTCACTCGCCGGAAACCTGGTGCCGGATCGCGATGTTGTTCGCCGGCACAACGGGCCGCGATGCATCTTTGCTGACGCTCCGGCGAGGCATGAAACAGCGGGGCCTGGTCGAGCTCGCGCGTACCGAGAAGCTGCGCAGCCAGATCGAGAGCTGGGGCGGCGGCGTAGAGGTGCAGGGCGAGGATCCTGTGCTTCTGTTCGACGACGGTCTGGGCGGATTTATGCCGCTCTCGAAGGCCGATCTGTCGTGCAACCCGCTGTCTCTGGCCTCTGCAGCAATCAACCCGGTGCCTTCCAGCCTGATGGTAATAGCGGAAGGCGTGTGCGTCGTCAAGCAGACCGGACGTGCGCTCTACCGCCATTGGCAGCTCGCCGAAGATCAAGCGATACATGTGCGTGCGTTGCTCGCACGTGCCGGCCGCCTGGTGGCCGAGATCACGCTCGGCCGGGGCGACGCGGAACATCTCGCTGCTCTCGATGAATTGGCTTTGAAGCTTTCCACCGAAGGGCTGGCAGCCGCGTGGCCGCTGGGCAGCTCTTTGCGCTACTTTCGCGACCAGTGGGAAAGCCATGTCCGGCACGAGTCTTGCCCGGAAGGACTTTGCCTGGAGCGCAATGCGGCGCCCTGCCACAGGACGTGCCCGGCCAACATCGATATCCCCGGCTTCATAGCCCACCTCGGCCATGGCGACTATCGATCCGCCATTGAGGTCATCCGACGCGACAACCCGTTGCCGTTAACGTGCGGGTTAGTTTGCCCCGCGCCTTGCGAATCCGCCTGCGTTCGCGGCGGCAGTGATGGCGCCGTTTTTATCCGCCCGCTCAAGGCCAAGGCCGCCGAGCACTGCCTCGCCGAGGGTGGTTACCCGAAGCCAGAGCTTGCCCCGGCCACAGGCAAGCGGATAGGCGTTGTCGGTTCAGGTCCCTCCAGCCTTACGACTGCCTACTACCTGCGGACATTTGGCCATGATGTCGAAGTCTTCGAGGCACAGGAGAAGGCAGGGGGGATGCTACGCTACGGCATCCCAGCCTACCGCATGCCGCCCGATCTGCTCGAACAGGAAATCGATCAGATTCGTGTGTTGGGTATTACGATTTACACCAGTGCCCCGATCAGTAGTGTCGAAGCCTTCCGTAAGAATTACGACGCCGTCTTCCTTGGACTCGGCACCCAACGCACACGCCTCATCCCGATTCAGGGCGCACATCTGCCCTTCGTCCTGGGTGGAATCGACTTCCTCCGCGCCGTTCGCGGTGGCGAGCAGATGAGAGTCGGGCCGCGAGTGGTTGTCGTTGGCGGCGGGAATGTCGCCATCGATGTAGCCCTGACGGCTCTGCGACAGGGAGCGAAGCACGTAGACATGGTCTCGCTGGAAAAGCGGCGCGAGATGCCAGCGAGCACGCACGAGATCGAGCTTGCCGTCGCCGAAGGGGTCCAGCTACAGCCAGGCTGGGGCCCCGTCCGCGTCGAGGAGGACGGCGAGATCATTTTCCAGTTCTGCGAGCGCGTTAAGGACGAGAGCGGCAAGTTCGATCCGAAGTTCGATCCTAATCGCTTGCTGAGGCTCGAAGTCGATCACGTAATCCTCGCCGTCGGCCAGGGAAGCGACCTTGCATGCCTGGAGGGCAGTGAGGTCACGAATACACGTGGCTTCATCTTTGCGGATCCGAAGACCCAGATGACCAATGTTCCTGGCGTCTTCGCCGGAGGCGATGGGCAGTACGGACCGCGGACGGCGGTGGAGGCAATCCGCTCTGGAAAGATCGCTGCTGCTTCCATGGATGCCTGGTTGCGGCGGAAGTCCACGGACGCCGTCGGCAAAGCCGTGCGTCGTGCTGAGGTAGTGCCCCTCACCGTTCTGGCTGGCGATCGCACGCACCTTCGCCGAGCCGCGATGCCCGAGCGGAGTGTTGAAGAGACAGTCGGCGAGGGAAACTACGTGCAAATTGAGGAGGGCCTTACCGATGCGATGGCACACGACGAAGCCCGCCGCTGCTTGCGCTGCGATCTCTGTATCGGTTGCGGCCTCTGCATGGCTGCCTGTAGCGAAATGGGTATAGAGGCATTGCGCATGGCGGACACGACTGCTGGCCGGCTCGCCTATTTCGACTTCACGCGACCGGCGCAGCTGTGTATTGGGTGCGGCGCGTGCACGCAGGTTTGCCCGACGGGCGCCATCCGCATCGAGGATATAGACGGTGTGCGGCGCACCATCATCACGGGAACTGTCGTTCGCGAACAGCCAGTGTTGGTCTGCAGTGAATGCGGCGCGCCAACTTTGACGCCTGCACACCGCGAGTTCATCCAACGTCGACTACAGGGTCACATGGTGGCGGTCCAGGAGCGCGAACTCTGTCAGTCGTGTGCGCGTCTGCGGGCTGATCGTCCCGCTCCGGGAGTAAAGATCGCAAATTGATCGGAAGGTTATGTGAAAAGCAATCCGGGGAGATGAGTCCGTTAACATTTTGAGAGATCGCGTTAGGAAAACAGCGACTCGCGGTGTTTTGTTCTGCCGATCTTTGTATAACTAACGTGCTGGGTCCGACGTTGAACGGCCAAACTGGAAGTTGGAAAAGTACTGCCCTTGAGTCCTGTAACTTGCTTCGTGTTGCTGCTTTTCCTCTACAGTCTGCTATCGCGGCGCATCGAACAGACGATCGTCACCGCGCCCATCGTGTTCACGGTCGCGGGAATGCTTAGGTTCCCAGCCTTGCAAGGGATTCTGAGGGCAGGGTTCACTGCCAACGTCGCACTTCGTATTGCCGAAGTCGGTTTGGTGATGCTGCTCCTTTACGGATGCCCAGCCGCACAGACCTGAATGTCTTGCGCAGTATTAAAAACCTGCCGGCGCGTTTGCAAAGCGTAGGCATGTTGTTGACAGTTCTGGGGGCGGTTGTCGCGCGGCTGGTGTTTCCGCAGCTCTCGATTTGGGAAGCGGGAATCCTGAGCGCTATTCTTGCGCCGACCGACGCTGGTCTGGGACAAATTATCGTGAATAGCCCGCGCGTGCCTATGCGCATCCGCCAGGGGCTTAATGTGGAAGCCGGTCTCAACGACGGGACAGTCTCCCTCGCAGTAGAGATACCGCTCTCCCAGTTCGGCGGGTGACGCTGCGATGGCCTGCGAGCCACTTACGCCGGAAACCTACTTCAGCGACGGTTTGGGAGTGCCCGGCCACCATGTCCAGGTGTTGCGAAACCACAGGGTCGGCAAGACATCTATTTTGGCGGCTTCGGGTCCGCGATTGCTCACGCTGATCTGGATGAGGATGTCTTCCGGCGACAGCTTGGCATATTCCACGAAAACATCGAAGTAGCGGTCGTGCTCAGCCTGATCGTTTTGCAAAAACTATAGTCGAGATGAGGGTGGTCTTTCAGTTGGAATTCCACCAGCCCTCCTGAATCGGTGTGTACAGCAATCTCGCCGCGCTCATCGAGTCGCGCAATCGTTCCCAACTCGCGGATCGAGGTGCTTTCCCAAAACCCACGCTCTGTATTGTCGTAACAACAGCCTCGGCAGATGGTAATTTGCCCGACAACGAGGCGCTTCGTTTTCAGCGGACAATCTCGGTGCCCGTGCCCAGTGTCTAATCCGTACCCGCCCGCCCTGGCGTCAACTCGGTGTGGCGGCCGCGATGGCTCGCAGCATCAGCGGATGTGCTATCCGGCGAACCTCTTCTCGATGACAGCCAAGCCCCGGAACAGGTCTTGGTAGGCGTGTTCCGGGGGTTGAGGTTATTTGTTTTTCGGCCCGGCCTTGTGAACCGGCTTGTTCAGATCGAGAAGAGTCGAGGCGTCGGCAGCGTTGAATGGATAATGCCGCGTAGATTCCTGCTCCGATCCGTTCAGTCTGACGTCGACGCGACGGTTCTGAGCCAGAACAATCGCTTTCAGGTTGCGCAGAATCTTCTTCCTCTGTTCCTCGGTCAGGTCAGAATTGGTATCGATCAGATTCTTGACCTCGTCCTCGCTGAGCTGATGCTCTTCGCCCACCGCTTGCGTATCAATGTTCGCTTCGGGAACACCTTGTTCAACGAGGAAAGCCTTGGCACGAGCAACACGACGTTCGGACAGTTTCTGATTGAATTCCGGAGCACCACGCGGATCCGCGTGACCGGTCAAGGTTATACGCCCATCCGGCTTGACTTGCAGGTAGCTCTTGAAGTCGGTTGCGAGCGCGGTGAGAGTCGCCTGCTGGCTCTCCACCAGGCCGCCCTCGGGATGCTTCTCCGTCGGCTGAGCGGTTGGGAAGTACACGCTGTGCAATGTCAACCGACCTATCAGCTCACGTGAGGGTTGGGGAGGAGGCGGCGGCGATTGAATGGTGATATGCGTGTTCGCCGTCACAGTGTGGCCCTTGTCATCCGATACGCTGCAGGTGATCTGCGCTGGACCGGTGGAAGCGCCCGTTGAAGAGTAAGTCGCCGTTGCTCCGCTGCCGCTGATGGTGCCATTCGAAGCTTGGTAGTTGTAAGTGAGTTGGCGGTTCTGCGGGCTGACACCCTGAGCCGTAATGGTCGACGAGTCACCCGGCTTGAGATCGGTCGGGTTCGCCGAGCAGCTCAGTGTCGGCGGCTCGAATTCCTTCACGGTGTAAGTGGCCGAGCAGTTGGCAACCTGCCAAGACTTCAGCCCTTCCTTCCCCGGCTTCCCTTCCTTCAGGGTGCCCTTCACCGTGTAGGTTCCAGGTTTCAAAGCACTCGTATTGATGCTCGCCGTTGTTCCATTGCCGGTAACGCCGTCGCCGCCCCACGCATACAACGTGTTCAATTTCGGATTCAGACCTTCGGGGGTTGCAGTCACTGTGACCGGATCGCCCGGGAAGACTTGCGTGGGCGAAGCCGAGCACGAGGCTGTCGGTGGAACCGGTGGCTTGCCGCCAAAGTTATAGGTGAAACCCGCAACCGCGCCACTCATCGTAGGGTTATAGACGAACTGCTTATTCGTCGGTCTGTAGTCCTCATACAGATAGCGCCAGCCCACCGCCAGTCCGAATTTGGGGGTGACGTTGAAGTTCAGCAGGCCCAGGGCTTGATAGTCCAGGTTAGCTTGGCCTGCGCCAGCGTCACCGGCCACCGTGAAGGCCACTTTTTCGCCGAAGGGCACTATGAACCTGGCGCCGCCCAGGCCATCGACCCAATTGGTCGATCGTGAATGGCCGAGGCCAGAGGGTTCCAGAGTGTTGTTCAGGCTCACATACCAATAGCGAATTCCGCCGAGTACGTCGATCTTCAACTTGTCGCCGTCATAGAGCCTGTATCCCACCTTCGGCGTCAAGATCGACTGTGTAAAGTGAGTATTGATCGATGTCTGGCCTAAGTCGTTAACGGGGATTCCGTTGTCGACACCGAGCTTCAACCATAAGAAATCCACCGGCATCAGGAAGCGGCCCTTATCGGCCTCGACTGCGATTGGAATGATGCCTTTTAAGGTATGAAAGATATCGGAGAAAGGAACATGGATGCCGGCATTATGGCCCAGGGCTCCAACGGTCCCGTGCATCCCCGGGAACCAACCGTAAATCGAGATCCCGACGCGCCAATCACCGCCGGTGCCTCCTGTCGGGTATTGTGACACCGGACCAGGCCCCTGAGGTGGCGTCGGCGCGGGTGCGTCCGGAATCGCGGGGGCGGCGTTTGATGCGGCAGGCGGGCCCGCGACCGTCAAGTCCGCCGGCCCCTGGGCGAAGACAGATGTGCAAAATAGCAGGGTCAGCGTTGCGGCATATAACGGCCCGATGTTCTTGCAGTGCAAATTCATAATTCCTCCTGATCTTGATACTTATGGCGATTCGTGATGCCCTCATTAGTTGTTGCGACTACGCCATTAAGTGCAGTCTTGGTTTTCGGAGTCGCATCGTTTGCAGGATATGTCCACCGGCCCTCCCGGCACTACTAGGGATTTGCCTAGTTGTGTAGGCTCGAGTCCAACAACTAGGGTTGGTTTCAGACAATGTTCATCGACAAGAGCACCATACTTGTCGCCAACCATACCGCCTCCCGCGCGAAGCGAGCCCGCGCCGCCGCCCGGTCGACGAGGCCTTTAGCCGCAACGGCGCGCCGGCGAGTGCATGACCGTGAGATGCAAGGAGGTATTTGACAATGGCTGAGCCACGATGGAGGCCGGAAAGCAAGGGAAAGGCAGGAGAACATTATGGTGACATGTCTTAAATCAGGTTTATCCAGGAGGGCGGGCCTGGCTTTTAGGAAAGCGCCATGACCGTCGCTCAGGTGATGCGCAGCAAAACATCGACGAGGTACTTTTCAAAAAATTGACCGACAGGAGAAAACAAATGACAACGGCAGAGATGGTAGAGACAGTCGAGACAAAGGATGCAAAGAAGAGTTCCACAGGGCGAGTCACGGTCGATATGGCACGGGTTGATCGGCTGAAAGAGCAGTACCTAAGCACGCCGCAGGCCATCGACCACGAGCGGACCGTGATCATGGCCGACGTCTACGAGGGTACGGCCGGCTACCAGCAGAT
The DNA here is from genome assembly GCA_049792875.1 of Candidatus Sulfotelmatobacter sp. Lineage (GTDB taxonomy): Bacteria > Acidobacteriota > Terriglobia > Terriglobales > Acidobacteriaceae > Sulfotelmatobacter. The sequence continues at coordinate 61,871 of JBARBI010000045.1, forward strand.
CATCCGGCGTGCCAAGTTCTTCGCCGAGCTGCTCGGGAGGAAGAAGATCTACATCGACGAGAACCTCTTCGTGGGCGCCATGGCGGGTTCCGTCAACGCGATCTACACCTATCCGGAATGGAACGTGGAGTGGATGAAGGCGGAGGGGACCGTCGAAAAGTCAAAGACCCCCGAAGAGAAGAAGGCGAACCAGTGGGCGCTCGAGCACTGGGGCAAGTGGGCGCTGCGGCCCCGGGCCGACGAGATCTTCATCACCAAGTATGGCTTTGATCCGGACCCCGTCTATAAGGCCGGTCTCGTCACGGAGTTCCTGTCCTGGCCGGGTGGCGGAGGCAACCTGAACAACCCCCAGGTTTACAACGAGGGTCTGGCCAGCATGATCAAGGACGTGAAAGAGCGGCAGATGGCCCTCGATATCCGGCTGCCGAATGCCTCCAAGTTCTACTTCTACGAGGCCTGCCTGATCACGATGAAGGCCGTCATCCGGCTGGCTCACCGGTATGCCGAGCTCGCCCGGGAGATGGCGGCGAAGGAGAAGAACGAAGCCCGCAAGGCGGAGCTGATCGCCATCGCCGAGACCTGCGAACGGGTTCCCGAGCATCCCGCCCGGAACCTGCGAGAAGCCATCCAGAGCCACTTCCTCTGTCACATCTCAGCAGAGATCGAGCAGGTAGGTTGCGGCTACTCGGAGGCCTACCTGGGCCAGAACCTGGAGCCGTTCTACCAGCGTGATAAGGCGGCTGGTCTGGTCAATGCCGAGCAGGCGATCTTCATGCTCAGGAACCTCTTCATCAAGCTCAACGAGGTCGGCTACTACTACGGAGAGACGGTGCACCTGTCGAACTCCGCCGACCTGGCGCAGAGCATCTCCCTCGGAGGGTTCACCGAAAGCGGCGAGGACGCCACCGCGGAGATGGACTACCTGATCCTCGATGCGGCCACGTATCTGAAACTGCCACAACCCCCGCTCACATGCATATACACGGATAAGTTGAGCAGCAAGTTCCTGGAGAAGGTCCTCAACATGATAGACACCGGTGTCGGCATGCCCCAGTTCATCAACGGCAGCCTGCTGGTGGAACGAGCCCTCTATCTC
>JBARBI010000046.1:0-3481 GCA_049792875.1 Candidatus Sulfotelmatobacter sp.
GGCGGCGGGCAGCGACGCGGTCACGCCCAATCCTGCACCCGGTTCGGCAGGCACCGATTCTTCAGCGACTGCGCAAGCCTCTGGCAACCCCGACTCTCAGCCCCCGTCTCCCCCCGCTGAATCTGCATCCGCAGGAATGTCCACCGGGGCGGCGCTGCTTTCGAATACCACGCCTGTTGGCTCTTCAACCCCGTCGACCTCCAGTGACGCGTCTTCGCTCACACAGATGGAGCAGAATATGCAGCAGATGTACGAGCAACGACGACTGCTTCAGGCACAGCAGAAGATGGGCACGCAGCCTCCGGGGAAATAGCCGGCCGCGGAACCCACATCCTGCACCATCATGGCTGAGAAGATGCCGGGACGAGCCCATAGTGGCGATGCAGAACCTTCCCGCCGCGAAATGCTCTGGGCGCCTACGCGCCGTGACGGAGAAAGTCCGGGCGTCCTTCCGCCGCAATCCAGTCAAGCCCCGACTTTGTCATGCCAACTGCTGTTTGTGGGCAGGCAGCCGACTGTATGACTTGAGGATTTCCGATCCGGAACTATTGCGGAGAAGCGCGATGGTCCAGCGTTTCCAGAACTGTTCTAGTCTTGGTCCCTTGGTTGGGGCTCAAAGACAGGCCCTTCCGATTTACGAGCCGTTCCAACTCCGCGGACTTCGAGCGTCCCGCATCCGGCCCGACTTTGGCAGAGAGTTCCAGAATCTTACCTGCCGGCCATTCCCATGACTCCAGAGCCAGTTTGCGGAATGGTTGCTGCGACCGGGTTGCCCAGTTCGTTGAGTGGATCGTGCCAAGGTTTCTGACTCGGGACCAATCGATCGAAATCCCCGCCTCTCGTAATAACGTTCCTTGCTGCGGGGTGAGTTCGCCGAACAAGTCGTTGCCCATTTCAGGCACGTGTCGAGGCTTGTACTTGCGGCCGACGGAGTAGGAAGTGCTTTCTTCGGCTCCCGTCCGGTCGATCTCGCACGGGAAGTGACGGCGAAGCCGGGAGGTGTCCACCAGTTTGCTGCCCTCAGGCACGCGCACCTTCACCGTCAGGTCGTTGCTGGCACCCTGCCGCACTCGCACAATGACTCCCTGCTTCAGGAGATCGAGTTCCTCGCTGTCGAAGAAGTACACTCGCCCCGACCCTCCTGGTTCGAACCCGAGGCTCGCGATCACAGCGTCGATCGTCGGCGGGGAAAGCAGGAGTTTCACTTCAACCGGACACTCTTGCTCGGCGTGCAAAAAAGAGCCCAGCAGCAGAACGGCCCCGGCCAAGGCGAAGGCCGACGTCCACTCGCGCTTGATCAAATTGCGGGAATGCTTCTCCATCTCCTAATTAACTACTTTCAGAAGCACGTTCGCGCCCCTGTCACAAATAACAGTCTTTTTCGCGAGCAGTCCCGATATAGGGTGCAAGCTTCGCCGACCCTGATCCTGAGATTTTCCGCTCCGCTCCACACCGCGTACAATAGCTCTTTGCGCTCCGGAACCACCTCCCGAAAGAGGCTCGAATGACTACGACTCACCAACCTCGCCCACAAGTCGCAGCGGAGATCCCGGCAGTCCCGCTCACCACGGAAGGCTACAGCGTTCTGCACCAGATGATGCGTCTCCGCTGGCCCGCCTGGCGAGCCCTGCCCGCCGCGGAGCGGTCGGACATCGTCAAAGAAGCATCCGTCGCTCTCGCCGCCATGGAGAAGAACTCCACCGGACAGTCCGCCCTCTTCTCGCTCATCGGTCACAAGGGCGACCTCATGCTGATCCACTTCCGCGAGTCGTTCGCCGATCTCAACCAGACCGAACTCGCGCTCGCCCATCTGCGCCTCAGCGACTACCTCGAGCCCACGAGTTCTTATCTCTCCATCATCGAACTCGGGCTCTACGAATCGACCGTCAAGATCTACAAGGCACTCACGGAGCGTGCTATTGAGCCCAATTCTGAAGAGTGGAAGCGCGAGATCGCCGACACCCTGGCCCGCCAAAAGGAAGCCATGCGCCCGCGCCTTTACCCCGAGATTCCGCCGAACCGCTACGCCTGCTTTTATCCCATGGACCGCCGCCGCGGCGAAGATAAGAACTGGTACCAACTCCCCATCGAAGAACGCGCCCGCCAGATGAACGAGCACGGACTCATCGGCCGCCGCTATGCCGGAGACGTCAGGCAGATCATCAGCGGCTCGATCGGCTTTGACGACTGGGAGTGGGGCGTCGACCTCTTTGCTGACGAGCCCCTGGTCTTCAAGAAGCTGATCTACGAAATGCGCTTCGACGAAGTCAGCGCCGTCTATGCCCTGTTCGGCCATTTCTATGTAGGTGTTCGCGTTCCCGCCGCCCAATTGGAAAAATTGCTGAGCGGAGAGTTGCCGTAGAGACGTACCTTGTTACGGTCTCGGCCGGCGCGATGAACCGCAGCCGTCAGAATTCACACCCAAGTTTTGCAGCGGAGTCGCACAGAGACACTGAGGTCTTTTCCAGAGTTTGTTCTTCTCCGGGTCTCCGTGGTGAAATGAATTCAAAAGAACCGGAGACTTCATGTCTACCCTAGGCCTCATCGAATACCGGGACGCCACTCCCGAAGTCCGCGCCATCTACGACGACATCATGGCCACCCGCAAAACCGATTGGATCAACAATTTCTGGAAATCGATCGCCCACGATCCCGCCACCCTCAAGCGCACCTGGGAAGACATCAAGCAAATCATGGCCCCCGGTGCCCTCGACCCACTCACCAAAGAAATGATTTACGTCGCCGTCAGCGTCACCAACCAGTGCGGATACTGCATCGCCTCCCACACCGTTTCAGCACAACAGAAAGGCATGACCGATGCCATGTTCAAGGAATTAATGGCGGTCGTCGGCATGGCCAACGAGACCAACAAAATGGTCACGGGATATCAGGTCGAAATCGACTCCCAATTCAAGAAATAATCCCGAAGAGCTTTGAGAGAAAAGATATTTGGGAAGATGTGGGGACGGCTGCCCCCGGCTGTCCGCCGGGCGAAGCCCGGCAGCCCGAGCCCCGCATCTTTAGAAAAGGGCAACAGAAATCAGAACAGCAAGCAACTCCAGGATTTTGCGAGAAGTTCTGACTTTGGGTGGTGCAGCGCTTCGAGCGCTGCGATAAGGCTCATCATTCGAGGTCGCGGCTTTGGCCGCTGAGGGGCGGGTTACCTTCCCACTCGTCTCGCTCGCGCACCCTTCCACTCGTGCGCCTTCATATTCACCCGCCGCCCGCGGAACCGTACGCCCTCCGCTTCCAGCCGCAGGCGCTGCTCCACGGCTGAGTCGCCCGTCAGTTTGATCGCGCCGCCTGCCCCGAGCACACGTTGCCAGGGCAAGCCAAATCCGCGCCGCAGCACGGCGGCGACTTGCCGTGCCGCCCCCGGAAGCCCAGCCGCCCGCGCGATCCCGCCGTACGTCGACACCTTCCCACGTGGAATCGCGCGAATTGTCCGCTCAATCCGCAGCCGGATTTCGCCAGCTTTGTT
>JBARBI010000047.1:0-65014 GCA_049792875.1 Candidatus Sulfotelmatobacter sp.
GGGGGGGGCGACGACACCGCACGCGTCGCTTCGCGGGACGGACGAATGCGTCCGTCCCTACTTGTGTCAGCGCGGCCAAAGCCAGCCGAACGTTCCCGCGGTCAGCAGGGCGTAAACGAGTCCGTCGAGCACTTCTTTGATGGTCATGCTCCAGGTCTGCCCTTTCCAGATGCTGTTGCTCACATTTCCCAGGCCGTAGGCGAGGAATGCGGCTGTCCCCACAACCCGAAAAACTGCCAGATAGTAGGCGCCGGAGGCCACCGTATGCGCCGTGAGATAAGCGACGAAGAAGCCGATGAGGAGGCAGTATCCGAACCAGAGCCCCAGGAATTTCGGCATGACGGGCGGGCCGCTGGGAAAAATGGTCATCATTCCGACCGGGCCCTGATTATATTTTTCGATCACGGCAGGCGACTTCATGTCTTTATGGGTCGAGAAGGGGAAGATGTAGAGTCCCCGCTTCACGCCAGCGCCACGCAGAGCGGCGAGCGCTTTGTCCTCGTCCGGCAGCTTCTGGTAATCACCGCGATGGTACGGCAGCACCATGTGCATGATCGAACTAGCAACGAATACGATCACCGCCGAAAGCAAGATGGGAAGCCACAGAGCGGAGAGCGGAGTCATGCGAAGCCTCCTTGAGGGACAGGTTGAATGCCAGACGTCTTCGGGAGACTATTCTTGCGTCGCGCGTCGGTCAAGGGGTTCGTCGAAAGGATCATGCCGCGGTTTGTGCCTCGGGGCCTGTTTTGCAGGCGTCATCCCGAAACCCGGCGCCGTTCAGCCGGACGGGGGATCTCGGCCGGAGCCTACGCCACCGGCCGGCCCGCGAGATCCTTCACTCCGCGTGGAAACGGCTCTGTTCAGGATGGCGCCCCGGAAGGGTCTCCGTGTGGGCTCTGCCGGTCTGGAAACTGCGACTGGAGGTGCGCAAACTTGCCCGGTTGCATCTAAAGTAGAACGATGACAGCCGAAGGAAACCCAGCCCGCGTCCAAGCAATTCACCCGGAAACCGGAACCCACGACTCTGCTCAGCTCAATCAGTGGCTGGAGCAACTGGTCTCCCGAAAGGGCAGCGACCTGCTGCTCGTGCCCCAAGCGCCCGCGTCGCTGCGCGTAGAGGGAAGCCTGATCGTGATTGGTGAGAACCCTCTGACGGGCGATGAAATTGAAGGCGCGGTGCTCCCTGTCCTGGCGCCGCATGCGCGGGAAGAGTACCAGCAAAACCACGTCGCGGATTCGTCGTATCGCGTCGCTGGCTTGGGACGGTTCCGCATCAATTTGCATCGGGAGCGCGGACGCGCGGCGGCCACGGTTCGAGCGCTGCCGTCCAAGGTACCGGGACTCGGGGAGCTTCATCTGCCCGCGTCGGTGGCGGGCCTGGCAAGACTACAGCGCGGACTGGTGATCATCGGGGGTGCAACCGGCTCCGGCAAGACCACCACTTTGGCCGCTCTGGTGAACGAGATCAACCAGCGGGAAACGCGGCATATCGTGACGATCGAGGACCCGATCGAATACGAGCATGCCCACAACCTCAGCGTGATCGAGCAGGTGGAGATCGGGATTGATGCACCGGACTTCCCTACCGCGCTACGAGCCGCCATGCGCCAGGCACCGGATGTCATCGTGGTCGGTGAGATGCGCGATCCGGACACCGCGAGAATTGCGCTCTCCGCTGCCGAGACCGGGCATCTGGTGTTCACTACCCTACACACCACCGACGCAGCCTCGACGGTCTCGCGCATTGCGGACTCTTTCCCACAAGAACGGCAGCACTCAGTGCGCGCCGAGATGGCCATGGCGCTGGCTGCGATCCTCACGCAGACCCTGATTCCGCGAAAGAACGGAGGACGCGTGCCGGCTGCGGAGCTTCTGATGGTCGGATACGGGGGAAGGCAGCATATCCGTAAGAACGCGCTACAGCACCTGCAGCAGGAGATCACCATCACCCGCAAACAAGGCTCGTTCACGCTGGAGGAATCGCTGGCGCAGTTGGTCTTTCAGCAAGAACTGGGGCGCGAGGATGCCATGTTGCGGGCGCTCCACCCAGAGGATCTCGACCTCATGCTGAAGGCAAAGGGATTCTAGGATTGGCGGGGCGCTGCAGGTCTTGTTCATCATTCCACCTGGGAGCTTCCTGGATGGCGTTCACAACACGTGTGACCGGAGACCAGCGTGCTCCCGGACAAGAACGCCAGCGGATGGCGGTTGCCTTCTGTTTTTTGCTATGTGCAGTCAGCGTCGCCCAACAAAGCCAACCCAGCACGCCGCCCGATGCACCCTCGGCCAGTGCACAATCGCAGCCGGCGCCACAGAAGGCCAACCCACTGAAGAGCGGGGTCGGCTTCGTCCAACTGCTCACGCGGAAGTCGGTTGTCTTCCCTGACCTCGCTACCGACAAGGGTCGCCTCGACAGTTGGGACAAGTTCAAGCTGGCGGCAAACAACAGTGTTTCGGTGGCGACGATCGGCTCCGCACTGATGGGCGCGGCCTATGGCCAAGCGATCAATAGCCCGTCTGGTTACGGCCAGGGTGCATCAGGATATGGCAAGCGCTTTGGATCGGGGATGGCCCGCGCCGCTTCGGACCACATGTTTGGGACTTTTCTGCTTGCGTCGGTGTTGCACGAGGACCCGCGCTTTTATGTGAGGCCGGATCTCACGTTCAAACAGGCAGTGAAATACAGCGCGGTCCGGGTGGTGTACACGCGCAGCGACTCGGGGAACCGCGTCTTGAACTATTCCGGCCTTCTGGGTCCCCTGGCGGGTGAAGCTCTGGCCAACACTTACTGGCCGGCGCAGAACCGGGGAGTCGGTAGCACCTTGGTCCGCTACGCTGCCGACGAGGGCTGGAAGGTCGGGGGGAACCTGATACGCCAGTATTGGCCGAAGATCAATCGGAAGTTGCGGCTGACGCCGCCCGTAGATAAATCGGCAACTCCAACGGCGAATCTGCCCTGGTGCAGCACAACGCTAGGATTCCGTAGTCTCCCGAATTGATAAGAGGTTCCGCACTTCGAGGATCGCGCAGGCGCAATCGAGCTACGCTCGACGGACAGCCGAGGGCGGCTGTCCCCGCATTCTTTATGGGCTTCGGCTTACGCCCAAGATGTTGGCGTCGATGCCGTAGACGGCGGCGTTGAGAGTTTTGTAGAGCATGTGGCGTCCGGCGAGTACTTCCCCACCCTTCGACTTCGCTCAGGGCAGACTTTCTCGCAAAGAACGCGAGAAAGGGGGCACCCAGGGACACGAAGTCCTGATTTGCCAGATACCTACCTTAAGGTTTGGTGGCCAGGGTTGGCTGTGTCGGATGTCACCAGACGCTGTGGAAACCGGGTCGCAGTCGCAAACTGACCACCGAAGGCGACGGAAGGGCTTTCCGGTGCGATTGATCCCTAGAGGCCGGTGAGTCTCGTGTCTTGAGGCCCTGAGGTACCGCAGAGGGGGAAGAACGCTTCGATCGGGCGCTGGCAGCGCGGCGCCAGCCAAAACCACCTCTTCGCAAGCCTGAACTCATGCCCTTCCCGTTCGGAGTGCATGCTAAACTTTCGCGTCGAACTACATCCGGGGGCCCTCATGTTTAGAGTCGCGATGATATGGACATTGTGGTTTGCCTGGTTGCCCGTCAACGCGATCGCACAAGGTCCGGACATCCCCGAACCCGGTTCGGTCGAGGCCATTGCGGCTGCGACCACCGATCCGCATTTTGTTTCCCCCTGGGTCTCCTATATTCCCCTCTCCGAAACCGTTCCCTCACCGGAGAAATTTCTGGGACGGATCATGGGTGCGCCGGGGGAGTTGCTGGGCACGGAGAGGACCTATGCTTATGCGCGTGCCTTGGCCGCTGCCAGTCCCCGAGTTCGCGTGTTCACGATCGGGCATAGCGAGGAAGGGCGCGAGATTCTCATGCTCGCAATCGCAGATGAGGCCGGCATCCGCGATCTCGATCGTCTGAAGGCCGCCACCGCGGCGCTGGCGGACCCGCGCCGCACCGACAAAGCGGCAGCCGACACGCTGATCGCTTCATCTCGCCCGATTTACTACTTCAACGCAGCGCTGCACTCCGATGAGACCGGTTCCACGGAAGCGGTGCTCGAACTGGCATACCGTCTGACGGTGTCGGAACAGCCCATGATTCAGCGGATCCGGGAGCGCATTGTCGTGCTGATCAATCCCATCTCCAATCCCGACGGGCGGGACAAGATGGTGGACTGGTTCTACCGCTATCTCAAGGGCAAGACCGACCGCAACACTCTTCCCCGCCAGTCGCCGCCCTACTGGTCGAAGTACACCTTCGTCGACATCAACCGTGACACACACCAGCAAACCCACGAGACCACCAAGGCCGTGCACCGCATGTTTCATGAGTGGCATCCGACGGTAGTGCACGATCTGCACGAAGGCTCGCCCCTGATGATGACCTGGAACGGCACCGGCCCTTACAACCCGAACATCGATCCCATCACCTACAGCGAATTTCTTGCGCTCAGTTTTCATGAAGTCGAGGCCATGACAGCGATGGGCATGCCCGGGGTTTCGACCTGGAATTTTGGGGAGGCGTTTGCCCACTTGTATCTCGACTCCGTGGCCATGAACCACAACAGCATTGGTCGCGGTTACGAAACCTTCGGCAACGGCAGTGCCGAAACTGAGAAGCGCGCGATTTCACCATCCGCGGCGACGATGGAGTGGTATCGGCCACTTCCTGCCCCGCGGGAAGTGACGTGGTCGGCCCGCGATAATCTCAACTACCAGGAGACCGGCGCCCTGGCGGCACTGGACCAAACGGCCAGCGAATCCAAAGAGATGCTTCACAACTTCTACCAGAAGTCGTGGGACTCCTGGCAGAAAGGGGTGACGCAGCCTCCTTACGCATTTCTGATTCCCGAAGATCAGGGAGACCCGGCGCGGGTGGCACAAATGATCGGGCGGCTCATGAGCCAGCAGATTGAAGTTTCCCGGGCGCAGGGCACAATTCAACTCAAGGAAGGAAGCTTTCCTGCTGGGACGTTTGTCGTGCGCCTCGACCAACCTTACCGCAACTACGCGGTTGATTTGCTGTCGCCACAGCATTACCCAAAAGATGGGAAAGCGCCTTACGATGACGTATCGTGGGAATTGCCCGCCCATTACCATCTGCAGGCGATCCCTAGCGCGGACCCTTCGATCCGCGACGCAGCGTTGGCCCGGCTGACCGAGGTGCCGCATCCTGCGGGGCGCGTCACCGGCAGTGGTCCCGTTTATTTGTTAAAAGACACCGGACAGGAATCGTTTCTCGCGGCTCGCTACCGTCTGGCGAGTTTCGAAACTCAAATAGCGGAACGTGAATTTGAGGCGAACGGCACGAAATTTCCCGCCGGGTCGTGGATTCTGACGGCACAATCCGGATTGCACGAGGCCATCGTGTCGACCGCTGCGGAACTTGGTCTCGACTTCACGCGCGTTTCCAGTTCACCGGATGTGCCGTGTCACCAGGCAAAAGCTCCGCGCATTGGCGTGTGGGTTCCGTGGGCAGACACCGACTCGATCGGGTGGATCCGTTACTCACTCGATCAGCGCAAGGTTCCTTACACCTACTTGCGGGACGAAGACATTCGCGCTGGAAACCTCCGCGAGCGCATCGACGTGTTGCTTTACGGGCACGTTGACCTGGAATTGGCGGAACAGATTGAAGGCCTGCCCAAGACCTGGTCACCCATGCCCTTCAAGAAGACCACGCAGACGCCCAGCTTCGGCATTCCCGCCGAATCGGATGACATCACGGGCGGAATTGGCTATGCGGGACTCGCGCAGATCCAGCACTTCATCGAAGCGGGAGGGCTGATGGTGACGTTGGGCAGCGGGACTATGTTGGCGCTCGAGGGTGGGTTGGTGCGCTTTGTGCGCCGGTCTTCCGGTGGCGTTCCCCGCAGTGAGGCGGGAGGAGGCACGGCCTCGGCCACAGCCTCGCAGCAAGCGGCTACAAGGACGCCGGGAGCGCATGTGCGTGCCACCTTCGACCGGCCCGACCATCCCATCGCGTACGGGTATCCGGCACACCCGTATGTCTTCCGGCAAAACTTCCCGCTCTATAACGTTCCTCATCGCTGGCTCCGCATGGCCTATTGCACGACCTGCCTGGATGGTCCAGAAGACCGCAGCGGGGTGGTGATGGAATGGGGCGCCACCGATGGAAAACCGTTCGTAGAGAGCGGACAGGCCTGGGGAGAAGAGAACCTGATCGGCCGGCCGGCAATCCTGGACATGCCCGTGGGCAAAGGGCACGTCGTTAGTTTCAACTTCAACCCTATGCACCGCGATCTGAACCGCGGCGACCACCGTCTGCTCTGGAACACAATCCTGAATTGGCAGGCCATCCTTGCGAATCCGGCGAAGCCGGCGGAAACGTCGACGGCGGCACCTGAGCCCGACGAGTAACTCGGCACGCCCACCTCCGGGACCAGGGGCGCTATCCGCCGGCAGGCCAAATCGGGCACGACAAGCCTGCGTGTACCAAGATGTCCAACAAGGCGGTTGTTCCTGCGATGCATATAGAATTAGGATGGCTTTCAGGAAGGATCGGCAGTTTCCCTCATGAGCCTTGACCCGGTGGATACTTCGCGCACCCCTCGCCCTCCTGGAAATCTGGACCGAGAAGAATCGCAATTATGGCGGTGGGCCCTGGGATTTATGCTCTTGTTGGCGGTCGCGTTGGGGGCGCTCCTGTGGGAGCGTCTGGAAAACATTCCATTCTCCCTTCGGGCCATTCCGCTTGGGATCGTGTTTCTTTCGATCCTGTTCGCGGTGTACGCCTACGGCCGACGGCGCGAAGTCGGCGAACTCAAAAAGCTGCTTCACGGGTTGCAGGAACACGTGGGCGCCGCCCCTTCTGAAGAGCAGCTCGACCAACTCAGTCAGGTCATCCTGCGCTCGCAACGTAACTTCAAGGAGTTGATCGACTCCTTTGATGATCCGGCGTGCGCGGTGTCGCTTGACGGTACCATGCGGACCGTCAACAAACGGATCACCGAGCTGACGGGGGTGACGTACTCCGAGTTGATCGGGCGCAAGATCTACGACTTCGTCGAGGAACCGACCAAGGAAGAAGTGGAACGCGACTTGGGACGTTTCCTGGATAAGAAGCGCTGGGCCGGGACAGTGCGAATCCGATTGAAGAACTCTTCGAGGCCTCTCTACTTTGAATACGTACTGAACGGCATTATCAAAGGCGATGAGGTGGTTGGCGCAAGCATGCTGGGACGCGACGTGACCGAGCAGCGCGAGAAGGAAATGCGCTTTACCGAATTGTTCGAAACCTTGCAGGAAGGAGTCTATTTCAGCACTCCCGAAGGACGTTTGCTGGACGCCAACCCAGCTCTGGTGAGCATGCTGGGATATGGCGAAAAGAGAGAACTCCTGGCGGCGGAACCCGCGGCTTTGAATCTCGACCCTGGGCAGCCGGTGCTGGGGAGGGCGATCGACGACCGCGGAGGATTGCGCACACGCGAGATCAAGCTTCGCCGTAAGGATGGCGCTGCGGCGATCTTTCTCGATTCTTCGCGGGCGGTGTGGGATACGTCGGGAAACATCATCCGTTACCAGGGAACGCTGGTGGACATCACCGAAAAGCGCAGGATGGAACGGCAATTGGCGCAACAGGAAGAGTTCCGCAGCCGCCTGCTGGAAAGCTTCCCGGATCTGATCCTGGTGGTCGATCTCGAGGAGCGCTACACATTCGTCAGTTCGCGGGCTCGTGATCTCCTGGGCTACCAGCCGCAAGACATGCTGGGGAAAAAAATATCGGAACTCGAGAACCATTCTCCGGAACTGGCTGCGCTTTACCGCTCGGTGGTTTCCGGCACCGAATCGTTCGCGTCGGCGGAATACGGGGCGCGGCACCGCGACGGAAGCTGGCGGACGATGCGCGCCGCGGGCAGCCAGTTGGTCGACGCGGAAGCCAAGATCAGCGGCGTCATCATCTCGGTGCGCGATATTACCGTCGAGCGAAAGCTGGAACAGCAGGTGGTGCAAAGCGAGCGTCTGGCGGCGATGGGCGCGATGATCGGCGGAGTGGCCCACGAACTGAACAATCCTTTGACCAGCATCATGGGTGTGAGCGAACTCCTGCAGGACACCGAGACCAACGAAACATCTCGCAAGCAACTGGCGATGCTGCAGCAACAGGCGCGCCGGGCGGCAGAAATTGTGCAGAATCTCACTTATTTCGCGCGCCCGCCCGCTCCCGGTAAAAGCAGGATCAATCTGGTGGAGGTAGTGGAGCGCACCTTGAACCTGCACGCGTATTCCCTGCGCAAGAACAGCATCACGGTCGACTTTCTGAAAGAGACGGGCGTGCCGTACGCGCTGGGCGATCCGCATCAGTTGATGCAGGTCTTCCTGAATCTGATTCTGAACGCCGAACAGGCGATCCGCGACGCGCGAGATAAAGGGACCCTGAGGATTCGCCTGGGCCAGGGAGACAATTCCGTCTGGGTCAGCTTTCATGACGATGGGCCGGGCATCGCGAAAGAAAACTTGCCGAGCATCTTCGATCCCTTCTACACAACGAAACGGCCGGGGCGCGGGACGGGATTAGGCTTGAGCATCTGCAAGTCGGTAATGAAGGAGCACAACGGTAGCATCGAAGCGGTCAACTCCCCCGAGGGAGGAGCGGTGTTCACGGTGACGCTGCCGATATCACCGGTGGGTTAGCCGGGAACACTTCCCTCTGAGGTGTCCGACTCCTAAGACCTACGGGCGCTTCTCGGCAGTGTAAGTCATCGTCCCGCCACGTTGTTTGTCTGAGGATTCAACCGTCATCGACTTTCCGTCTCTGGAAACTGTCATGCGGGCGACCGTGATAGCTTTTCCGTCCTGTTTGTCAGTTTCCTCGAGCGTGTACTCATCGATCACCTTCAGCGAGACCGTGGAGTGGAGGTCCCCACTTACGGGATAGTCTTTACCGTCGAACTTCACCTCGTAGCTCTGGCTGCCATCGGAAATTCTCAATCCGCCCGCCGTGCTCTGGTAGGTAGTCCGAGTGCCAGCGCTAGTAGCGTTCTTGACCGTTCGCATGCTCCATTTACCCGAGAGCGCGTGCGAACCTGCCGGCCCCTTGGCTACTCTGGTGAACCCCGCCTTCCCGGTGACTGTGTCTGCTTCACTGGTGTTCGTAAACTCCTCCGTCATCGTTCCGTCGTCCCCGGAAACCGTTTCGACACACTCGAACGTAGTCTTGCCATCCTTTTTCATGGTGAACTCGATGGAACGGTCGTCCAAGATTCGCACGGCGAGCGTGTCGTACGGATGTCCGGTCACTTTGTGATCGGTCCCATCGGTTTCCACGTGGACTTTCGGGACACAGCTCTCGCAGTGGTAGATACCTTTATCGAGAAGGTAGTCCTCGGGCGGGCCAGAGAACTGGAGTGTGTCCATCTTCATTTCCCAGGTGCCGTCGAAGCGACTCTGAGCAAATAAGGCAGTGCCGGTCAAGCAGAAGACGACAGCGAGGTGATTCCGCATGGATGCCTCCAGTAATCTGATCCCCAGACGATGGGATGTGGGACGCGGAGCTTCGCTCCAGCTTGGACGGCCGAGGCGGCCGTCGCCACATGAGCCATCTCCTGCCGAGGTTCGGCTAGCGCTCGACGGCCATGGCTACGGCATTGCCTCCACCGAGGCACAGGGCGGCGATGCCCCGCTTCACGTCGCGGCGGATCATCTCATAGATCAGCGTGACCAGAACCCGTGCGCCGCTGGCGCCGATGGGGTGGCCGATGGCTACGGCGCCGCCGTTCACGTTGACCTTGTCGGGATTCAGGTCCAACTCGCGCATCACACCCAGCGCCTGCACCGAGAAAGCTTCGTTGAGTTCGTACAGATCGACGTCTTGATTCTTCCAACCGGTCTTCTCCCAGATTGTGCGGACGGCGCCAACGGGAGCCATCATGACCCATTTGGGCTCAACGCCGCTGGTCGCCTGGGCGACGATGCGGACCATCGGCTTTGCACCGAGTTCCGCCGCCCGCGCTGCACTGGTGACCACAAGAGCAGCGGCGCCGTCGTTGACGCCGGGGGCATTGCCGGCAGTGACGGTGCCGTCTTTCTTGAAGGCGGGCTTCAGGGAACGCAACACCTCGATGGTCGTGTCTTCGCGCGGGCTCTCGTCTTTGTCGAAAATGGTGGGAGGCGCGCCCTTCTTCTTCGCAGGAATCTCGACCGGGACGATCTGCGACTTAAAGCGGCATTCCTTGATCGCGGAGAGCGCCTTGCGGTGAGAGTTCAGGGCAAACTGATCCTGCTCTTCGCGCGTGATGCCGTATTTTTCCGCGACGTTCTCGCCGGTGATGCCCATGTGATAGTCGTTGTAGATGTCCCACAGGCCATCGTGAACCATGGAGTCGACGATCTGCGCGTTGCCGAGGCGGTATCCCTTACGCGCTTGCGGCAGAAGATAAGGAGCATTGGTCATGGATTCCATTCCACCGGCGACGACGATGGAACTGTTTCCGGTCTGCACCGCTTGTGCCGCGAGAGCGACGGATTTCAATCCGGAGCCGCAAACTTTGTTGATTGTCATGGCACCTGTCGCGGGAGACAATCCACCGTAGATTGCCGCCTGGCGCGCGGGATTTTGACCGAGTCCTGCGGAGACGACGTTGCCCATGATGCACTCGTCGACTTGCGCGGGATCGATGCCGGCGCGCTGGACGGCCTCGCGAACAGCGATCGCCCCGAGTTGCGGAGCACTGAGGTCCGACAGGCTGCCCTGAAATTTTCCCACGGCGGTGCGGCAGCCGGAGATAATGACAACATCGTCAAAAGAGGCCATGAATCAAGCTCCCGCGAAGATTTCGCGGCTCTCATTATAGATGTTGCACCCGGAGAATGCTCGGCGCAGAAGCAGAGGTGAAGATTGTTCGCGCGTCGATGCGCGCCCTTCGATCCACCTCACGGTGTGCGAGCTTCGGCACGAACTTGGGTGCTTTGTAAGATGAAGAACCGGCGCGACGCGATGCGGCTTTGAAAAATCTTGTTGACTTTTGCTGAAGAAGTTCTCTCGCCGTGACTTTGGTGTCACAACCTGCGCCGATCGATCATCATTTTTTTCTTGACTTCATTTTTCATTAACTCTATACATCAACTAGTTGCAGTAGAAGACCACTGCGACATTTTCCATGAAAAATGGAAGGGAGAATAGGAACAATGGCAACCAAGAAAAAGGCAAAAAAGAAAAAGAAGCACTAAGAAAGTTCAGTACGAGTAAAAAGGGGACGCTCAAGAGCGTCCCCTAAGTTTTTGTTCGGCCATCCATCGCTCCGTGTGCCGTCGCTAGTTCGGGCGGTTGACACCGCTCTCCACCGGATGGGGAATCCTCTTCTCCTTCTCAGGACACAGACTCCGATACGCGCAGAAGTTGCAATGAATTCCGGGTTTCGCCTCGAACTTGCCTTCGGCGATTCCCCGGGCTGCGCTCTCCACGGTAGCGCGGGCGGTGAGAAGCTGTGCTGGTGTCCGCATGGTGATGACGGGAACATTCTCTTCCAAGTTGTAGAAGATCAGCGCGCCGACCTTGTATCCCCACTTCTCCGAGGCCGCGATGGCGTACAGGGACAACTGCAGGCTCTCGTCGGCATCTTCCTGATCGCGGGCCTTGCCGGTCTTATAGTCGACGATGGCCACGGTGCCGTCCGGGCGACTGTCCATGCGATCGATACGGCCCGCCACCGAGGTCGGTCCCACGTGAATTTCAAAGGATTGCTCGGTGTGAAGCACCTGCGGAGCCGGAAGGGTGCGAACGGACGCGAGGAAGTCGCGCAGTTGAGCGATGCCCTGCTTCTCGTAGAGTTCCTGCTGGTAGTTTTCGAGAATTTTCGCCTGGGCCAGATCGCGGAGAAAGAGGTCTATGAGTTCGTCGTCAGTCTTGGGGCGCCCAAGTTTTACGGAATCGAAATAGGTCTTGAGGACACGATGGATAGATGCACCGTATTGCATGGCCGCCGCAGGCTTAGTCGAGAGGCGCCAATCCCGTTCGAGTTTGAACTGCAATCCGCAACGTTTATAGGTCTCAACGGCGGACGCACTCAGCCGGGTGTGCAAGCCGTCGAGCACCGGCATCTCAAACCACAGGTTCGTCTGCGACTCGGCCGGGTAAGCTAGTGAAGCTTCGGCGAAGATGTCCAGGGTTGTCTGCGTGCCGCGTGCGGGAATCGTGGTCAGCCAGTTCGCAAGGGACTTGTCCTCGATCAGTTCACGCATGTAGCCCGAGGGAGTTTTGTTGATTTTGCCGGTTCCCTCGCGGGCGTAGATGTGCAGTGAATCTCGGGCGCGGGTCATGGCGACATAGAACAGCCGACGCTCTTCCTGCCCGTGAAGCGTCTTATCGTCCGCCTCGGTGATGGAATCGGGGTCACGCAGTTCCCGCGGGAAGGCGACTAGAGTCTCCTTGAATGAGGCGGGGAACGCAGGGGGATTGGCCCGGAGGATAAAGACGTGGGGAAATTCCAGTCCCTTGACCCCGTGCACCGTCATGAGGCGGACGGCGTTCTCGCGTTCAGAGGCCTCCATGGGGATCACGCCACCGGCCTCGCGGAAGAACCCGAGGTAGTCGACCAGTTCTTCCAATTCGATGGTCTTGTTCACCTTCTTCTCTTCCCACTGGTCCACGAAGTGAAGGGCCGCCCGAAGGATGGGCGAGGAGGCATCGAGCGCGAATTGCTTCACGATGATATCGAGCGCCGCGCGAGCCTTCGCTTGCCGGCGGCGAATCTCCTCCCGGACACCCTGGACGGCGGCACGAATCTCAGCGCCGCCACAGACCCCGCCGATCTCGGAAGAGAGCGGGACGATCTGGCCTTCCCGATTGTCCCGGGCAATGGAGCGCATGACATTGCGAAGCTGTTCAGGATCCACGTGGAAGCACGGCAGCGCCGCCACACGAAACAGGCTGACGTCATCGCCGGCGGAAACCACCGCGTTCAGGCAGGCGAACAGGTCGCGGGCTTCGGGCGTGTCGGAAATGTCCATGCTCTCAATGACGAAGGGGATTCCCGCTTGCGCCAATTCCCGCACCGCGTCGTCGCGCTGGTAGTGAGAGCGGTAGAGGATACCGAAGTCGGACCACTTGCACCTCGATTTTTTCTGCGCGTCCCGCAGGACGGCAACCAGGTCGGGACCTTCCGCGTCTTTGCTGGTAAGAACCACCACGGCAACCGGAGGGCTGGGCAGTTGCCCGCCTGCTTTGGCGACTTCCTCTTCGCGGGCAGACTGCAGCGGTGCGCGCCGGTAAGCGAGTTCGCCCCTGGGGTGCTTCGCGAACACAGGTGGATTCTGGTCGATCAGGGCAAAGGCGCTACGCAGGATCGGCGTGGTCGAACGGCGGTTCTTTTCCAGAACAACCCTTTTGGCGTTGGGGAAGTGCCGGTCAAACAGTTCGAACGCCGCGCTGGACGCTCCGCGAAAGCGGTAGATGGCCTGGTCGGGATCTCCGACGGCGAAGATATTTCCGCCGGGCCCGGCGAGGCGGGCCAGAATCTGAATCTGAGCGAAGTTGGCATCCTGGAATTCGTCAGCCAGGATGAATCGGGCCCGACCGCGGGCCTCTGCCAGAACAGCCTCGTCGTTGTGCAACAACGCATGGGCCCGCGTGATCATGTGGCTGAAGGTTCCGAGGTTTTCCTCTTGCAGCCAGCACTCCATGGTGGCGAATACGCGGGCGATCTCGCGGCAGCGGCCGAGTACCTCGTCGTCTTCGAGGGCATTCTTGGACTTGGCGACCCGCGGGATGGGAACTTCCTTGCGCTCCAGGCGTTCCACGTACTCCTGGTATTTTTCGGGTGTAACCAGTTCGTCGTGACAGCGGCTCACAAACTCCAGCAGGTCGTTCAGGAATTGGGCAACGTTGGCAGCCCGAACGTAGTGTTTCAGATGCAATTCGCGGATGCGGCGGCGCAGGTAGATCCAAAGATCTTTGTCGTCGAGGACGCCGAAGTCGCTATGGACCCGCTTCAGCAGGTCGAGGCAGTAGTCGTGGAACGTCGTGGCTTGGACTTGTTTGCCGCCGAGCAACTTGCTCACGCGTTCGCGCATTTCTCTGGCAGAATTGTTGGTATAAGTGAGCGCCAGAATTTCTTCAGGCTGAGCCTGGCCCTCGCGGACCAGGTGCTCCATGCGCTGGGTCAGGACCGAAGTCTTCCCGGTCCCGGCGCCCGCAACCACAAGCATGGGTCCGTGGACGTGCTCGATGGCTTCACGCTGGTGATCGTCGGGAATAAATGGAGCGAGGCGGGAGCTAGACTTCGGAGACGGCATCCTCAGTCAGGATATCACTTGCCGAATCGTTGCAAAACGTGAAGCCGATAAGGATCGTGCAGTCTCGGTACGGCCACTCCAAGGCCGCGAAGGGGCGAAGGAAATCCACGCCTCCCATCAGCCGGCTTTCTCATCAACTTCAAAAATGCCGAAAGTATTCCCCTCAGGGTCCACGAAATACCCCTGCCAGCACGTCCGGGGCACCGCAAATTTTAGCAGAGCGCCAATTCCACCGAGCTTCAATATCTCTTTCGCGGTGGCATCAAAATCGGCGACCTCGAGCGAGCATACAAAGGCATTCGTGCCACATTGCGGCGGGGGCATCTTGGCTGGCCGCTGCAGCAAGCCCCCTCTCGAACCTCCCGTTTCTATCGTCCAGTATGGAATCGGTAAGCCCGCGACCTCGGAAAACTTCCATCCGAAAGTCTGGGCATAAAAATCAATCGCCCGCTTGGGGTCATCCGCCTGGATTTCAAAGTAAATGTGGCCTTGATTCATAACCATTTTTTTCCTGCGGACCGCTCAAATCGCAATCACCCTGCGAGTTCTGACATGGCGATTGCTGTGGCAGCGATGGCGGCGGTCTCGGCGCGCAAAATCGTGGGTCCCAGGGACGCGGAGATCCATCCAGCTCTCTCGAAAACTTGCAACTCGTCCTCCACCCAGCCGCCCTCGGGACCGATGGCCAGAATAATCCTTCTTCCCGGCTGTGAGGCGAGAACGTCGCGCAACCGGGTCTGCTGTTCCGATTCCGCGAGGACAACCTTGAGGCCGTCGTCTGCGCGAGGCGCCGCTTCTTGCAGCTTGATGGGAGGTGCAATCTCGGGCGGAATCGCGCGGCGGGATTGCTCGGAAGCCTTGAGCGCGATTCTGCGCCAGCGCTCGGAGCGTTTTACTGCGGCCGCAGCCAGATGCGCGTCCGTGCGACGTGCGATTACTGGCACGATTCGGGACACGCCCAGTTCTGTGCATTTCTCGATCGCCCATTCCAGGCGGTCGAATTTGAAGACAGCCAAGAGCAACGTGACATCGCGTGTGGGCGCGGCGGGTATTTCCTCTCCTAGTTCGAACTCTACCCGGCCTTCCCGGATGGTCACAATACGTCCGCGCCGTACGACGGGACCGGCTGCAATATCGAATTCCTGTCCTACGCGAGCGCGCAGGACGCGGATCAGATGATCGGCGTGGTCGCCGGTGAGGGCGGCGTGATTGCCTGAGAATTCATCGGCGATCCATCGGCGGCGGGTCATGGGAAAGAGTACAGAACTGAACCGTATGCTGAGAAAGCCGCCTTGGGTGGCGCAGCGCTTCAGCGCTGCGATAAAGCTCTTTTCTAAGCGAGGGCTTTAGCCCCTGAGATGGCGCACCCCACCTAGTAAAGACCTCGCGGCGCATCCTCTGGTGCTAAAGCCCGAAGCGATGAGGCCATTCGGCGCACGGCTGAAGTTATGCGCCACCCAAAATCGGATCATTTGCTCAAGCGCATTGGTGCGGTTCCCGATTCCGAGAACCAGTGTCTCAGGCTACCCGAACATGTCTTTCATCTTGCCCATCAGCGAGCGCAGCAGGGGCTGGTTATCGACCTTCGAGAGGGCATCGAGTTCCTGCAGCAACTCTTTCTGGCGCTTGTTCAGCCTGGTCGGGACCTGGACACGAACTTCGACGTACAGATCGCCCTTGCCGTGTCCGTTCAGCACGGGCACGCCCTTGTTGCGAATGCGGAAGATGGCGCCGGGCTGAGTGCCATCGGGAATTTTCAACGCGTGCTCGCCTTCCATGGTGGGCACCTTGATCTCCGCGCCCATCGCGGCTTGTGCCACCGAGATCGGGACCACACAGCGCAGGTCGTTGCCCTCGCGCGCGAAAAAGGGATGCTCCTTCACGTGGAGCACGACGTACAAGTCACCGGCGGGACCGCCGAAAGCCCCGACTTCGCCGGCGCCCGAAAAGCGAATCCGGGTTCCATCCTCGACACCTGCGGGGACGTTCGCGTCTACCGTGCGCTGGCGCAGAATCCGGCCTTCCCCTTTGCACTTCGGACAGGGATCGGTGATAACGCTACCGGTTCCCTGACACGCGGGACAAGTTCGGGCAATGCTGAAGAATCCCTGCTGGTAACGTACCTGACCGCGTCCGCCACAGGAGCGGCAAGTCGTAGGGCCCTTCCCCGGTGCCGAACCGGAGCCTCTGCAGTCCTCGCAAGCCTCGTGGCGGCGAACTGTGACCCGCGACTCGGTGCCAAAGAACGCTTCCTCGAACTCCAGCGTCAAATCTTCGCGCAGATCGGCGCCGCGCTGCACCCGGCTGCGGCGCCGACCGCCCGAACCACCGCCGAACATATCGCCAAAGCCGAAGAACTCCCCGAAGATGTCGCTGAAGTCCTGAAACACCGTGGGGTCGAAGCCCGCAGCCCCTCCCGTGCCTCCGCCCAATCCCGCGTGGCCGTATCGGTCGTAGACGGCGCGCTTATCCGTGTCGGCGAGCACGGCGTAGGCTTCGCTGACTTCCTTGAATTTCTCTTCCGCGTCCGGATTGTTGGGATTGCGGTCGGGATGAAACTGCAGCGCGAGCTTCCGATAGGCGCTCTTGAGTTCGATCTCTGTGACAGTGCGGGTCACGCCCAGCACTTCGTAGTAATCGCGTTTTGCGTTCGTGGTCAGAAAACCCTTCCTTCAGTGAAAACTCCAGCACGAGCTAAAGCCTAACTGTGCCTCGGCAGTCGCAGCCCTCGCAGGGCCGTGCCACCCTAACAAAACCTGCAGATCTCATTTCAGGGATTCTTGGCGACCTTGACCATGGCCGGGCGCAGCAGGCGTTCTTTGAATTTGTAGCCGCGCTGCAACTCCTCGAGCACTTCGTGGTCGGCCACCTCGGAGGTCTCCACCATTTCGATCGCCTCATGATAACGCGGGTCGAATGGCTCCCCCTTGGCAGGAATCGCACGCACTCCCAATTTCGCCAGTGCGTCCTGCAACTGCTTGTAGATCAGTTCGACACCACTCCGAAAGTCACCGGGCTCCGACTTGACCTGCAGGGCACGCTCAAAGCTGTCGATCACTGGCAGCAACGACTTGACCGCGTCCCCCGCGGCGTACTCGCGGAAGTCTACCTGCTCTTTGGCGGCGCGACGACGGGCATTCTCGAACTCAGCCTGCGCCCGCGCCAGGCGGTCGAGCAGCGAGTCGCGCTCGGCCTTTAGCTTCTGCAATTCCGCTCCGGGACCGGAAGCCTCGCCGGGCGTCGCCCCGATCGCAGAAGTTTCCGAGGAATTCTCGTCGCCGTCTGCGGGAGGAAGTTCGCGTTCCAGATCAAGCCCTGCCATTTCTGATTCCGATTTTCCGTTTGCTTTCTTCATAACAGCCTGCACATTACTCCGATTCATTCAAAATCTTGTCGAACAGGCGCGCGATATAAGACACCGCGGTGATGGTGTGCTGGTAGTCCATGCGCGTCGGGCCGATCACGGCCAGAGAACCCATGACTTCGTTGCCAGCGTGCGCCGGGGCTCCGATCAATACGAAGTTCTGCATCGAGGGCAATGCCTGGTCGAGCCCGATGACGACGCGCACCGCCTCCTGCTTCACGTCGAGATAAGCGCCCAGAAGCTGGACGACCTTTTCTTTTTCCTCCAGCGTCTTGAGCATCTCCTGGAGGCGTTGCCGGTCCTGTTCGCCCGTAACCAGATTGGCCGCGCCTTCGACGAATACGACCTGTGCCCCTTGCTCCGCCGCCAGGGCGCCTTGCTTGTAGAGCTGCTCGATCGAGTTCATCAGGCGGTCATATTCGCCGCGCTCCTGCTCCAGACGGCGCGAGAGCTCCGCGCGCATCGATTCCATGGTCCAGCCGCGGAAATTTTCATTAATGTAGCGGGCGGCCAGGTCCAGTTCCGACTGCGACAAATCGAGGCGCAGCACGCGATCGCGCACCAGTCCGGACCGGGTCACGAGCACGGCTAACACTTTCTGATCGCCCAAACGCGAAAAATACACATGCTCCAGCGCGTTCTTCGGACCGCTCGTGGCCACCGTCACGCCCACGTTGCGCGAGATTAGTGAGAGCACGTGCGAGGTGCGCTCCATGAACTCCTGCACGTCGGTGATTCCGGCGAGCGAATCGGAGATCATGGTCTCTTCCTGCGGAGCCAGGCGGGCGGTGCCGGAGATCTGCTCGACGTAATAGCGATAGGCCTCGGTGGTGGGCACGCGTCCGGCGGAGGCGTGCGGCTGCTCGAGGAAGCCGGCGTCCGACAGATCGGCCATCACGTTACGAATCGACGCCGGGCTCAGCCCTTCGCGGTTCGAGCGCGCGAGAGTCCGCGAACCGACCGGCTCACCGGTGGAGATAAACGTCTCCACGATGGCGGTCAGGATTTCGCGTTCGCGGTTCCCGATATTGGGGTCAGTCGGCATGGCACGTTGTGTCTATCTCGATCCGAGCAGCGGCGGCCGGGGGGACAAACGGCTTCCAATTCATTCTACCTAACTATTTTAGATGCAGAAGGTTGGGATTTGGACCAAAGTTGCGCCCTGGGGCAAACGCAGTCATACACCGGGACTTCGCGATGATTATAGGACGGATGGTGCGCTGAACATCACGATTATAGACACGGGACCACCAGAACGGAGTACTGGTATGCTTTATCTCTTCCGATGAAATCCAAACCTCACATAGCAGTCCTCGGCGCTGGAGCCTTCGGCGGGTGGACGGCGCTGCATCTGCTGGAACGCGGGGCGCGGGTTACGCTGCTCGACGCCTGGGGACCGGGGAATTCGCGGGCGTCTTCGGGCGGGGAGACGCGGGTCATGCGCGGCACTTATGGTCCTGATCAGCCTTACACCGAAATGGCTGCCCGCGCCCTCAAGCTCTGGGAGAAGTACGAGCGGCGGTGGATGCGGCAGTTTCTGCATCCTACCGGGGTGCTGTGGATGGCTTCCGGGCTCGACGACGCGTTCGAAAGCGGTTCGGTCAAAGCCCTACGCGCGGCGAAGATCAAGTTTCAGGAACTCTCGGCGGCGCAGATGCGAAAGCGCTGGCCGCAGATTAACTTTGAAGGCCTCAAGTGGGGGATTTTCGAGCCGGAATGCGGTTATCTTGATGCGCGGGCGAGTTGCCAGGCGGTCGTGGACCAGTTCGTTGCGGCGGGAGGCAAGTACCGGCAGGCGGCGGTGCTCGCCGATGGGTTGGAGAGCATGCCTCTGCGCAGCTTGGCATTATCAGACGGTTCCCGACTCAAGGCCGACCGCTACGTGTTTGCCTGCGGGCCCTGGCTCGGCAAGTTGTTCCCGCAAGCCGTCGGCGATCTGGTGCAGGCTACCAAGCAGGATATTTTCTTTTTTGGCACACCTGCGGGGGACGATCGCTTCAGCGACGCGCACCTACCGGTGTGGGCCGATCATCGCGGACGATTTCGTTATGGCATTCCGGGCAGCGACCTGCGCGGGTTCAAGATCGCCGACGATACGCGGGGGCCGGAGTTCGATCCGACGAACGGAGAGCGCGCCGTCAGTCCAGAAACGCTACGCGACATTCGCGAGTATGTCGCCTTTCGCTTCCCTGCCCTGAGGAACGCGCCGCTGCTGGAGACTCGCGTGTGCCAGTACGAGCAGACTCCCGACAGTCACTTCATCCTCGACCGGCATCCCGCGATGGAGAATGTTTGGCTTGTGGGCGGCGGCTCGGGGCACGGGTTCAAGCACGGCCCCGCGATCGGGGAGATGGTGGCGGAGTGGGTTTTGAAGGACCGCGAGCCGGATGCAATCTGGCGACTGGAGCGATTCAAACGCTAACAACTCACAAGCGTTGTCATCCGGAGCAGCGGTTTTTGCCGCGAAGGATCTGTGTAACTTGGCCGGGGACTGCAAAGGTCCCTCGCGGCAAAAAACGCCGCTCAGGATGACAAGATATTGGGCGCGGTGACGGAGCTACTGAATCTGAATCACGCTGGCCGGGGCGTTCGCTTTAATCTCCGCTGTCCGCGCGGCTACGTTCTTCGCGAATTCGTAGATTGATTTCGCATGCGGCGAGTTCTCGCCTTCCAGCACTATCGGCGTTCCCCCGTCCCCGGACTTGCGCACTTCGGGGTCCAGTGCAATGTTGCCCAGGAATGGCACTCCAAATTGCGTCGCCATTTTTTCGGCGCCACCGCGGGAGAAAATATCCACTTCGTGCTGGCAGTGCGGGCAAGTGAAATAGCTCATGTTCTCGACCACGCCCACCACGTCGACCTTCATCTGGCGGAACATTTCAATGGCCTTGCGCGCGTCCTGCAGCGAAACGTCCGACGGGGTCGAGACCACCACTGCACCTGTCAGCGGCACAGTCTGCACCAGCGACAACGCGATGTCTCCGGTCCCCGGCGGCAGATCGACGATGAGATAGTCGAGTTGTCCCCACTCGACGAGGCCCAGAAATTGGCGCACGATCTGGTGCAGCATGGGCCCGCGCCAGATGATGGGCTTGTCGCCGGGATTGAGGAATCCAACAGAAATCACCTTCAGGCCAAAAGCCTGGATCGGCTCAATGCGGTTCTCGCCGACCATGCGCGGCTGGTCGCTGACCCCCAGCATGAGCGGGACGTTGGGACCATAGACGTCCGCATCGAGCAGGCCGACTTTGTGCCCCATCTTGACGAGAGCGACGGCCAGGTTCACCGAAAGCGTGGTCTTGCCGACACCGCCCTTTCCCGAACCGACGGCAATGATGGCGTCGACGCCCGGCAGCGGCTGCGGGCCCTGCGGCGCCTGACCTTGTCCATGCTGATGCGGCATATGTGCGTTCAAAGGATCACACTCCAGATAGGAATTGCGAAGATGACGATGAGGCAGAACCCTCTTTGATTATACAAGCGGATCGCCGTCGGCAGGCTGGTGCGGGCCGAATTATGGCCCGACATCAAGCGGGGGAGTAGCGACATTGCCCGCGCGCGGCGGCGTTCTGTATAGTCCTGAAATATCTTGCGCCTATGGAGGTAATTCATGAAGCGTGCTCTAAGCCTGGCGGTGATCGCCATGTGCTCTCTCTCCAGGGGATTCTCTGGCAGGGCTTACGCGGATCCACCAGCTCAGAACATCGTGTCGCGCACTGCGGAGATCAATGGCGTCAAGTTGCATTACATGACTGCCGGCCACGGCGGGGCGCTCATACTGTTGCACGGTTATGCGGAAACCTCGCGGATGTGGAAGCCGATTATTCCCGCTCTGGCGGAGCGCTTCACTGTGATCGCACCCGACCTGCCCGGCATTGGGGATTCCGACATTCCCGCCGACGGTTTGGACATGAAGAGTGCCGCCATCCGAATTCATGACCTGGCGAAGTCGCTCGGCGTGCAGCAAGCTGAGGTGGTGGGACACG
This sequence comes from Candidatus Sulfotelmatobacter sp., assembly GCA_049792875.1. GTDB lineage: Bacteria > Acidobacteriota > Terriglobia > Terriglobales > Acidobacteriaceae > Sulfotelmatobacter. Next base: position 21,639 of record JBARBI010000047.1, read on the forward strand.
ACATCGGCCTCATGGTTGCCTACGCCTATGCCGCGCAGTTCCCCGCCGAAGTGACCAAACTGGTTCTTATGGACGCTTTCCTTCCCGGCGTGGCCGGTTGGGAAGCGGTTTACAACAATCCCGGCATCTGGCACTTCCGCTTCAACGGGCCAACCCCGGAAACCCTAGTGCAAGGTCGCGAGCGTACCTATTTCGACTATTTCTGGAACGACTTTGCTGCCGATAAGAACCATTCCATTCCGGAAGCGGATCGTAAAGCCTACGTCGCAGCCTACTCCCGGCCTGGACGCATGCACGCAGGTTGGGCCTACTTCGTTTCCTTCCAGCAAGCCGCTAAGGATTTCGCTCAGCTCTCCCGGACCAAGTTGACCATGCCCTTACTCACGATCGGTGGCGACAAGTCGTTGGGGGAAGCCTTGGGACAACAAGCCAAGCTGGTTGCGAGCGATGCGACCGTCGTCGTGTTGAAGGACACCGGGCACTGGGTGCTCGAGGAGCGACCGAAGGAAACCACCGAAGCATTGCAGAAGTTTCTGTAACTTCGCGCAACGCCAACTTCGAATCGTGCCCGGGGGCTGGCGCAGGCTAAATCCACGCGGGTGCCCTGTCCAAGCTCTGCAGGGGCGGGGTTTTTCAGGCACCCCTCCTCTGTAGTGTTCCCTCCCCCCTTTTCCACAGCCCAAAATTCACTTCTTGTGACCAACAACCTTTACCGAGAAAAAGGCAGGGAGCAGAATTGGAAATATGCGCGCACGCACTTTCCTCGAGTTCGCCCCGACCCTCGGATCCGGCGACTTAGAATCCAGAGCTAACTCCTTATCCCGCAATATTTTGCATGCAAGTTATTGCGGCTCAATATTTTGCGCGGATCCACCCATTCCGGGCTTCGTAAGCCAAGGAAAAGAAGCATTTTACTGGAAAGGCAGAAAAAAATAAGAATCTCCGTTGGCTGGGCCCGGGGTTGGCTTCGCAATGATGGACGTCGATCTGGTCTCGATTCCAAGAATTCGAGAGGCACGAGTCTAAGCATTATTTGATGCTATAATTCGTGCATCGGAGCTTTTATGAGAACCACGGTTGCGCTGGATGACGATCTCGTACGCACCGCCCAGGAGTTTACCGGTGTGGCGGAGAAAACGGCCTTGCTTCGTGAAGCTCTCAAAGCCCTCATCGAGCGCGAGAGCGCCCGCAGACTGGCTTCCCTGGGAGGCACCATGCCTCGGTTGAAGAAGATCCCGCGACGGCGCGCGGGCAACGATTGATTCTCGCGGACACGTCGGTCTGGATTGATCATCTGCGCTCGGGGAGCAAGGATCTGCGCAGGCATCTCGACCAAGGACAGATTGTCATCCATCCGTTCATCATCGCGGAACTCGCGTTGGGGTCGCTCAAGGACCGCACCCAGACTCTTGCGCTGCTGGACCTCTTGCCGAAGATTCGGGTGGCACGGATGGGCGAGTTGCGGCTCATGGTTGAAGCTCGCCGATTGTACAACCTGGGCATCGGTCTAACCGACGCTTACTTGATTGCTTCTGTCCTTATCGACGCGCCCACGCTTCTGTGGACAAGGGACAAGCGGCTCCGCAAGGTCGCGCAGAGTCTTGGCATTCATGCGAGTTTGCCTTGACAAACAGACCGTTCCCCATAGCGCTCTGAAAGGGCGCGGCTCTAAGCCGCGCCGTGAGTCGGGTGGAATGAAAGACGGCTTTAGCCGCTGAGGGAATAGGACCCTCAGGGCCTAAAGGCCTAACCTCAACTTGGTTCCTGTCGGCGCGGCTTGAAGCCGCGCCCTTTCAAAACCTAAGCAAGACCAGCGCTTCGCATCGCCGGGTTAACAGCTTTAGTACCCTTCCCCCTCGATCCGCACCTTACCTTTGAACATACGGAACAACAGGGTGAAGTATCCGAGGGCAAGAATGAAACCGAGAATCCACCAGGTGAGGCCGACGGTCAGGCCGTGCTGGCCGGCAGCGGTGTTGTAGACAGTCAGGTTGAGCGCGGGGTCGGTGCTCGACGGAAGCACCACGGGATAAAGAGCGAACGCCGCGCCTACGAGCATGCCCACGATGTAAAGCGCCGAAGCAACGAAGGCAAGCTTCTCCTTGGCCGCGTCTTGGCCCTTGCGGATGGCGTAAATCATGACCCCGAGACTACCGAGCACCAGCGCGGGAATCAGGAATCCGATGGCATGCTGTTTGTAGTTATCGAGCACCGTGGGACGGATGTAGATGGTCGCGATCAATCCCACGATGGTCAGGACCAGTTGCACCGGCCACGCCCAAAGCGCCACGGCTCGAGCACGGCGGTTCAAATCGCCTTCCGTTTTCACCGCAATGTATAAGGAGCCATGCGCAGTCAGTGTGACCAGCGCGATCACGCCGGTGAGAACGGTGTACCAGTCGAGGATGCCGTTGTTGGTTCCTGCAGTGCCCTGGTTCACCCGGAAGTTAGTCCAGAGCGGTTCGAAGAAGTAGCCATCGGCTCCAAGAGGAACGCCGCGCACGACATTTCCCAAGGCCGCGCCGAAGAAGATGGTAAGCAGCAGGCTGGAGACGCAGAAGACGACATCAAAGAAACCGCGCCAGACATGGTTCTCCATGTGCGCCCGCAGTTCAATGCCGATGCCGCGCAGCATCAGCAGCCAGAGCACGATCATCAGCGGCAGATAGAAGCCGCTGAAGCTGGAGGCGTAGAGCAGCGGGAAAGCAAAGTAGAGAGTGCCTCCGGCGGCGAGCAGCCAGACTTCGTTGCCGTCCCACACCGGGCCGATGGCGCGCATGATGCTGCGGCGCTCTTCGGGCGTGCGGGCGGCTCCGAGGTAGATCACACCGGCGCCCAGATCGAAGCCGTCGAGCACCACGTACGCTGCCACCATCACTGCGACGATCATGAACCAAAGCGTTGCCATCGTAATCCTCGAATGCCCTCAGGGGCTAAAGCCCTTTAGTCTTGCCGTGCTCTGGCGGCACGGCTGAAGCCGCGCCCTTCTCGTTCTAGCCATACTCGGCACGCCTACGCCGTGCCCTTGCATTTCGCGCCGGCATCTTGTCGGCTGTCGCGAGTGCGCCTCGCCTTCGCATGTGGGGGCGGGACGTCCTCACGACAGCTGCCGGGACGGCGGCGGTGCTTTAGTGTGCCGCTTCTGGCTCGGCTTCAGGGCCTTGTTCAATCTCTCGGCGGACTAGAAACAGGAACAAAATCCCCAGCACGGTGTACATGCCCATAAAACCCAGCAGGGTAAACATGCCGTTGCCAGCTGAAACCGTCTTCGAATAGCCGTCCACCGTGCGCATCAGGCCATAGACCAGCCAGGGCTGGCGTCCGATCTCTGCAGTGATCCACCCGGCTGTATTCGCGATGTAGGGGAACGGCAAGGCCAGCAGCAGAATCCACAGCATCCAATGGCTCGAGAACAATTTGCCGCGCCACAAAAGAAGCGCCGCGACCACAGCAATCGCGATGAACAGCGTGCCCAGTCCCACCATGATGTGGTAGCTGAAGTAGAGCAGAGCGATGTTGGATGGCCACTGATCTTCTGGGAAAGCATTCAGGCCCTGCACCTCCGCCTTCCACGCGCGGTAGGTGAGAAAACTGAGCGCGTTGGGAATCACCAGCGGGTTGTCGATCTTGTGTTCATCCACGTTGGGCTGGCCTACCAGCACGAGTGGAGCTCCGGGCTGGCTGGCAAACAAGGCTTCCATGGCGGCCAGCGTCACCGGTTGGTTCTCGGCGATCAAGCGACCCTGGCCATCTCCGGTCGGAAACAGCTGCGCTGCGCTGAAAATAAGGCCCGCTACAACTCCAACGCGTACAAAGATGCGTCCGTGCGCTTCAAACTTGCCCCACAGCAGATAGAACGCGCCCACCGACGCCATGACGAACGCGCCCGTGATCACGGCCCCGCTCATGTTGTGGGCATACTGCCACCATGCCCAGGGATTCAGGACCAGCGCCCAGAAGCTGCTGAGTTGCACCGATCCGTCGGCGGCTTTAGCGTAGCCGACGGGATGCTGCATCCAGGCATCGGTCGCGATGATGAAAAATCCTGATAGCCATGAGCCCAGAAACACCGCGACCGCTGACCACCAGTGAGCCCGCGGACTGAGCCGCTTCTCACCGTACAGGAACAGGCCCAGGAACGCCGACTCCAGGAAGAAGGCGAACATGCCTTCCATAGCCAGCGTCTGGCCGATCACGCCTCCGGCAAAGCGCGAGAAGTGTGACCAATTCGTGCCGAACTGAAATTCCATGGGAATTCCGGTCACCACACCGAGCACGAAGTTAATGCCGAAAATCCGCGCCCAGAAGCGTGCGGCCTGGTGGTAGGTCTCATCGTTGCGGCGAAGGGCCAGCGTCTTGAGCACGACGATGAGCGGCGCCAGCCCCATGGTGAGTTGCGGGAAGAGATAGTGGAAAGTAACGGTAAATGCGAAGTGAAGGCGATGCACTAAGAGGGCGGAATCCATGAAAAACCTCAACGCTCCATCAGCCTAAACGTTTTCCCAAAAATCGTTATGTGACGCGAATCACAATCCGCTGTGAAAATCAGCGCGCCTTGCGCCGCCGTTCCAATTCGGACCGCCGGATCTCGCGACGCCTGCCGGCATCATCATAGCGGCGCTGTTGCTCATCGGTCTCAGGGATCACCGGTGCGACCTTAAGATGCTTGCCAGCGCTATCGATGGCCACGAATGTCAGGTAAGCGGAGGCCACATGCTGCGCCGTGTCGGCGATGTAGTTCTCGACGTAGACTTTTACGCCAACCTCCATCGAAGTATGGAAGACTCGGTTGACGGATGAACGCAGAATGACCAGGTCCCCTACCCGCACCGGCACCAGGAAATCGATGTGATCGACGGATGCAGTCACGACGTGTTTACGGGAGTGGCGGTGCGCGGCCATGGCGCCGGCGAGATCGATCCAGTGCATCAGGCGTCCGCCGAGCAGGGCAGCCAGCGGGTTAGCGTCATTCGGAAGCACGATCTCGGCCATCTCGGATTGCGAATCCCGGACCGGGCGGGCCAACGGCACGTCGTCTGTCATGAGGGTCTTCCCTTCTTGCTTGGTGGCTAAGACTTCCTTCCGAGGTACGTCTCCAGGAAACATTCCGCCATCTTCTGGATGCGCGCGTCGTCGTGCCGCCGAATCCAGGTCGCTCGCGCCAGGTCAAATTCCAGATCACCATGCTCGACGGGCGCATGATTTCGTTCGCAAACATAACGGAGCAGCAGGGCGCGGGCAGGTGCTTCGTTGCGCACCGCCGATTCGATCGGTGCGGAGACCGCGAATCGCACCGCATCCCAAAGGTGCTCCGCTGGCGCCCAGTTGCAACTGCTGGCATACCCAAGATTGCAGAATGCTTCCAGAACGGGTTGCGCCGGAAGTTCGCCTTCGTGGCCAGGTGCCGTGCAGTGACCGCACCATCCGCCCCCAAGAGGAAGCCGGGCAGGATGCGGCCAGCTGCCATTCTCCAGTCTCGCCAGCGGCATGAAGTACGGGCAAGCCAAGTTCGCTCTTCTTAGACTCGGGAATTATTGGGACTGGCAATTGTAATCAGTTTGGGAGAGGTCTGACCAGTTTCCGCCAGGACTCGACGCGCTTCAGCGCGGCGATTGTAGTAATCTCATCAGCGAGGACCGCTCGACTCTATGGACCGCATCGCCGCGCTCAACGAGATCCTGACGGAAAACCCGAAAGACGCCTTCGCGCGTTACGGACTCGCCATGGAGTACTCCAAACAGGGCGACTTCGACCGGGCGCTGGCAGAGTTCTCGATTCTTCTGGAGGGCCATCCGGAGTACACCGCGGGATACTTCATGGCTGCGCAAACGCTGGTTCAGGCGCAGAGGGTTGACGACGCGAAGAAGATGCTGCAGGACGGCGTTGCGTCGGCACGACGCACTGGAAACCTGCACGCGCAATCGGAAATGGAAGCCATGCTGGCGGAGCTGGGATAGAACAGGTTTCAAGGTTTCAAGGTTTCAAGGATTTCTGAACACAGGACGCGAAGACCTCAAAGTTTTGAAACCTCGAAACATTCCTACTTTGCCATCCTGCCCATCCCCCACTCCACCGCAGCCGGAAAGACTTGATACAACTTCACGGGCACGTGCATCGTCCACGGGACAATCACTTCCCGTTTCTGCTTCAAGTATCCGCGCAGGGTGGCACGCGCAACCCGCTCGGCGGTGACTCCCCGAATCGAGCCCGGGCGCACCTTCTTCAATTCGCTTCCCCGAACCGCATTTTCACTGAACGCCGTGCGCACGTAGCCGGGACAAACGGTAAGCACGTGAATGCCGTCTTTCTTGAGTTCGACTCCGGCGGCCTTGCCGATGGCATTCAGAGCGAATTTCGTTGCGCTATAAGAGGCGTGAAAGGGCAGCGGAATGTGTCCGGCGACGCTCGAAATGTTGATGATCGTGCCACCGTCTTGCTGCCGCATAACTGGGATCACTGCCTGCATGGCCGACATGGCGCCGAAGAAGTTGGTCTCGAACATCTCGTGGCAGGCCCCCATATCCGTCTGCGCGACAGAATCCAGCAGGCCGTGGCCAGCGTTGTTGACCCACACGTCGACTTGCTTGAAATGATGCAAGGTAAGGGCAAGAACGCGATCGATCTCCTCGGAGTTGCGCACGTCGCAGGACAGGGCGACAGTACGTTCGGGACAGCCGATCCGTACCCGAGCCGCCTCAGCTCGCCCCGCATCGCGCGACAGCAGCACCACGCTCGCTCCTTCTTGCACAAAGATCCTGGCAATCGCCTCGCCGATGCCCATCGAAGCGCCCGTCACCACCACCACTTTCCCGACAAGTTCCATGCTCGGGTTGTATGCTCCATGACGGTGCAAGTCAAGATGCGAGGCCGCCACCGGTCGCACAAGTCATGTCGTACAATCGAACAGCCCGCTCGGTTCGGCGCGCTCCGACATTGGAGACTTCGTGGCCCTTCTCCCCTTGTTTCCGCTCGACGTGGTACTGCTCCCCGGTACTCCCCTGCCCTTGCACATTTTCGAGCCGCGCTACAAGGAAATGATCCGAGAGTGTCTGGCCAATAACGCACCCTTCGGCGTGGTACGCGCCTTGGAAGAGGGCATCGCGGAAGTGGGGTGCACCGCCGAGATCGTGACCGTCACGAAGGAATACCCAGACGGGCGTTTGGACCTGGTCGCAGAGGGCCGCAAGCGCTTTGAGGTGCTCGAGCTGAACCGCGGGCGTTCCTTTCTACAGGCGGACGTGCTGCTGGTCCCGGATGAACCCGGACCTCCCGCGGAGGAGGATAAAACGCGGGCAGTCCAGGTTCACCTGGAGATTCTCTCTTTGGCCGGAGCGGTGCAGGACCTTTCCGCAGCCGATCAGAACGCGCTCTCTTTTTATCTCGCGGGCTCCTTGCCCCTCGATCTTGATTTCAAACAGAAACTGCTCGCGATGCGGTCGGAGAGCGAGCGCATCCAGGCGGTCGCCGCGTATCTGGAGGGCATTCTCCCCAACCTCCGTCGGGCGGCGCGGGCGCGGGGGAAGGCCGGGGGCAATGGCCATGCCCGATGAGACAGTCGCGGTGACGACACGGTAGCTACCTGTGCTTGAGTCCCAGCACTAGTTTCTGGAATTCAGGGTCAGCCTTGAGACCTTGAAGCCGGTCGTTCGACTCGATGACGCTGACGTCCGTCAGGCCTCGGCGTACGGCCTCCTGAAGGTCTCTCACGGCCTGCTTCCTGTTGCCCGCCGCCGCATGGGTCTCGGCGAGCAACAGCATTGGCCACGGATCGTCGCGCACTTTGCTCAGGAGGTCGAAGCAGGCTTCCGCTCTTTCGAAATGGCGGGACTCGAGTTCTTCCTGTCCGCTCTCGATTCCGGCAACCCACACCCCGTCGAACGCGCGCCGGGCAACAAGACGCTTCGTATCGCTCCGGGAATGTTCCGCTTGATCTTTGAGACGGTGCATCGCCTGCACGATGGAATTGCCGAGAGCGATCAAGTCGTCGGAGTCGTCACTGGTGTAGCGGCGCAGAGTGGATAAGATTTCGGTTTCTAACTCAGATTGTTCCGCGATCTGCTCCTGTTCATTTTTCATCGCGGCCTTAAGAGTGGCGGAATTTTTCAACGCCGCCAGTTTCTTTTCGGATTCTGTGACGTCCCTGAGGCCGGTGAAATCCGAGGCCAACGATCGATACGCGTCCAGTTCCGCAATCGCGTCGTTCCTTTTTTCGGCATCGTCGGCTGCGGCTTGCAGGCTGCGCAGTCGTCGATCGATGAATACCGCGTCAGGCGGCTGGCTTCCGGCCTGCATCGCCCTCAACCAGAGCCATTCGACTGCGTCCTCCATCACTGCCGCGGGCGCCCACTGATGCGGTCCGGGAAATACCTGCACCCGGTAGGGCAAGCCCTTGTCTTCCCGTTGTCGCCGGATCGTCATGATCTCGGACCAATTGAAGTCCTGGTCCCCCACGGCGAAGAAATAAAGCAACTTGTCCTTGGCCTCGCCCCAGTGGGTGGGATATCCCGCCCCGTGGGCGATCACGCCGCCAATCTGGCACTGAGGACAACTCAAAGCCATTAAGCCGGCTACTCGTGCGCCACCCGAGAACCCGCTGGCGTATGTAAGACGACCATCCCATGACAACCGCTGATGTGTGTCCTGCCAGACAGCGTTGACGCTTCTTGATTCGTCGGAGGAGAAGTTCCGGGAGTTGTTCGACCCGACCATCACGAAGCCGTACTTTTCGGCAATGTCCTTGTAGAGTTCGAGCGGACGACGCCCGTGCCCGCCAGGATCGAAGAAATAGATCAGGGGCCAGCGCTTCGCCGGCGCATAGATCGAAGGCAAGTACAGGGCGTAGCTCTGCGTCGGATCTCTCTCGCAGACTACGTCCCCGATTTGTCCGGCAGGAGGCAGGGATCCTTTTTCCTGACAAACCGCTGGCCAGAATGCTAGGCAAATCAGGCAAGCTTCGGCGAGGATGCGCCATCCCTCGCCGCGCCGCCAAATCGCTTCTCCAATAATCTCTTTGCCTCCTCGCGGGCGCGGCCAGGCCCGGGGCCAAAGTCGCAACCGCGGCGTATAATCGAGCCATTGTAGTTCCCTGGGGGTTCCTTTCATGAGTCTTCCGCGCACGCTGGGTGATCTGCGCCGCAGTATCTTCTCCGAGGAACGTTTGCGCACGCGCCGCGTCAAGGACGAACTGCGCGACAATCTGACGACGCGGTTGCGTACTAATGGCGACGTCTCGGTGTTCCCCGGCATCGTCGGATACGACGACACGGTTGTGCCGCAGATCATCAATGCTATTCTTTCGCGCCATAATTTTATTCTGCTGGGGCTGCGCGGACAGGCGAAAAGCCGAATCCTGCGGGCCTTGACGACCCTGCTCGATCCTCAGATGCCGTATCTGGCAGGGTGCGAAGTTCACGATAATCCCTACGCTCCGATCTGCCGCCGCTGCCGCGAGGAGGTTGCACGGCTGGGCGACGCTTCGCCAATTGCTTATCTCTCGCCAGATGACCGCTACGTGGAAAAGTTGGCCACGCCCGACGTTACGATTGCCGACCTGATTGGCGACATTGATCCCATCAAAGCGGCTCGCGGCGGTCACGAACTGTCGAGCGAACTGACGGTTCACTACGGGTTGCTTCCCCGTGCCAATCGCGGGATCTTCGCGATCAACGAACTGCCCGATCTCGCTGGAAAGATCCAGGTGGGCCTGTTCAACATCATGCAGGAAGGCGATGTGCAGATTAAGGGCTACCCTATCCGGCTGCCGCTCGATGTCGCGCTCGTGTTCAGCGCGAATCCGGAAGACTATACGGCGCGCGGCAAGATCATCACGCCGCTGAAGGACCGGATCGGGTCGGAGATTCGCACGCACTACCCGGCGACCGTGGAGGAAGGAATTGCCATCACCGCGCAGGAAGCCTGGACGCGGCGCAACGGGCATCCCATGCACCTGCCGAATTATGTGCAGGAGGTGATCGAGCGCGTCGCGTTCGCTGCCCGCGAGGACAAGAAGATCGATAAGCGCTCGGGCGTGAGCCAACGGCTTCCCATCTCGGCGATGGAAAACGTGGTGTCGAATGCAGAGAGGCGGGCGATTCGCAACGACGAGAAGATGGTCGTGCCCCGCATCAGCGATGTGTACGCGGCGCTCCCGGCCATCACCGGCAAGCTCGAACTGGAATACGAAGGCGAGATGAAGGGCGCCGACCACGTGGGACGGGAACTGATTCGCGCTGCCATCGCGAAGACCTACGACGAGTATTACACCGGGGCCAACGTGCAGCAGATTGTGCAGTGGTTTGACTTGGGCGGCGAGATTCAGTTGTCGGATTCGGTGCCGGCCCTGGAAGCGCTGGAAAATCTGAAGGAGATCCAGGGGCTCGTCGACAAGCTCGGCCCGCTGGGCGTCTCCCAAAAGGAGAGCCCCGAGCGGCAGGTGTCGGCGGCGGAGTTCATCCTCGAGGGCCTGCATTCGCACAAGCGCATCGGCCGGAGCGAAGAGCGCGTATTCAAGGCGGGAGAGAAGAAGCCGGAACCGGTGCGGGAGAAGTCAATGGAGCCGGACGAAAGGCCGTACCGGCAAAGACGGCAGTTTAACTAAAAGCTTCTAGCTACGAGCTCCTAGCTTCTAGCCAGGCCCGAATTGTTCCTGCTGGAGGCTGAAAGGCTAGAAGCTAGCAGCTAGAAGCTAGTGGCTTTTTGATGAAACGCATTCGTTACTCCAAATACGTACCGGACCCGGCGGGCGAGATGAGCATGGAGGACTTGCTCAGCGCGCTCTCGGACTACCTGCTGCAGAGCGGGTTTCAGGAGTCCATGTGGTATGAGCTGCCTGAGGGCGAACAGACGCTGGACGAACTCAAACGGGCCATCGAGCAGGCCCTGATGAATGGTGAGATGTTCGACGAGAACCTGCGCCAGCAGATCGAGCAGATGCAAATGGACGGGCAACTCGATGAACTGATCGAGAAACTCATCGAGCGGATGCAGCAGGAAGACTATATCTCGGTCGACGAACCGCATGATCCTGCCCGGCAGTCGAGCGTCGGCGGGCAAACCGGCGAAGCGCAACAGGCCAAGTTCGAAATCACCGACAAGAGTCTCGACTTCCTCGGCTTCAAATCGTTACGCAATTTGCTTGGGTCGCTGGGCAAGTCAAGCTTCGGACGGCATGACACGCGCGACCTTGCGACTGGCATCGAGACCAGCGGGTCGGCCAAGACCTACGAGTTCGGCGACACCCTCAATCTCGACATTACGGCCACGCTGTCGAGCGCGATTCACCGCGAAGGGCTCACGCTGCCGCTCAACATCGAGTATTCGGATCTGCAGGTGCATCAGTGCGAGTACCAGTCGTCGTGTGCGACCGTGCTGATGCTCGACTGCTCGCATTCGATGATTCTGTACGGGGAAGACCGCTTCACTCCCGCGAAGAAAGTCGCGATGGCGCTGTCGCATTTGATCCGCACGCAGTATCCCGGGGACTCGCTTTCGCTGGTTCTGTTTCACGATTCCGCGGAAGAGGTTCCCTTGTCGCAGCTGGCGCGGGTGAAGGTCGGTCCGTATTACACCAACACGCGCGAGGGGCTGCGGCTGGCCCAGAGAATCCTGCAGCGGCAACGAAAAGACATGAAGCAGATCGTGATGATCACCGACGGCAAGCCCTCGGCGCTCACTCTCGAGGACGGGCGCATTTATAAGAACGCCTTCGGGCTGGACCCGCTGGTGGTGAGCCAGACGCTGGAAGAAGTGTCGAAGTGCAAGCGCGCGGGTGTGCTTATCAACACGTTCATGCTGGCCTCCGATTACGGGTTGGTACAGTTCGTGCAGAAAGTTACCGAGATGTGCCGGGGCAAGGCTTACTTCACTACTCCCTACACGCTAGGGCAGTATCTGCTGATGGATTACATGTCGCGGAAGACGAAGACCATTCACTGACCAGCATCACGTAGAGGCGGACGAATGCGTCCGGGGCTACGTGTTGGGACGCGGCTCCCCACAACTTTGACCGCTGCTGATACTCTTTTATTGAACCCATGGCAAACTGCATTCGATGTGGCCGGCAGCTTCCTCCGCTGATGTTTGGAAAGAAAATCTGCCAATGGTGTAAGCAGCACGAGGCGGCGCAGCGCGGCGAACTCGACGACAACGCTCCCCAGCCCGTAATCGCCGCGCCCTGGGTGCGGCGCGAATCCAGCATCAGTCTCACGCAGGTCATCTTTGGCGCCAACGTGATGGTCTTTATCGCGATGGTGCTGGCTAGTGGTCCTTCGCTGGATTTCACGGGGCAAGTGATGGTGCACTTCGGCGCCAACTACGGCCCTTATACCCTGTCGGGCCAGTGGTGGCGGCTGGTGACTTACATGTTCCTGCATGGCGGCCTCATGCACATCGCTTTCAACATGTGGTGCTTGTGGGATCTGGGAGCACTGTGCGAATCGCTTTACGGACGCTGGACTTTTGCTGCCATGTATCTCATCACCGGCGTTGCAGCAGGCTTGGCAAGCATCGGATGGAATCCAGGAACGCTGAGCGTTGGAGCGTCGGGCGCGATTTTCGGATTAGCCGGCGCCTTGATTGCATCGTTCTATCTTGGCGAATTCTCCCTCCCCCGCGTCGCAATCCAGGGGACACTGAGGAGCCTTCTCTTCTTTGTCGGCTTTAATGTTCTGTTCGGAACTTTGTCTCCCGGCATTGACAACGCAGCGCATGGCGGTGGACTCATCAGCGGCCTGATCCTTGGCGCCTTGATTGCTCGCGTCGCGCCCGAGCACGATAAGCCGCACCGACGAGCCGGCGTCCTGCTCTTCATGGTCTTGCTCGTGGGCGCCAGTGCCGTGGGTATCTTTCGCTGGCGCGGCTCGGGAATCCACTTCGGCTCCGCGATGGCAGCGCAACGGAGTGCCGATCGCATGATCAGCGAATTGCAAAAGCGAGTACGGCAGAGCCCGCAGGATGCTTCAGCCCACTACGCGCTCGCACACGCCCACTTCAACAAAGGGCAATTCTCGGAAGGCGAGAGTGAACTCAAGCAAGTCCTGGAACTACAGCCGCAGAACGCCCGCGCCCGCATGGACCTGGGAGCCGCCTATCTCAGCCAGGAGCAGCCCAGGGAGGCGCAGGAAGAGTTCAACAAGCTGATCGCTCAGGATCCGAACAACGCCGCTGCCCATGCCGGCTTAGGAGTGGCGCTCGCCGATCAGCAGAACGATGAAGCCGCGATCAACGAATACAAAACGGCATTGCGTCTGGAACCGCGAGCCCGTGGCGTCTACTACCGGATGGGCCTTTCCCAGGCCCAACTGAAGCAGTACGACGAGGCCATCGCTTCCTATTCGAAAGAGAAGGAACTCAACGGTGATGACGCCTCGTTGGAAACTTCTCTGGCGGAAGCCTATGAGGCGAAAGGCATGACGCAACCAGCGCAGGAAGCGCGAGCCAAGGCATCCCAGTTGAAGAGCAGGCAGATGGATAGCCCCTAACCACGGCGTCGAATCCCGCGAGTCACGACTAAATCCGCGCTGTCATCCTGAGCAAAGCGAAGGACCTATGGAATTCTTTGCAGCGCCTTGCTGCAAGCAAGTTGCATGGATCCTTCGCTTAGGATGACTGGCCATGAATCCGGCACACGACATCAGCTCTTGGTGATCTCGCCCACCGCCCGCCACGCCTGATTGATGGCCTCGTCCGTGTAGGCATAGGCGCCGGCATCGGAATTGGCGATGGCGATCCGGCCATGTGGTTTGCGCGCAACCTCACACGGAGTCTCTCCGCCTTCCAGCCAGAACGAATCGAACAGGGAGCTGTATTCGTAGGCGTAACCGTGGGGCCAGCGATTCACCGTAATGGCCGCGATATCGCGGGCGGGATCGAAGCCGCCTGGACCCAACGTACGGGTCAACTGATCGCGAATCTTGCGTTCCATGGTTTCGAAATCCGTACTGTAAAGTTCCATGCGGCCGATCATGTGCTGTTGGCGCGCGGTGCGTCCCGGACGGCACGCTGCCTTCATCATGTGCACGAGGATGGGCTCGTCCGGCTTGCGCGCACACTCGTATCCGCCAATGCTCACGGGCAAGTCGAGGTTTACAAAGGAGTGGTACATGCCGGGGGCGTAGACAGAATTGGTCGCCAGTTTCTGGAATGACGTCCAGTTGCGAACGGCCACGTAGGTATAAAGCAGAGGAACTTTCTGCGCCGAGGCCATCGCTTCTTTTTGCTTGTCAGGAAGTTCCTCGCAGATATACGGAATCACAACGTGCCAGCAGGCGAGGATCGCGTTCTTCGCCTTGGCCGTGTAAACCTTGCCCCCGCGGGCGTAGCTGATTTCCACCTCCTTAGCGCTCGCAGGCTCGCCCAGGTGCTTCACCCGAACGGCAGTGCTGTTCAAGCGAATGCGCACGGGCGAACCGGGGTCGTCGAGCTTCGCGTAATTCGCTTTGGCCAGGACAACATCCGACGAAGAAGTGCCGGGAATCGCGTCCGGAATCAGTTTGCGGACCAGCAGGCGCGCAATGGTGGCGTTGCCGTCGGGAAAATGGAAGAAGTACTTCTCCGCTTCTTCATTGGGAATGGCGTCGCGGTTCATGCCCTTCCCCGGCGCCGGATCCAACTTCAGGCCGTCGAAGCCGGGCAGGTCCAATCCCCAGGCGTCCTGCGCGGCAACGGCGTCAATGCCCACGCCGAAGAGCGGATGGGGAAGCGACTGGTACATCTTGATGATGTCTTCATGAACACCGGCGACGTCTTTCAGGAAGCTGGCATAACTCATGCGTGCCAGCTTCGCTTTCTTCTGGTCAGAGTTCAGATCGGGGAAATAGTCCTTCGGTTCGTGATAGAGGCGCTGCAGGTCGCGCTTGGCTTGAGCGGCCAGCGGAGCGTCGGCAAGGAACTGCTTCAGCAATTGCGCCGACGGGCCGGCCGCGTCTTCACTCTCGTTTCCGCCACGAGGGTTGTGATTGATGACGAGTTTGTCGACGCCAAAGGTTTCCTTGTCGAAGAAAATTCTGGGACGCAGCCCGGCCGAGGGATACAGATTCTTGTCGAAATACTTGGCGAACGAAGGAACGTCGATGCCCAGTTCCTCAATCACGCCTTTGGCAACCGCACTATAAGGAGCAGGGCTTTCAATGGAAAACGTACCGCCGAACCCGAGGCGGAATGCATTGCTTACGCGGAATTCGTTGCGTTTGGCATGTCCGCCAAAATCGTCGTGGTTCTCGAGAATGAGGATGCGCGCCTTGCCACCGGCTGCCTTGCGATAGAAGTACGCTGCCGCTAGGCCGCTGATGCCGCCGCCGACGATAATCAGGTCGTAGGTTTCGCCGCTGTCTTCTGGCTTGCCCGCCGAATCCCAGAAAGTACCGTCGCGCAGGCTGTGGGCGGCGTCGAACGATCCGGGATGGCTGCCACGCATGCCGGTGAGGGCGGGCGGGTAGTAACTGGGGGCACTCTCGGGACCGACGGCCGCTTGGCCCTCTCCAATCCCGGCAGCGCACAGGTCCCATGGCATCATGGCCGCGCCTGCGGTCACCGCGACGCCGTTGAGGAAGTCCCGTCGCGTGATCTTGCGATGCATTCCCAGTTCCCGGTCCCGTGAATCGTTCACGATCTCCTCCGCAGATGGACGACCTGTTCCTTAGGCCTCACGGGCTGAGGCCCTTTTCCGGCGCAGCGCCAGCGGCACGGCTGAAGCCGTGCCCTTCCCAAACCCAGTTAAGGGACGGCAGTAACCTTCTGACCGCTGCAGTTTTCTTTAGGACGACGAACCGCTGTCCGCCTTTTTCACGGCTAGCTCAGCGCCCTGGAATCCGATGCGGCTGTGGGTGCCGTCGCAGAAGGGCTTGTTGACCGACCCGCCGCAGCGGCAGAGTGAGAACGCAGTCTTGCCGGTAAGATCGAATTGGGTGCCGTTGACGTCCACCAGTTCGACGGAACCCTCGGGAGCCTCGACCCGGAACGGGCCATTGGGTCTTACGGTGATTTTTACCTGAGCCATGAATCCATCCTCCAACCTTACGGGTTTCTAGTAAGGCTAAAAGATACCATCAATTGAGGCAGTCTGTCTCCGAGTGTACTTACGAGGTAGTTCCTGTTCCAGGAAGCCAACCGAATCGAAATATCAGGCCGCTTCCACCCGCGCGGTGGTCAGGCTGCGATAGAGCTGCAGGTAGTCATCGATCATGCGCTTGGTGGTAAAGCGCTCACGCGCTCGGGAGTATGCCAATTCCGCGTAGGCGCGGCACATGGAACGGTCGCCATTGAGCGAGCTGATCTTTTCGGCCAGGCTGGCGGCGTCGTTGGCGCGAAAGTAAAGGGCCGCGTCTCCCCAGATCTCGCGGAAACTCGGGATATCGTTGGCCACAATGGCGCAGCGGGAAAATGCGGCGTCGAGCGCGGGCATGCCGAGGGGTTCGTAGCGCGCCGTGGCGGCGAAGATCGAGGCGCGGCTGTAGAGGGCTCGCAGTTGTGCTTCCGTCTGCGGTCCACGAATCGCGACCGACGTCTGGTCAGTTGCCACTTTCACGTCGGCACGGATGGGTATGCGGGGCATGGGCACCGTTTGCTCGGCGCCCACAATGCAGACCGGTACAGAATGCGGGTGCTGGGTAAGCAGGAAAACCTGCTTGCTGGCGTCGATCAACCGGCCGACGGCCAGCACGCAATCTTCTTTATCGCCGAAGGGATTGAAGAAAATGGGATTGCGTCCGGCGTAGATCACTTCCGCACGCCGCGGTCGCATGTAACAGGTGGAGATGCGATCGAGCATCCATGCGGAGGGTGCCACGACCACGTCGGCCCCCGCCAAGCCATTGAGGACCGTATTGCGATACCAGGCCAGCGCTCGCTCCGGCCTGGGCGCGCGATTGTGGACGGCGTGGGTCCAGGTAATTAAATCGCCGTGGGCCATCACGACGCGGGGCCCTTCGACCGGCAGGTTCCCATAGCAAAACTGGTTGAGATGAAGGACGTCGGGCCGCAACTCGCGAACCAGAGCGGCCAGGAACGCGGACGATTCAGCAAGGTCCTCTTCCGCTTCCTGCATCCACTCCAGGCGGAAAGCAGTGGGACGGTAGTCGAGGCCGTGCAGGTGATCCATCCAGGAGGTCTGTTCGGGCATCGGAATTTCGCCGAAGCTGACCAGCGTAACGCGCATGCCGCGCGTGACCAGGCCGGTCACAAGCTCGCGGGTGTAGGTCCATGATCCCGAGAGCGAGTCGGCGGTGACGAGGATGTGCAGAGAACCTCCCGAAGGACTGGCGGAACGCCGCGAGGGACAGGGCATTCCGCCTGCCGGGCGCGTCCATTCTAGTGGGAATCGGGCGTGGCGGGAAGTGCTTTTACTGGTGGGTGCGCAAGAATTTGCATGCACTATTCGGGCAGGTCTGTCCGGCAGGGATCTTGGTTGCCCAGAACCCCCCGGCGGCACCAACTGGCGCCGCCGAGCTGTGCCCTGACGGGACAGCCGAGGCTGCTGTCCCCGCGTGTGTTTCCTAGAAGTTAAACTTCAGGGCAAACTGGATCAAACGCGGAGCTAGGGCGGCAAGAACCTGATTAAACGTTGGTGAACTGATATCGCTGTCGGGCAGCCGGAAGTTCGGGTGATTCAGGAAATTGAAAAACTCCGCCCGGAACTGGAACTCCTTGCCCTCGGCCACGGGAATGTTCTTGAACGCGGAAAAATCCCAATCGGCATAACCCGGCCCCTGGACGATGTTGCGGCCCGCCGTGCCGAATTGCTGCACCGGTGAGTTAGGGTTCTGCGTGATTTGCTGAAAAGCGCTCCGGTTAAACCACGCACCGGGGGTACGAGGTCCGGAGTTGGGATTTTGTCCCGGCACCCGATTCGGCCGGTTCGAGAAGAATCCAGTGATCTCCGGGGCCGAGCCCTGCACCGAGAAATCCGTGGAATCGAAGACGGTGAACGGCGTGCCGCTCATCCGGGTCACGATTCCGTTTACCTGCCAGTTGCCCAGGGCCTGTTGATACCAGCCGTGAGGCTGTCTCCAGAAAGGCAGACTCCACTGGTAGCTCAGCACAAACCGGTTACGGGCATCAAACAAGGAGCGACCGCGCTCGGCAGCCAGATTGAAAGGATCCTGTGCCAGGTCATTCTCGCCCGCCACCGGCTTGGCCGCTGAACCGGTCATGTTGAAGGAAGAGGCGTCGTCAATGGACTTCGAGTAGGTGTACGAAGCAAGAAACGAGAGGCCGTGACTGAACCGTTTGGTGAGGCTCGCCTCCAGTGCGTTATACGAAGAATTGGCAATCCCTTCGATCAGCCCAGTGGACGAGTAAGTACAGGGCGGAGACGTCAGAGCGAGTGTGCACCCGGAATGAATCCGTCGGTAGTCGGCGTTGCTGGAAGTCGAGATCGGGTTCCCGCCGGAGTCGAACCCCGGAATGTAGATAGCAGGATTGCCTTCCACGAAGCGCGGCAGCTTCGTTCCTTTGGTCCCTACGTAGCCAATCTCGAGCAGAAGATCTGCGCCGAGAGATCGTTGCACGTTCAGGTCCCAATCCTGCGAGTAGGGCAGAGGCAGGTTCGGAGCCAGCGTCAGGTTGGTCAGCGGCGTTGCAAAAGTGCCGTTGGGCGGAGGGTTGCCGTTGTAGGGATCGGAAAAATTAAGAAACGTACTGGGAGTGAGGCTGATCTGTTGGGTCTGCAGATACGGGGGAGCGCTGATTGGAGCCTGCAGTGGTCCCCCCTGGCCGGTGTAGTACGGCTCGTAGAAGATCCCATAGGCCGACGTCACCAGCCACTTGGAACTCCCGGTCGGGTCCCACGCGAAGCCGATGCGCGGTGCCAATCCCTTCTTGAAGGTTGGAATCAGGCCAGCGGGCACGCCCGCATCTCCCGGATAGAGCAGCCCCACCGGTGCGTTGGGCATGACCGTAGACTGGCGGCCGGGAATCCAAAGAGTCTGCCGGTTGTGGATTTCTGTGTAGGGGAACGGGAGTTCATAGCGCAAACCGAAATTCAAGGTGAGGCGAGGCGTCGCTTTGTACGTATCCTGTGCATACGCGTCGAGTGCATTGCCCCGAATGCCCCGTGAGAAATCGCCCCGGCCCTGCAGGAAGAAGACTGGCTGACCAAACAGGAAGCTGGCGAACGCATCGGGAACCACCGGGAAGGGCGCGAAAACAAAGAAGCCGTTGGAAGCGATGCCCTGCAGCACGTTGACCTGCAGGTGCTGGTAGCCTCCTCCGAACTTGAGCTCGTGCCGTCCGTGTACCCAGCTCAACGAGCCAGAATAGTCAAACGCGTTCTCATAGGTATCCCGCGGCCCCGTAATCGGATCGCCGACGATGGTGTAGCCATTCACCTGGATGAATGGAGGACCGATCGCCGCGTCCAAGCTTGGTTGGTAATTGAAACCAAGGCTGGCGGGGGTAGTGTGGTTTTCGCTCTCGCCGTAAAGAAACTTGTTCCGTAAGAACGAGAAACGGAAGACGCCGATCCTGGCCGGAGAGAACGTATGCGCCTCTTGCGCGACGAAATTCTGGGCCCGTTGCTCTTGCCCGACGGGAAAGCCCGGCACGCTCGCACCTGATGTGGCAATCGGGTGCAGTTGCGTTCCATCACTGAAGGCGTACCGGAAGTTTAAGACGTCGGAAGCTCCAAGGTATTGATCCAGCCGCAATCCAAACTGATTCGTGTCCTGATGGACTACTTGGGTCGAGGTGAAAACATTAGTTCCGTTGTTGGGCGATGGAAAATAGCTCAAGAGGTTCTTGGTAAGCGTGCTCACCGAAGACATGTCGAACTGGTTGTCGGGATAAGGCTGGTTGAGAAAGACATTGAAGAGCTGGTGGTTGGGATTATTACAAAGGCCGCCGGTGAAGCCCTCCGGGCAGATCGCCCGAAAATCTCCCTGCAACTCAGCCTGGGAAGGCACGGTCGAAGAATCGGTTTCTCCCTGGCGGTTGCGGAACCCCTCGTAATAACCGAAGAAGAAAGTTCTGTCCTTGCGGATGGGGCCGCCGATCGTCCCACCGAATTGGTTCTGTTTCAACGGTTCGACTTGCCGCCCGAAGTAATTCGTCGAATCAAAAACATTGTTGCGCAGGAATTCCCAAAGTGCTCCATGGTAGTGGTTGCCGCCCGAACGGGTAATGATATTGGTGGTCGAACCCAGGCTGTTTCCGAACTCGGCATTGGCATTGTGGGTAAGGATTCTGAACTCGGTGATGGCGTCCACGGGTGGTTTGAGAACGAAGCCGCCGTCCACCCCGTTGAAGTTGTTGGCACCGTCGATCAGGAAGTTGTTTGATTCAGGACGCTGGCCATTCACGGCGTAGGCTTGACCGTCGCGCAGAGATCCCCCCGCTTCGGCCAGCCCCGGAGTAAGCGGCACAACGCCAGGCTGCAGCCAACCGAGCTGCGCAAAGTTCCGGCCGTTCAGGGGCAGGTCAAGAACTTCGCGCTCCGAGACTGTCTTGCCCAGACTCGTCACCGTCCCTTGAATGAGCAGAGCATCTGCCTGCACGTCCACATGCTGAGTCGCTGCGCCCACCGCGAGGCGGACTGGGATGGTTGCTGTTTCATTCACGTCCAGAATGATGCCCTGCTGGTTATAGATCTGGAAGCCCTTTCCCTCGACTTGCAGTCGATAATGACCGACTGGCAGCTCCAGGAGCACATACCCGCCGGAACGATCTGTCACCGACGTTCGGGTCAGACCCGTCTCGTTTTGCGTTGCACGCACCGACGCACCTTGCACCACCGCCCCTGAAGCATCCACAACAGTTCCACGAATGCTTCCCGAGATTTGTTGCGCCGCGGCGCTCAGGCCTAGAGACACGGCCAGCACCGCACCGATGAGGTTTCTGAGAGTAGTCATAAGGATGTCCCAGTTCTCTTCGTGTTCATGCTTCGCTGTGCACACGAGTGGGCAAACGCACGGCCACGTCGTGCGCAAGATGCGCTAGATTTTTCGGGACCCCAAGTCCACAGAACGAATGGGCAGCGAAACATTAACGGACAGGGCGGAAGCAGACAATACTGAGAAAATACTACGCGCGACAATGCACGAGCTCAGTTCACCTGCAGGCGGAGCCGGAGTTCCCGCGCGAGGTTGTCGATGGTCCGAATCTTTTCCGCGGCGGGGTGGGGCACGTCGGGCACAGACATCGCCAGTTCGCAGGAAAGCAGCATGGCAGTCAAAGTTTCACGCATCTCGCTCCGCATCTATTCGATGATGGCGCGCCGTGCAGCGCATTCCTCGCGCTTGCGGCGATGCAAAGCGGAGCGCACTTCGCGTACCAAGCGTTCCGTTCCAGTGACAGCAAAGTTGAGATACACGGGGAAAGCAGTACCCAGATGTTCGATCATCTGATCGCTTTCGTCGGGCTCGGTTTCGAGCAGAAACTGGTCTACGAGGGCGGCGGCGTGTCCATGCAAATTCAGCGGCCGCCCTCATACACCTACTCTGCGCGGAATGATTCCCGGAAGGAACCGGTTATCCTGTCGCCTGAGACCTTGGTTTTCCCGAAATGGGAATTTGTTAAGGCGTAGCGCTCAAAGTCAAATTCCATTTCGCGCCCACTCTAGAGAACTGCCTCCGCCCGTAAGGGCAGATGTCACTAAAACGGGACTTTTTTCTGCGGAAAACTTTACCGGGGAACTAGCGGTTCGCGGCTGCGCGCTGGCTGGCAGCAAGGTAAACGGACTCGTTCAGACGGAAGGTGAGCCGGCGGCCCTTCTCGAGACGAACCACGGTCACATCCGAGTCGTTTTGCAGAGTTCCAGCCGGCGGAACGCGCGTTTCCCCCGAGTTGCCGCTCACGAAAAGGCTGGAAGTCTGGATCGGCAGAGTTAAGCCGGCTACGTGGATCGAATCAAGAGCCAGGCGAACGTAGCCGCGATCGCGCTTGAGGTTGGAGGCGCGAGCCGACTCCACTCGTCCCGCGACTGTGGCGCCGCGCGGGACCAATTGGTTTCCCTCGATTACGACCGGTTCGTCGACGATCGCCTCGAAAGGGACGTTGGCGTCCGGATTCTCGGCGGATACTGGATTCTTCAGTCGGACCGTCAGCAATGTGCCGGCCGGAAGACTTTGACGATCGTGGAAAGGAAGGGCCGTTTCGGCCTTCGCATTGTCCGGGGCATTGGATGAGTCCCCGGAACCGGTATTGCCGCGGGAGTTTCCATCGCCATCCCGAAACGGAACCTGATGCTCATCGACTCGAGTCGCACCATTATCAGTTTGCGGTCCGGCCGGACGAGCGCAGGCCGCCGCCCAGAAAAGGGCCAGTAGCATCGGCCAAATCATCAGACCTTGAGGTCTGCAGTACCGGCTCATCAGAATCATCCTCGCCCGTGCATCTTCGACAAGGAAGTGGCAACCCGAATGCCAGATACATTCTCATCAAATCAATGACTTGGCGATGGCACTTTCGTGGCGGTCCATGTAGATTCTTCCTCCCGGGGAGTTTCTTCACACTTTTCCGGGCAGGGCCAGGCAGGTCAAAAGTACGCGCAGGACACAAAAAAAATGCGGAGGGCGATAAACCTCCCTCCGCATCATGTTCACCAAGACTATGCAGCGCCGTGGTTACGGCTTTTTCGCCGGTGCCTTGGGCGCCGGCTTAGCGGTTGTCTTCTTGGCACCTTCGCGGCCGCCAATCAGAGTCAGAGCATCGGTTGAGTTGAAGGGGAACACTTTAGCCGAGGATTCGCCAGTCGTGCTCAAAGTGACGTCAACACGGCGATTACTCGCCATCCTGATCACATTTATGTTCTTCAGAATCCTCGCCCGCTCTTCTGCGCTCAGGTCGGGGTTGCCCTCCATGGCCTCCTTCACTTGCTCAGTGGTCAGGTTTTCATCCACGCCAAACGCTTTGACGTCGATGTTGCTTTCGGGAACGCCTTGTGCGACGAGGAAGCTCCTGACGGTGTCGACACGGCGTTGGGAGAGCGCCATGTTGTAAGCGGGAGTGCCCCGGTGATCTGCGTGTCCTCCGAGAATCAAGTGGGCGGCCGGCTTGTTTTCGAGGTATTTCTTGAAGTCGGTAGCCAGCGCGAGCAACGTTTGCTGTTGACTGGCCAGCAGACCACCTTTGAGATTGTTGGGCCTGGGTTGGTCGACCACAAAGTAGATGCTGTGCAGCGCGAGGCGCTGTTCCAGCTTCTTGTCGACTGGCGGGTTCTCGAGCGCCACCTGCGTTGAGGCCTGACCCGTCAAACCGCGCGAGTCGGTACAGGTCGCTCTGACCGTCACTGGACCAGCGGAACCTCCAGCGGTGCTCAGAGTTGCCGAGTTGCCAGTGCCGGAAACGGTACCGCCCGTGGAAGTCCAGTTGGCTACGGAAACCGGAACTCCATCCGGACTGGTGCAAGTGCAAGTTACGCTTGCGGAGCCGCCGATAATGACGGTGGACGGACTCGCCGAACAACTCATCGTTGGCGGATTCTTTGGCGGCAACGGCTTGATCGTATAGTTGGCCGTGCAACTTGCTTCGTTGTTTTTCTTGCTCTTCGGGTCAGTCACGTGCGCCGTAATCGTGTAGCTGCCCGGCGTCGCGTTCGTGGTGTCGATGCTGGCAGTGGTGTCTTTGCCGGTCACCTGGCCGCCATTCCCGCTCCAGCTATACGTCACTGTATGCTTGGGATTGAAATTGCTGGGCGTCACGGTAGCTGTCAGGGGTTCGCCGATCATCACCTCCGCCGGCTGTACCGAGCACGCCGCCGCGGGAGCCACGGGCTCCGCGCCACCCCAGCTGAATACCACGCCGGTGCGCAGCCTTAGACCTTCCTCATTGGGACGCCGCAGCGTCGGAAACTCCGCCGCGACGTAGTCGGCGTAGTTGTGGTGCGACCAGACATAGTCCGCTTCAAACACCCGCACGGCGAACATTTTGGTTACCGGCAGATCCATGCCACCACCCAGAATGACACCGATGCCACTGGCACCGTTGTTGAGGCCAGATATGCCCAAGCGGTTGTAGCTAAGCAGGCTGTGGATGAAGAAGTTGGCGCCTTCGGTGCGCCAGATGAAGCGCGGCCCACCCGAAAATGTGGTCGCCGTGTTCCCCTTACCCCAATTCTGTCCGAAATCGAGTTCCGCACCCCAATGCGGGTCAAAGTTGTAAGTCAGCGCGGTGCCAAATCCTCGCGGCATGTCGGGTACCGGAAACGCAGTGGGATTGTTGGGGTCTCCTGCGGGAACGGTGATACCGGGATGGAAGTACTGATAACCTCCAAACACGTCCCACCTTGGGTTGGAATCGCTCTGCGCGGACGCCAAAGCGGAAATCAAAACCACTGCGATCAGTACCGACATGCAAGCGGCTAACCCGCGGCATGCGCGTGTGGTGCTGTTGAATACCATGAGAATCCTCCGAAATGGCCTCGTGCCGCGTACTTCTGGCATCGAGATGTTCTTGGGAATTTAAAGATGTAGCAATATCGCTGGAAGACTTGACCCTGGGAACTGACAATTCTACCAGCACCGCTGCTTAAAGCGAAAGTGTAGACTCTAGCTATTGCCTTAGGCAACCAAGCGCGGGGTCATTCCGTCTCAAATTGAAATTCCAGCCGGGAGGCCTCGGGAAAACCCCGGGGAAAGGCGCCCATCGAGACCTTGCCGGGCAGGAAGGTGGCCGCGTATCGTGGGGATTCTCTCTATTGCCGGGGGGAACTTCGTGATTGGATGCATGGCAAGACAGCGCGAGCAAACCGAGCAAGAGCAGGCCGATGAGCCACGAAAAAATATTGATTGTTGAAGACGAGGAGAACGAACGGTCCGGGCTGGCCGAACTGGTGTCCTCCTGGGGGTTTCGGGTGGAGACGGCCCGCGACGGCAAAGAGGGACTGGACAAGGCGACACAATGGTCCCCGTCGATCGTAATCACCGATCTGAAAATGCCGCGCATGGGCGGGATCGAATTGCTGGGGAATCTCGCCGACCAGGCCACAACGATCGCCGTCATCCTGGTCACCGCCCAAGGAACCATCGACAGTGCCGTCCAGGCCATGCGGATGGGGGCGTACGACTACATCACCAAGCCCATCGACACCAACCGCCTGCGCACAATTCTGGGGAACGCTTCCGCCCTGCTGGGCACGCGCGCCGAACTCGAAGCTACGCGGCGCAGGCTGCGGGATGCGGGATCGCTGGGACGGCTTAACGGCGCCTCCCGCAAGATGCAGGAGATCTTCCGCTTGATCGAGATGGTCGCGCCCAGCACGGCGTCGGTGCTGATCACAGGAGCCAGTGGCACGGGAAAAGAACTGGTGGCCCGCACCATCCACGAACTGAGCCCGCGGAAGGACCGGCCGTTCGTCGCGATCAACTGCGCTGCGATCCCCGAAACTCTGATGGAAAGTGAAATCTTCGGCCACGAAAAAGGCGCGTTCACGGGCGCCATGGAACGCCGTACAGGCTGCTTTGAGCTCGCAGAAGCGGGCACTCTCCTTCTGGACGAAATCGGCGAGATGCCGGTGGGAACGCAGGCCAAACTGCTGCGCGTTCTGGAGGACCACAAACTGCGCCGTCTGGGCAGCAAAGTTGAAACAGCGGTGGATGTGCGCGTGCTCGCCGCCACCAATAAGGTTCCCGACGAAGCCGTGTCCCGGGGCGAGTTGCGTAGCGACCTCTATTACCGCCTCAACGTGTTCAACATCCACATGCCTCCTTTGCGCGAGCACAAAGAAGACATCGCCGGCCTGGTGCAACTGTTGCTGGCCGAGATGAGCAGCAAGCACTCGCGCAAAGTAGCCGCGGTGAGTGAGGCTGTCCTGAACCAGTTCAACAACTATTCATGGCCGGGTAACGTGCGTGAATTGCGCAACACGATCGAACGCGCGGTCATCGTCTGCGACGCCGGCCTGATCG
The DNA here is from genome assembly GCA_049792875.1 of Candidatus Sulfotelmatobacter sp. Taxonomy (GTDB): domain Bacteria; phylum Acidobacteriota; class Terriglobia; order Terriglobales; family Acidobacteriaceae; genus Sulfotelmatobacter. Next base: position 47,474 of record JBARBI010000047.1, read on the forward strand.
AGACCAAGCATTTGCCGCCAGGGTTTGGACAAGCTCCCCTTCGCACCGCGGCCAATGATCCCGACGCGGTTCGTCTGGGCGTAGGAACGACCGTGGAAGAAGCGGAGAAAATGCTGATTCTGAAGACGCTGGAGGCGACCAGCAACAACAAGACACGCGCCGCCGAGATCCTCGGCATCAGCCTGAAAACGCTTCATAACAAGCTGAAAGAGTACGGCAGCACCGGCCCGGAAACAGTCCCGGGCAAGGAAGAAGTACCCAGTGGCTAAGACACCTTTCTCGCGCTTCCGTTGAGCGAGGCTTCCTGTTCCTTTATGCTGCGACGAAAGACCATCATCGTGCTAGTCATCACTTTTATGGTGACGGCGATGGTATCCGCGTTTTCCTATCTGTACATCTCCCAGATCCTTCGCTTACGCATCACGAATGCCAACGAAACGGCAACCAGCCTCACGCACCAGTTGGCGTATGCAGCCTCCAACGCGGTGCCGGACTTCGGCAGCACCTCCATCGATACCAACGACCCGATCGCGGTGCGACGTGCGCTGGCCGATTACGTGCAGACCGACGTAGCCCTGAACAACCTGCTCCAGTCTGATCCCGGCGACTGGAGATTCATCTATGACGTGGCCATCGTCGACGTCAATGGCAAGGCCTTGCTCCATAGCAACGCGAGCTTGGTGGGCAAGATAATTCCCCGACGTCCGGACTTCCAGCAGGTTGTCGGCGCCCGCTTCCGTGAACAAATCCGTCTGGTCTTCAGCCCGGCCGCGGTGTACGACGTAAGCTATCCACTGGAGCTGAATAGCCAGCCGTTCGGTACCATCCGCATCGGCGTGCAAACGGTCTTCCTGAAGAGTGAGGTGGAAGCCCGCCTGATGAAGTCTGTCTATATTTCGGTGGCGGTGATCTTCGTGTCGTTGTTTCTGGCTGCTGGGATCTCCAACCTGGCGCTGGGACCACTGAAGAGAATCAGCCTTAATCTCGATAGTGTGAGCGCAGGAGACGCCGACACGCTATCTGGCGACGAGTCGCAGCACGACGAGTACGGTCTCGTCTCTCTGAAAATTGCCAACTTGGGCCGCCAGATTCGCGACAGCCGGGAAATCTTCTCCGCCCTCAAGGACAACGTAGACCAACTCATGGCCAAGCTGCAGGATGGCCTGATGCTGTTCGCGCGCGACTCTCGGGTTGTGCTCGTCAGCGCGCCCGTGGAAGGGTTTCTGGGCCGTCCTCGCGCAGAACTCCTCGGACACACGGTTCATGAGGTCTTTGATCGGCATTCCCACCTGGGCACAGCCCTGCTCGATGCGTTTGAGCGCCGGCGCCCCTTGTTCCAGAGGGAGTTTGAAGCGGCGGGAGGAAAACGTGTGCAGGTTTCTCTCGACTTCGTACAGGAGAAAAATTCGCAGATCGGCGCTCTCCTGATTATGCGCGACCCGGAATCGGTCCGGCGGATTGGCGACGAAATTGAGATGTCCCGCCGCCTCTCCGCCAGCGGACGTCTTACCCGGGGGGTGGCCCACGAAGTGAAGAACCCCATCAACGCTATCGTGCTTCACTTGCAGTTGCTGCGAAACAAACTGGCCGCGCAGGAACCCGACACGCGCCGTCACATGGACATCATTGACAGCGAAATCCGCCGCCTGGATCGCGTGGTACAGACGCTGGTGGATTTCACCCGGCCCCGTGATCTGCACTTGGAGGAAGTGGACTTGCGCCGGCTGATGGAAGAAGTGGCGCAACTTGCGGCTCCGGATGCCGAGCAGCACGGTGTCACCATTGAGCGTCACATGCCGGAACAGCGACTGCCCATCAAAGTCGACGTGGACCTGCTGAAACAGGCCATCCTCAACGTCGTGATCAACGGAGTTCAGGCTATGCCCCAGGGAGGGCTGCTGACCATCTCTGCCCGGCGTGAAAACAATGTAGTGGTTGCCGAGGTCCGCGACCAAGGCGGAGGAATTCCGCAGGACGCGCAAGACAAAATTTTCGAACTCTATTTCACGACCAAGAAAGACGGCAGCGGCATCGGACTGGCGCAGACTTATCAGATTCTGCAATGGCATTATGGATCAGTGAACTTCGAATCCGTTGAGGGAACCGGGACGATTTTTCGCTTTCATATTCCGGCGACCGGCGGAGCGATGGAGGCTGGACCCGAATATCACGCCGATGCGGCAGCCGCGCAACGTGGAGATTGATGCCTAGTCCTTTGGCCTGAAAGACAATCACGATGCTCGCCGCACTCTGCTGCTTAGGGGTAAAATTGGGAGGCGTTGGCGGATCGATTGGGACTTGGATATGACTCTGGCCGTAATTCTGAGCCTCATGATTTGCTGCCCGACTTCGGCCCTGCCCTTGGTCCCCGCGGGGCCTCAGAACGCGCCCCAGGCGGCGCCCGCAAGTAAGGCAGATGAGACTCCGGCGACGCCGGATCAGGGGACCGCAGCAGCAGCCCAGAATCCACCAACTCCGCCCCAGCCACCATCCTCCGCGAAGCCCCCGGCGCAAACAGCTTCGGGTCAAACTCGGCCTGCTCCGGCGAAGAAGCCCCGGCATAAAAAGAAAGCCACTACGTCCCCCAATTGCGTCAGCGCTCCGGCCACCGGACAGCCTGCTACTGGTTCCACGCCGGCGACAGATCCTGTTCCCGCTGATGGCGCTCCCAACCCAGGATCGGCGACTGCTCCGACGAACTGTCCGCCGTCGAAGGTGATTGTGCGGCAGGGAGGTACCTCGGAACCAAGCGTTCAGTTGGCTGGGGGCCCCGCCGGCCAGACGTCGCACCAACGGGATACAGCCAACCAAATGCTGGGAACGACAGAAGCGAACCTCAAGAAGATCGCCGGACGCCAACTCAGCTCGAACGAGCAGGACATGGTCAACCAGACCCGCCAGTTCATGGCGCAGTCGAAGGCCGCGTTCGACGCCGGGGATCTCGAACGCGCCCGTACTCTGGCCTGGAAGGCCCAACTGCTTTCCGAGGAACTGGTCAAGCCCGAGAAGTAATTCGAGGAAGAAGACTCCCCGGTGAAACCCTGTGCCCTCTCCGGTTGAGGTTTTCACCAATCAGACCAACCGGCCCGGAACTATTTCCCCTTGGCCCGTGCGCTATTGACTTTCGTCAGCAGGTCTTGCGACATCGCCTGCAGAGGACCGGGAATTTTCGCCGCCTCGGTCAGCACTTCGCGCGCTTCCGTCAATTTGTTCAACTTCCCGTAGGCGAAACCCTCTCCATAGAGAGCCCGCGCGTACTGCTGCTCATCCTGTCCCTTGAGCAGCGCGGCGGCGGCCTTGAGTTCGGGGATCGCGGCCATCGTTTTTTCCTCCTTCAGGTAAGCCCACCCGATCGTATTATGGGCAACGCCTCCTGACAGTTTCCGCGATTTGTCGGCGTCGGGAGCGTCCGGCTTCGCTATCTCGAGGGCTTTCTGCGCGTAGGCGATCGCTTTGGTCGCGCTGCCCGGCTTCGTATCGTCTCCGTAGAAACTAGCCAGCAGCAATAGCGCTGTCAGGGAGTTGGGATTGGAAGCCAGGATTTTTTCACCGAACGACACCAGGCGCGCTTGATCGTTCAACTGTCCCGGGCCCAGCGTGTACAGGGCATAGTTCGATACTTGATCCTGAAATTTCGTGTCTGGAAAGGCCGCAGTGAACTTCTCGATTTCCGCCATGCGCGCCTTCGGGTCCGTTTCGGCTGTAATCGCATTGAAACCGGAGGTCTCCAAAAACTCGCAGCTGTTCTGCGCAGCCGCCTTCTCCTCGGTCACCTTCCGAGCAAAGTCGTCGTCGCTCATGCCCTCAGGTTTGGCCTGCTTGCCGATCGAGAGGCAAACCTCGCCGCCTTTTGCAGCGTAATCCATCAGCTTGGCATGGTTGTTGGCCTGCTGCGCCAGGCTCGCCTGCGACACCAGGATATCGAGGTTGCGAGGAGACCCAGCCAGCGCCTTGTCGCCATAGTCCAGCGCCTTTTGAAGGTCGCCCGTCGCCTGGTAGGCCTGCGAGATCTGCCAGTTCCCGTAGGCCACGGCCGCCGGGTTGGAAGAAAACTTCTGCACAAACTCTTCATACATGGCGAGCTTTTTCTGCGCATTCTGCTCGTTCGAGATGTCCTGCAGCGCGTGATCCTCATCCGTGCCGGCCGCAATCACGATGCGATCGACCTGGGCGCTTGCGTGAGGGATAGAAACCGCGAAAGAGAGGAACAACACAACCAGCAGTAGCGAACCGCTGCAGCGTCTCATAGCCCGCCTCCGGTGTACGAAAGAAATTCGGACATCAAACTTCGAGCAGCAGGCGAATCCTAGCGCCGAACGTCGCCGCACGCAAGGGCCGGGATCACGCGCGCTCAAGGAGCCTTCCGAGTACGGAGACACGGAGACACAGGGGAGATCCGATCCTCTCTTTTCTCCGTGACTCCGTGTCCCTGCGGTGAATTCCAGCCCCTCTCCACTTCGGCTAAAGTAGAACGATGCGTGCCATCCTCGGCCAGCGTCCGTTGCGATTCGTCTTTGCCGCCAACGTGATTTCCATGTTGGGCAGCGGGATGAACTCGGCCGCCGTCGCCTGGTACATCCTGCAGGCCACGCACTCCGAAATGGCCCTCGGGACGTTTGCCGTGTTGCAGACCGTCCCGGCCATGCTCATGCTTCCCTTCACCGGCGTCATTATTGACCGCGAGGACCGCCGGCGCCTGGTCATGTGGCTCGACGCCGTGCGCGGTATGGTCATCGCAGTCGTGGCCGTTCTCGCCTTTCAGCACCACGTCCAGGTCTGGCAGCTCTATTTGATGAACACGCTGGTCGCCGCCGGCTTTTGGATGTTCTGGCCCACGATTACGGCACTGATCCAGGAACTGACGCCCGAGGGCCAGTTCGTGCAGTCCAATACGTTCCTGCTCGCAGGCGTCCAGGGCGGATGGCTTATCGCCGGCGCGATCGTAGGCTTCATGTACGACCACATCGGCCTGGGTGGCGTGCTGACCATCGACGTGTCAACCTACGTCGTCTCGTTTCTTTGCTACTTCGCCGTGCGCAAGGGACGCCATGTCGTGCTCAGCCCGCAGGAACTCAAAGCCGACATTCGCGCTGCCGAAAGCCAGTTGGAGCGCTTCTGGCTCGAGATGCGCGAGGGCTTGCACTTCCTCCGCGACCATCGTGCGGTCGTGATGCTCGGGCTCGCCTGGGCTTTGTTTCTGGGAGCCATGATCACCGGCGTGGTGGTCACACCCTCGCTGAGCGATCGCATCTTCCACGCTGGAGCCAAGGGCTATGGATGGCTCAATGCAGGATGGGGAACGGGAGCCTTCGTCAGCGCACTCTACGCGCCGCAGGCCATTGCCCGACTGGGAGGCCGCCGGGCCATTGCGTTCTCCATGGCTCTGTTGGCGGTCTGTGTGGTCTGCGCTCCCATCGCTCCGTTTCTCTTCCTTGCCATCTCGCTTTATTTCTTGATGGGTTCGGCGCGCGGCGTTGGCGGCGTAGCGATGAATACCAGTTTGATGGAGATGGTGCCGAAACACCTGATGGGCCGGGTGCAGAATGCGTTCTACTTCGCCGGAACGTTTCTGCAACTCGTTCTGGCCATCGGGGTAGGCGTGGTCGCGCACAAAGTCAGCCTGGTGGCCGCCTTCGCTATCCTCGCCTGCGTTTACGGCATGTCCTTTGTAGCCGCGAGCTGGCCGGTAGCAACCGTCGTCGCCGTGGAAGAGGCGAGCACCGTGAAATAAAACGGTCAGCCCGGAGACACCGAGAAAAAACAGTCGCCGCAAATCCAAAACAAAATGCTTTGGTTTCTCCGTATCTCTGTTCCTCCGTGGTAAATCCCACTTGTGACTGTTATTCTTTCCAATTCTAAGGAGCACCCATGTCCTCAGACCTGCAGGGCCGTAACGCTGTCGTCTTCGGAGTTGCCAACAAGCGCTCGATCGCGTGGTCCATCGCCCAGGGATTGCACGCCGCTGGCATGAAATTGGCCATCACCTACCAGAACGAGCGCCTGGAGCAGGAAGCGAAGGACCTCATCCTTTCCCTGCCCGGCGCCGAAGGCTACATGTGTGATGTGTCCAAGGACGAGGAAATCGACCGACTCTTCGCCACGCTGAAACAGCGCTACGGCAAACTGCACGCGCTGGTGCACTCCGTGGCCTACGCGCCGGCCGACGAATTGAAGGGAGACTTCGTCAACACCACGCGAGAAGGCTTCCGCGTTGCCCTGGACGTGAGCGTGTACTCGCTGGTCGCGGTCTCCCGCGCCGCCGCTCCCCTGATGGAGGATGGCGGTTCGATCATGACGATGACCTATTACGCATCGGAGAAAGTTGTCCCGCGCTACAACGTGATGGCGGTAGCCAAGGCAGGCCTCGAATGCTCCGTGCGCTATCTTGCCTACGAACTGGGAAGGAAAAAGATTCGCGTGAACGCCATCTCCGCTGGACCGATCAAAACCCTTGCTGCCCGCGGCATCTCCGGCCTGGGAGATATGTTGAAGTCGCATGCGGAACGTGCGCCTCTGGGACGCAACGTCGAGGTTGCAGAGGTGGGGTCCACCGGCGTATTCCTCGCATCCGACGCCAGCAGTGGAATCACCGGCGAAGTCATCTACGTCGACTGCGGCTACAACATCATGGGTTTCTAGATACCCCATTCAAGCTCCTCCACTATGAAACCAACTTGCGGATTTTCATTGTTTCTGTGCACGATCGTGGTTTCACTTTTGTGCTCCATCCTTCCCGCTCGGGGCGAGTCAACTCCGCCCTCTCGCGCTGCCTCCGTCATTGATTCCATGCCTCACGCGGAGCGCATCGACCAAGCCGCGATTTCTCCCGACGGAACGCAGGTCGCCTACATCATCGCCGGCGAACTGGCGGTAATTCCGGCAGGCGGCGGAACGGCTCACCCCATCGCGGTGGGGGGCAAGCTGGCGTTGCGCGACGTCTCCTGGTCGCAGGATTCGAAGCAGATCGTTTTCATCGCTGACTTATCCGGCGACGTTCCAGCGGCCCAGGTCTTGACATCAGCACTCGACGGCAGCGCTGCCGTGAAACGAGCCGAAGTAAAAGGCTATGCCTCCACACCAAGCTTTTCTCCCGATGGCTCGAAGCTTGCCCTGCTCTTCATTGCAGGCATGCCGCGAGTCGCTGGCCCGCTGCAACCCATGACACCGCTGGCGGGCGTAATTGGCGATGAAGTGTACGAGCAGCGGCTGACCACAATCGATCTGGCGACGAACGCTCTCACCCAGATCACGCCCGCGGATGTGTACGTCTACGAGTACGACTGGATGCCCGACGGCCAAGGCTGGGTGGCAACCGCCGCTCACGGCTCCGGCGACGCCAACTGGTACATCGCGAAACTCTATCGCATCCGTTCGCAATCTGGAGAGATGCGCGAGATCTATGCTCCCAAGTGGCAAATCGCCGAGCCTCACATTTCCTCCGACGGCAAGTACGTAGCCTTCATCGAAGGCCTCATGAGCGACGAGGGTGTCACCGGCGGGGACGTCTTCGTTGTCCCCGCGGCCGGCGGCACACCTCGAAATTTGACACTCAAAATGAATAGTTCCCCTTCTTCGCTGGCCTGGACGGGGCCGGATCAAATTACTTTCGCGGAGAACGTGGATGGAAAATCTGGATTCTCCACGGTCAAGGTTTCCGGCGGCGCTGTACAGTCTCTCTGGACCGGCGAGGAATCTCTGGGAGTCGCCCCTTCTCCAAGCGCGTCCTTTTCCCGTGATGGATCGGTGACTGCCGTCATCCGGCAATCCGCGAGTACTCCGCCTGAGGTCTGGGCTGGCCCCATCGGTAGGTGGAAGCAGTTAACCAAGGTGAGCGCGGACGCCAAACCCGCCTGGGGCGAGATGCGCAATTTCCACTGGACGAACGGAACAACGAGACTCGAAGGCTGGCTGATGCTGCCCAGGGACTTTGGCCCGGGCAAGACCTATCCCCTCGTCGTAAACGTCCACGGTGGTCCCTCCTCAGCGTGCGGCTCGCGCTGGGACACGAGGGTGATGGGCGCCGAGTCGGCGATGGGCTACTTCGCATTTTGCCCCAATCCGCGGGGCAGCTATGGGCAAGGAGAGGCCTTCACCCGGGGGAACGTGAAGGATTTCGGTGGCGGCGATTTTCGCGACATCATGGCCGGCGTGGACGCGATTTTGAAAGACTATCCCGTCGACTCCCGGCGCCTGGGCCTCCGTGGGCACAGCTACGGCGGCTACATGACCATGTGGGCGGAGACGCAGACCCTGCGCTTTGCTGCCGCCGTTGCCGGAGCGGGGCTTTCCGACTGGCTCAGCTATTACGGAGTGAACGACATTGACGAATGGATGATCCCGTTTTTCGGCGCATCGGTCTACGACGATCCTGCGGTCTATGCTAAGAGCGATCCCATGCATTTCGTCAGAAGCGTGAAGACACCAACACTCATCCTGGTGGGGGATAGCGACGGCGAAGTCCCGATGGAACAATCCGTGGAGTGGTGGCATGCCTTGCAGGCCATGAAGGTTCCGGTCCAGATGGTCGTCTATCCGCACGAAGGACACGTATTCGTGAAGCCCGCCGATGCCCGCGACTACTTCGTGCGCACGTTGGACTGGTTCGATGAATGGTTCGGGAAGGTCCCGGCAAGACCGTGACGCCTTGCGTTGAACGCGGGTAATGATGCGGTTCGACTGTCAACGGCTTTCTATCCCCGTGGGCATCATTCTGAACGGAGCGTTCTTCATACGAAATCAAGGATCTCACGTCGCAGACTGGTATGATTAAGACGCCATGAAGAGTCGACGCTTAGTCTTCGCCATGTTTTCCGCAGCCATCCTGTTCTCAATGGTGCGGGAATGGAGCGCTCCAGTGGCCTGTCCGCGAACCATTCTCATCCCTTCTGCATCGCCGCCCATCAGTCACTAGGTCATCCCTCCCAGGAACTACTCAGAGTTGCTGGTGAAAGGCAGCTCGTCGGACGTGTATTGCCGTCACGGTCCACAACCGTGTTAGCGAGCCCCGGACAGGCGGGTACCATTCTCGTCCCGGACTCGCCCCGACGGAGGTGAAGTTATCCTTGAACGCGTGCAGGAGCGCTCGAATGTGGTGCTACTGGATCTCCCTCGGCCATACTTTCGATTCGCTTTGGTGGCGGGCGCGCACACCTAGGACAGGCTCTGGCTAGATATCCGGATCCGTCGCCCGTTTTCGCCCTCGCGCTCCAGGGCAATCTCCACATCCCGCTCCCGCTGCAGGCGGGGAAATTTTTCTCCCCACTCGATCAACAGGATGCTGTTGTCCGAACGCAAGTCATCGAGCCCGAGTGTTTCCAGTTCGCGCAGGGTATCAATGCGATAGAGATCGATGTGATACAGATGGGCGCGCGGTCCCCTGTATTCATGCACCAGCGTGAAGGTGGGACTGGTGACGTCTTCCTCGGCAGCTGCGTCGAAAGCCGCCGCGATTCCCTTGACCAAGGTGGTTTTGCCGGCTCCCAGGTCACCGCGCAGCAGAACCAACTTAGGCGGCGACAACACCTCGGCGAGGGTACGCCCGAAGGCAATCGTCTCTTCAGCTGAGTGTGTGGTGATCTCGCGCAGCACGTCTTTCGCCCTGGCCTGGCCGTCCACACCTCCAGTATAGCGAGAGAGTTTGTTCGATCAGGGGCGACTGAGCGGCGACGGGGCCGACGGAATCAATGCGCGTTAAACGCGCCTGACTTCAAGCCGAGCACACTCCGCTCCACCACGTGATCGAGTGAGGTCCGCAGTCGGCGATGGTCGTCATCCTCGAGCGCGACGAAGCGGAACGGCTGCAATACGCCATTGGCCATCTTCATCGGGCTGAGAACTTCCGCCATGCCGTGGACTGGGCCCGCCTGTGTCTGAAACGCTACTTCGACCAGGTCGCCTTGTCCCAGAGAAGCCGCCATCTGCAGCAGTCCGCCGGTCACGGAAATGGTTTGGAGTTTAGCTTTTGTGCGCCGGCCGTCTTCAAGACGGATCGCAGCCAGGACTGAATCTCCTAGCTGGATCCGCGCTGCGCGTCGCGAGGGGTGCGGTTGGGGGAAGTGGGTCATATATGGCCATCCGAACTATGCCACCGGCCTCGATGGAGTAATAGATTACTGAAGCCCCTCGTCCGGATTCCGCACTGGGAGCCACAAGTGGGGGCATCGTACCCTTGTTCTTTGAAGCACTTAGCCGCCATTAACTAATTGATTAATGTCCCACGGGACAGGCAGGCGAGCAAGAATGGACCGAATCAGATCTGTGCTGAATCGCCGATTTACCATGTCTGGTTGGACTCTCGGAGGAGTGTCATGAAGAGAATTGCGTTTTCGGCTTTCCTCTCGTCATTATTTGCCGCTGCGCTTTCGTTCGCGGGCTCGCCCGCACAAGCGCCGCTCCGCGTCGGCATCGTTGGCCTGGTTCATGGACATGTTCACGGGTTTCTCGGCCAGTCGCGGCACAGCTCTGAGATTGAGATCGTCGGTGTCGCCGAACCAGACGCACAACTGCTCTCCCAGGCTGCGACGCGCTACGGATTTGACCGAGCCCAGCTGTTTGCGGATCTGGAGGAAATGCTGGCAAAGGTGCAACCGCAGGCTGTGCTGGTTTACACCCATACGTTTGATCACCGGCGTGTGGTGGAGATCTGCGCCCGGCACGGGGTTTCCGTCATGATGGAGAAGCCGCTAGCGGTCAGCCTCGAAGACGCGCTGGCCATCGAGAAGGCGGCTCACGCCGGCAAGATTCAGGTGCTGGTCAACTATGAGACCTCCTGGTACCGTAGCAACCACGCTGCTTACGACCTGGTGCATGAAGGAGCGCTCGGCGACATCCGAAAAGTGGTCGTGCACGACGGCCACCGTGGCCCGAAAGAAATTGGCGTCGAGCCCGAATTCCTCGCCTGGCTCACCGATCCTAAACTAAACGGTGCTGGCGCTCTGTTCGACTTCGGCTGCTACGGCGCCGACCTGATGACATGGTTCATGAACGGGCAGCGCCCGCAAACCGTCACGGCCGTCACCCAGCAGATCAAGCCGGAAATCTATTCGCGCGTGGATGACGAGGCCACCATCATCCTGACCTATCCCAAGGCGCAGGCCATCGTGCAGGCTTCATGGAATTGGCCCTTCGACCGCAAAGACATGGAAGTGTACGGTCAGACGGGATATGTCATTACGGTGAAGAGGGACGACATCCGTCTGCGTCGGGGTGGAAATGACAGCCGCGAAGAACAGCTTGCCGCCAAGCCCGTGCCCCCTCCGTACGACAATTCCCTGTCGTATTTACGGGCAGTCATCCTCGACGGAGCCAAGCCGGACGCCCCATCATCGCTGGAAACCAACGTAACGGTAACGGAGATTCTTGACGCCGCGCGCCGTTCGGCGGCGATGGGAAAAACCGTCTTGCTCCCCGCTTCGCGATGATGCCAATTCCCGACTCTGCGGGTGCCCCATTTCTCGCATCTTTTGCGAGAAGTGGGGCCGCAACGATAGCGCCGCCTGGGGGTTCATGGCCAGGTTGCCGCGCCCAGAGGCTCGGGCATTTAACCGCGGCGGGTGCCACAACCGTCCCAGCACACGAACTCCTCCCGGGCTGTGTTCTGCGCGCGCCAGAACGCCTCCGGCAACCCATGCAGCAGATCGGTCGCAACCATCGAATGCTCGCCCGCGCTTTCGAGCATCACGTCGCCAGCGAGCCCATGCAGATGGACCGCTGCACAAACCGCCAGCAGCGGCTCACTCGGATGCTGCGCAATCATCGCCGCAACCATGCCGGTGAGAATGTCGCCGGTTCCGCCGGTGGACATCCCGGGATTTCCCGTCGTATTCACCCAAGCCTCGCCATCGGGCAGCACCACCAGCGTCCGGTTTCCTTTAAGCACCACGGTGAGTTCATGCTCGCTCGCGAACCGCCGCGCAATGCCCAGCCGGTCCTTCTGCACATCGTCGGTAGAACACCCCATGAGCCGCGCCATTTCCCCGGGATGCGGAGTAATCACCAGCAGCCGGCCCTTACCGTTCAGCCGATTGGTTTGTCCCTCGAACGCGTTGAGTCCGTCCGCGTCGAGAACGATCGGAATCTCGCTCTTGCTCACCAGAGTTCGTACCAGCTTCGATGTCTCAGGATTTCGCGAAACCCCCGGTCCGATCGCTAGCACGCTCTTCCCTTTCGCCAGTGCAGTCAGCCTCCTCGCCGCTCTCGCCGCAATCGTCCCGGCGGGGGTTTCGGGCAGGGGCTCCGTCATCAGTTCGGCATGGAATCCAGCAACCGTAGGCAGTACCGACTCCGCCGTCGCCACCGTTGCCAGCCCCGCACCGGCCCGCAGCGCGGACATCCCGGCCATAGCCACGGAGCCTGCCTTGCCCACCGATCCTCCGACCACCAGCACGTGCCCGTACTTGCCCTTGTTGGATTCCGCCGGACGCGGCCCGATCAGCGGAGCGAAGTCGCGTGCCGTGATCACGTTGAGTTGCATCGACGAAACAATTGCCTCTGGCGGCGAACCGATTTTCGCGACGCACGTGGGCCCTTCGGTCAGAGAACTGAACACATGCGCCGGACGCGCAGCGGTGAAGGTGACGACTGAATCCGCTCGGGCAATGATGCCGGCCTGCGGCCCCATCGCGTCGGCGTCAGCGCCGGAAGGAATATCAACCGCAATCACCGGCGCCTGAACCGCATTCAGCAATGCGATAGCCTCGGCGTAAAGCCCGCTTACCGGCGGTTTGAAGCCTGTGCCGAGAATCGCATCGAGATATAAGTCCGCAGCACCGGAGAGTCCTACGCGATCGCTCTTCAACTCTTCGCTGGAGCGGACCACGATCGCCGACGTTGGCAGCTTGCCGAACATCACCGCGGCGTCGCCGCGCAGGTCTGCCGGATCGGCCAGCAGGTTGACTCTTACGGTCTTGCCTTCCTCATGCAACCGCCGTGCGGCCACGAATCCGTCCCCGCCGTTGTTGCCCTTGCCGCAGAAAATCACAATGGTCTGTGCCGCGCCATAATGGGCCAGCACGTGCTCCGCCACCGCCGCGCCGGCGTTTTCCATCAGCGTAAGCGAAGGCACGCCGAAGCGCTCGCTGGTGGCGCGGTCGATGGCGCGCATTTCTGCCGCGGTAATGATTTTCATGAGGACGGGGAGGCGGTCTGTTCGAGTTGCCGCAGTTGAGCGGGTTCGCCCATGGCGATCAGGCAATCGTCTGCCTCGATGCGCTCATCGGGCGCCGGATTGAAGCGCATGGCGTCTCGCCGCTTGACGGCGAGCACAATCACTCCACGCTCCTGACGGATGCGCGAACTCTCGAGTGTCTTGCCCGCAAAGGTCGACGAGGGAGTGATGTGAGCGCCGATCTCCAGGTCCATGCCGAGGTGCGTGGTCGCGGTATCAAGGAAGGTGACCACGTGCGGCCGCAAAGGCGCTTGCGCGATGCGTTGTCCCGCGAACGAATACGGCGACACCACGGCATCGGCGCCTGCTGTCAGCAAATGTTTTTCCGCGCCATCTTCACTGGCCCGCGCGATGATCTTCAGGTGCGGATTTAATCCCCGCGCGGTCAGCACGATGTAAAGATTGGTGGCGTCGGTGGTGGTCGCTGCGATCAACCCACGGGCCCGCTCGATCTGCGCCTGGCGCAGGGTTGGTTCCTGCGTGGCATCTCCGGCCAGTACCAGCCAGTTTTCCGCCGTGAAGCGCTGGCGCTTGGTCTCGTTGTTCTCCAGGATCACGAACGGCACCGGCTGGCGCGCCAATTCACGCGCCACGCTGCGCCCCACCCGCCCCATGCCGCAGATGATGTAGTGGCCGTCGAGCCGCCCGATTTCGCGCTCCATGCGCCGCCTTCCGAAGAAGCTTTGCAGCTCGAATTCTAGCAAAGCCTGGCTGAGTGCTCCGACCCCCAACAACAAAAGCGACACGCCCGACAGAATCACAAACACGTTGAACACGCGGCCGGCTTGTGAGAGCGGATGCACCTCCTGGTAGCCGATGGTGGTCAGCGTGGTCACCACCATGTAGAAGCCGTCAAACCAAGGCCAGCCTTCAATGTAGTGATACCCCGCGGTTCCGATCGCCATGACGAGCAGCAGAAGCGCGGCGATGGTCCGAAGATTGCGAAACGCTTTCATGGAAGCACCAACGGCTCAGTCAGCTGGTTTTGGGTGGCGCCGCGCTTCAGCGCTGCGATCCAGCCTTCCCTTGTTCGAGGGCTTTAGCCCCTGAGGGAAACTCCGCCGAGCCACGACTATAAAACAAAAAGGCCCTCCGCGCAGTGCGGAGGGCCCAGGGATCAGATTCCTCGTCATTCTTCCGGCTGCCTCCCCGCAGCCAGGGCCTGCACCCGGCTATGCTTCACACTGTAAGTGAAGTACACCACCAGGCCGATGGCGAGCCACACAATCAGACGAATCCAGTTCCACATTCCGAGCTTGGCCATCATGTATCCGTTCGAGATCACGCCCAGAATTGGAATCAACGGCACCCACGGCGTCCGGAAGGGACGCGGCTGGCTGGGGTTCGTATAGCGCAACACCATGACTGAAATCGATACGATCACAAACGCCAGCAGCGTGCCAATGTTCACCATCCTTCCGATATCGTCGATGGGCGTCAGGCTGCCAACGATCGCCGCCAGCAGGCCGACCAGAATCGTGTTCTTCCACGGAGTGCGGAACTTGGGATGAACAGCAGCAAAGAATTTCTTAGGCAGAAGGCCATCATTGGCCATCGAGTAGAGCACTCGCGTCTGGCCAAGCAACATGACCAGCATCACGCTAGTCAGTCCCGCCAGAGCACCTAGAGTGATGATGTGCGACGCCGTGGTGAGACCACGGTCCAGAAATGCGCGCGCCACCGGCGCCTCGATATTGATCTGTTGCCAGTGCATCATCCCGGTCAGCACGCCGGCTACAGCGATATACAACACCGTACAAATTCCTAGCGAAGCAATCATGCCGATGGGTAGGTCGCGTTGCGGATTCTTGGCTTCCTGCGCGGTGGTCGACACGGCATCAAAACCGATATAAGCGAAGAATATGTAGGCAGCGCCGGCTCCAATTCCAGCGAAGCCGTGCGGCGCATACGAGTGCCAGTCCGTGCCCCAGTTGCCGCTGTTGATATAGCGGGAGCCCAACGCGATCACGAACAGCACGACCGCCACCTTGATGGTCACGATGGTTGCGTTGAACCGTGCGCTCTCTTTGATCCCGACCACCAGAACCGCCGTGATCACCAGCGCAATGATGAAAGCCGGAAGGTTGAAGCCGATTTCCATCCCAAACACATGCGGCGCGCCCAGCAGTTCGTGTGCCCGCTGCAGCAGTTCCGCGGACGGGGCGCTGGTCAGAGCGCTGACTTTGTCCAAGAAAGCCTGCGTGCCCGGCACCAGCGAGGAATCCGATGCCAGTGCCATCTGGCGCGCAATCGTATTCTCGGCCGTCTTCAGCGCTGTCCAGTGATCGTATGCCAGCCAGAGCGGCATCTTGATGTGGAAAATGTTCAGCAGTTCGATGAAGTGGTTCGACCACCCTGAAGACACCGTGCTAGCGCCCATGGCGTACTCCAGCGTCAAGTCCCATCCGATGATCCATGCCAGCAATTCACCCAGCGTGGCATACGCGTAGGTGTAAGCGCTCCCTGCCAGCGGGATCATGGCCGCGAACTCGGCGTAACACAGACCCGCGAACGCGCAGCCCAAGCCGGATAGAACGAACGACAAAGTGAGCCCCGGGCCAGCATACTGTGCTCCCAGTCCCACCATCACAAAAATGCCCGCGCCGATGATCGCGCCCACGCCCAGCGCGGTGAGTTGGAACACTCCGAGCGTGCGCTTCAGGCTGTGCTCGCCCGTCTCGCGAGCTTCTTCCATCAGCAGGTTGAGCGGCTTGGTTGCCAGCAGATTTGCCATCCGTTTGGATTCTCCCAGGTTCTTAGGCGGACTCACTTGTGACGGCACGTCGCGACCTCCTCGACCACGCGTAATACACCGGAATCCCCAGCAGCACCACAATCAATCCCGGCCACGTAAATTGCGGTTTGTAGCGCAATAGTACGACATCGATGAATAAAGCCATCACAATATAAATGATCGGCAGCACGGGGTAACCGACTGCCCGGTACGGCCGCGGCGCGTCCGGATGCGTCCGGCGCAAAACGAACAATCCCACGATCGTCAGGATGTAGAACACCAGCACGGCAAAAATGATGTAGTCCAGAAGTTGTCCGTAGCTGCCCGAAACGCAGAGCAGGCACGCCCACACCATCTGCACCATCAGCGAAACCGCGGGCGTCTTGTACTGGGGATGCAGTTTGGCCACATTGCGGAAGAACAGGCCGTCCTTCGCCATGGCGTAATACACGCGTGCCCCCGACAGAATCAGCCCGTTCGCGCAGCCAAAGCCTGAAATCATGATCGCCGCGGCCATCAGCAATCCGCCCACGGAACCAAACATCTGGGTCATAACCGCCGTGCCCACTCGCTCTTCCGAGGCGTACTTGATTCCCCGCCCCAGAATGGTGGCCGCGCCCGGCGCACCATCCAGCGGCAGCGCGCTCAGATAAATAAAGTTGCAGGCGATGTAGAGCGCGATGACCACGCCCGTGCCCATCGCCAGCGACAGCGGCAGGTTGCGGCTGGGATTCTTTACTTCCCCAGCGGTGAAGGTCACGTTATTCCACGCGTCGGCCGAGAACAGCGACCCGACCTGAGCCACCGCAAGAATCGTCAGCGTACCCACCATGACGATTGGTCCGCCCACGCCGACCTGCACCGCATGCTGCGCGCCCAATCCAGCGTTATGCCAGAAGTTTGCGCCGAAATTCGCGGCCAGCGCCTGCGCGTTACGCCCGAGGGCCAGACCGAACAGCGCCAGTCCCAGCAGGGCTGATACCTTGGCAACAGTGAAGACATTCTGAATCGCCGCCCCAGTTTTCACGCCAAAGATGTTCACCACTGACAGGAAAATCACCAGCAGGATCGCGACCAGATTCTGGGTGTTGATGCCGACATCCATGTTGCCGAGCACCATCGGTCCGAGATGAATCGGCGGAACCTTCCAGAGGTGTAGCAGCCAGTGCGACGAGGAAATCGAGGGCACGAAGACGCCCAGGAACTTGCCGAACGCCACACCCACGGCGGCGATGGTTCCGGTCTGGATCACCAAGAATAGAGTCCAGCCGTAGAGAAAGCCCCACAGCGGCCCGAGCGCCTCGCGCAGATAAACATATTGCCCGCCGGCCCGGGGCATCATGGCAGCCAGTTCGCCATAGCTCAGCGCGGCCACGATCGTCATGAATCCAGCGACGGCCCAGGCCCCAATCAGCAGCGCCGGCGAATCCACCTCGCGGCCAATTTCCGCCGACACAATGAAGATGCCGGAGCCGATCATCGACCCCATGACCAGCATGGTGGCGCTGGTCAGGCCCAACCCCTGCACTAGTTCCTTGTCCTGATGACTGTGAATGTCCCAGTCGCTGCCCGTAGACGGCTGCGTTGAAGTTGTACTCAGGAATTCCTCCTAAAACGCTCGCGAGTCATCGTCCGCGCTCGT
>JBARBI010000048.1:0-2578 GCA_049792875.1 Candidatus Sulfotelmatobacter sp.
GCCATAACGTGAGTGAACGCTGAGCAGGCCTCGAAAAAGTAATTGCAGGAGCCGACCTGGCTTTATCACAGGGAAGGCCGCTGACGATGGAGATAGACGAGCGAACAAACTCCATCGGACCTGCCGGGGTAATGGCGATGGCATGCAGGCGGAGGAGACCAGACGCAACACGGGAAGCCCCAGCGGTGATCGCGGTTGAGGATCAACTGGCAGCTCGTGAGAGACGGGCCGGGCCGTATGGGGTGGCGGAGAGGTCCGTACTACCGAGGAAGCCGGGTAACTCCGGTGGAGGGAAGGGGCCTCAGTTAAAGACCAACGCAAGAAGCAACAAAGGACATGGGGATTGACCGTAGGTCTAGCCACCCCAAGGATGTGTTCAGAAGTTGCAGACGGCGTTACATGCCGACTAGTTCGGTGTGCGTCTTTTCCGAGAGCCGGATGCGGGAAATCTGCCTGTCCGGTTGTGTGTCCAGCAAAGGCTGGCATGTTCAGCAGGAGATAAACCTGCCGGGGCAGAAGTCAGAGGCCCCGTAGCTTGGATAGCAGGGAGGAGGGAAACCGAATTTCTGAAGCCTATCGACGATCGTCTCCTTGGGAGACGTGCGAGTTATCGGGCCGTAATGAAGATGAACGTGGATGTGGCCTCGAAAATGAGAATCTCCGAAGGCCGAGCCCGCAACCGAGAGGGCGAAGGCAGCATGGACAGCCGAAATCTGACCGATGCGGCTGGCTCACTTCGGCGGGGTGGAAGCGACGGCACGATGACAAGGACATGCTAAGCAACTGGAGAAGCCCTCCTCGCCCCAGTGCGAAAATCGCTGGAGCAAGGTAGGCCCTATAACCGGCGAACCCGGGAAGGGGGCTGAAGGCGAGAGGGTGGCGGATGGGTCCGCAGTAGCGATGAAGCCGGGTAATGCCGGTGGAGCGAAGGGGCCCTGCTGTTTGTAACGGTTCCAACAAAACGGGAGGCAAGGGTGGATGATAAACACACCCAGTAGTTTGCAGGACCTGAGGAGGAACCTATACGTCAAGGCGAAGGCTGAACCGTCGTGGCGTTTCTGGGGTTTGTACGTCCATGTCTGCAAGATGGAGACGCTGCGCGAGGCGTATGCGTTGGCTAAGAAGAACAACGGGGCTCCGGGAGTCGACGGGGTGACGTTCGAGGCCATCGAGGCGCAAGGCGCGGAGAAGTTCCTCGGACAGATACGGGACGAACTGATTGAACGCACTTATATACCGCGACGGGCACGGCGGCGGGAAATACCGAAGGACGATGGAAAAGTTCGTGTCCTGTCGATTCCTGCTATCCGGGACCGAGTGGTACAAGGTGCGCTCAAGCTCATAATGGAGCCGGTTTTCGAGGCGGATTTCCAACCGGGGTCGTATGGCTATCGCCCCAAACGCACGGCGCATGAAGCGGTGCACCGCGTGGCGACGGCAATCGTTCAGTGGAAGACCCGAATCATAGATCTGGATTTACGCGCCTACTTTGACACAGTCAGACATCATCTGCTGCTTGAAAAAGTTGCGCGCCGGATCAATGACGACGAGGTCATGCGTCTGCTGAAGTTGATGTTGACGGCATCAGGCAAACAAGGCGTTCCGCAAGGCGGGGTAATTTCGCCGCTGCTCAGTAACATCTATCTCACCGAGGTGGATCGAATGCTGGAGCGAGCGAAAGAAGCCACGCGCAACGGGAAGTACACCTACGTCGAGTATGCCCGCTTCGCTGATGATCTTGTCGTGCTAATCGATGCCCATCCGCGCAATGCGTGGCTGCTGGGGGCGGTGAACAAGCGACTACGGGAAGAGTTTGCCAAGCTACAAGTCGAGATCAATGAAGAGAAGAGTCGCATCGTGAACTTGGACCGCGCCGAGAGCTTCAGCTTTCTGGGGTTCGATTTCCGGCGCCTGCGCAGTATGGAACGGCAGGTGTGGCGAGCGCACTACACGCCGAAGATGAAGAAACGCACGGCGCTATTGCGTAAGCTCAAGGATGTTTTCCGGCGGTACCAGTCCCAACCGGTAGACCGGGTGGTCCAACTGATCAACCCGGTGCTGCGGGGCTGGGTGAACTACTTCGCCGTCGGACACTCCAGCGAATGCTTCAGCTTCATCAAAGACTGGGTAGAAAAGAAGATCCGGCGTCACATGGGGCGATCCCGGAATCGACGCGGCTTCGGCTGGGAAAGGTGGAGTAGACGCTGGCTCTACGGGGAACTCAAGCTGTTTAACGGGTATCGGGTTCGTCGTGCGTCGGGGCCGAAAGCAATCCCATCATGATAGGTCTCATAACCCTTGGTATGAAACAAACAGGAAAGCGCAGTGCGGGAAAACCGCACGCTGCGTTTGACGTGGCGGAAGCTGGAAACGTGACCATGGTTGCCGGACTGCGGTCCCTCGCGAAAGCGATGGAATTACCACCGGAGCCTACCGTGCGCGCGCCTGCTCCCGACCCTACCGATGAGCGGGAACAGGAAACAGGGCCAAGCCAAACCGGACTGAGGTGGCAAGGCGAAAGCCTCGTCAAATATCCACCGGGAGACTACAGTCACTGCGCCTGTTCTCGACTCTACTC
>JBARBI010000049.1:0-4199 GCA_049792875.1 Candidatus Sulfotelmatobacter sp.
GGGATAGAATGCCGCCACGGAGGATCGGGACATGACCAGCCCATCTGTGATTCAAGACAGCTATCCCCACCAGAACGATCCGATTTGGTCGAGGTCGGAAAAGTTCCTCGCCCGCAAAGCCTTCGACGGTGCCCTGGGGCGAGAGCTTCACGAGGTGATACAGGAAGCAAAGAAGATGGCCAGCCAGCTCCAACAGTCGTCGGATCTGTGGGACTTGGAACATTACCTGACCGAACGCCGTAAAGAGATCAATCGCAAGTACGACTACCGCTACTCGCAACTGACGAACGTGTTCGGGAGACTCTTGTACGAAAAGCGTTTCCACGAGGACGAGCTGCGCGGCTTGCGCGAGGATAAGCTGAAGCCGATCCTTTCTTTCGCCAAATTCTTAGCGGAGGACGCGGACTGACCTGCATTCTGAGCGCCTGCTAACGACAGTTATGCTGGGGGCGGTCGGAGTAAAATCTCAGAATGAGCGCGTTCCTGAAACGCATGCGCTGGGCGACGCTGCTGAACTGCTCTCTTGTCGTCGTCAAGGTCTGCGGATTATTCCATATCGGACGGCCGATGGACTCGTTCTGGCGTCCACACAATCTCCGGCGATTCAAACCCTATTATGTTGCCCCACGCAGTGAGGGTCATTTCCGAATCCCGCCAAAACCTCGATGAGTGTAACGGCCTGCTTACGACACTTACGGACGTGCAATACCAAATGGCTTGCGATAAATTGTTGGTGTGAAACGCATTAAAGCTGGACTTGCGACTGGACTCTTGGCATTGTCCACTTCGTTCATAGGGAGCAATTCAGGCTCAACTACGCATGTCGCTTATCTGGGCTTCGACCGCAATGATTATCCGGGTGACAACAGCTTGAAGTTACTTCGCGGCAAATTCTCTTTTGCGGGTTTCTGGCTCAATATCCCACCGGGCGCGAACAGCAATTCGTGGACAGGTAAACGCCGGGTGGTTCAAGAACTCGGCTTCGGCTTCTTGGTCGTCTTCAACGGTCGGACGTTCGCTCAGATTAAGGAGGCTGCCGACGCAACAAAGCTCGGCACTTCTGATGGCGTGATGGCAGTCTCATCAGCACGCCAAGAAGGGTTCCCCGCAGGAACGATTATCTTTCTCGACCAAGAAGAAGGAGGGCGGCTGCTCCCAGAGCAGCGGGACTATCTTCACGCTTGGGCAGATGGGGTGCAATCCGCTGGGTTTAGAGCGGGTGTGTATTGTTCTGGCGTCGCTTTCAAGGAAGGCTCTGGTGCCACAGTCGTCACCGCTGAGGATATTCGACAGAACGCAGGTGAAAGAAAGTTGGCGTACTGGGTGGCCAACGCTTCGTGTCCGCCCTCGCCGGGGTGTGTGTTACCAAGCAAACTCCCGAACCCGGCTGCTAGCGGCGTGCGGTTTGCAGATGTCTGGCAGTTTGCGCAGTCGCCGCGCAGAGTCGAGTTCTCAAGTGGCTGTCCCGCGAACTACGGCAAAGATGGAAACTGTTATCCTCCCGGTGCCGAGGCTGAACGATTGCATGTGGACTTAGATGTCGGAATTTCAACCGACCCTTCCCATGGAAGAACTCACTAGCGTCACGGCCGGGCCGACTCTTTTTTGGGGCGGCTTCCTCAACTGTTGCAAAATCTCGATAGCGCTCAAAACCCCTCAATGACCGAAATCGCGTATTTCAAACACTCGTGCTATGTGGCCGCGCTCATGGCGAACACCAGCGTAAAGACCGCCCAAACCGCTCCTAAGAACCAAAGGCGCGAACCCCAGATTCCCGCAACCACGCTGAGAACCAGGCAAACGGCTATCCATGACAGGAATGCTAGAGGCGAATAGTGCCAAGGGAATAGAATGGGCGGCACAAAAGCAAACGTCTTGTAGGGAAAGCTTATCGACAGCAAACAGACCGTGGACATCACAAGGCTCAGACTCCCGAGAGTGCGGGGTCCGATTCTTCGAGCGGTGATCGCATCCATAGGGGTATTTTGCGCTCATACGTTGTCGTGCGCACGTCACCCACGTAACCTCAGTTGGCGAGAAATCTCGATAGCGCGTTTTGACCCTTGACCGAAAAGTCGGCCCGATTCCCGGTGAGCGTTATGGCCTGATGTCGACAGTTGACTAGGAAGGGATCGAGCAAATGGCGGCTTGCAACGACGCGCATTTCCCTCTTGGTGCCAGTATTGTTGCTTGGGCGTGATGAAGATGAAGCCGGAGCAGTCGGTCGGCAGGAATATCAACGCGGTTGTCACTGAGATTTCGGGGGCACGGATTCTTCCTCTTGTGCTGGGTTGAAGCCGGTCAGCATGCGCGACTTGGCGCGAAACATGTGATATTGCTCAAAAGCAACATCGTTCAGCATCGTCGTATAGGGTCCATACGTTCTGAAGCTTTCATCCCATTCCGTTAGAGGTATCACGGATCTCCCTCTCGAAATGGAGACGCTCCTCACAGGGCAGATATAGGTCTTCCCTCCGATCTCCGCCGGGCCATATTCGATCATGATGTCGGACCGGACAAGTGGTGTGGTTGATTTCAGGTCTGCCACCAGTTCCAGGCGAAGGATGGCTCCGCTCGTCGGATCGATCGCGACCTCCCCGTGATACCCGACGGTCTCTTCGAAGGAAATGTTTCCGTCTCCGTCTGGAAGACAGCAGGCGCCCACTTGATAACGAGATCTCTCCGCTGGAATTTCGTAGCCAAATACCGCATGACGTCCGCCCGCACCAACTTCCCAGTGGCTCCAGGCCAAACCACTGGCGATTGCATCGGTTACAGCGCCGAGAAGGGGTCCGAACACACCATAGGTGACTAAATACCCGTTTTCCGCTTTGCCCCTTTTTCCCTTCGCTCCGCCCGAATCGACGACCTCCTTGCCATTGCGGTAGAGCACTGTTGCTTTGGAGTTGGCCGCGACGCGCAGTGGCCGATATTCGACCGGGGCACTTGCCTCAAGGTATTGGGGAGTTTCCTCATAGCGAACCGTAGTCCGCGTCGCATAGAAGTCCGGCAACTGGTGAATCGTTTTATTCAGGTATTCAACGGCTAGAGAGATCATGGCCATCTGTGAACCTTCGTCGGGCGAAACGTCGGCAGGGACCTCGGCTGACGGAGGATCTAGAAACAACGAAAGATCGGCAAGAGCAACCAGCGCCTGTCGTGCCCTTTTTCCGCGCAAGGTCGCTATCCAGGACGAAAGTTTCATGTAGCTCAGTCGCTCGGTTAGTACTAGATCAGAGAGTTGTCGTGCCAGCTCAGCGTCCGACTCACTGCGGGCCGACGCCAACACCTGCTCCAACTGTTCGATCGTGACGCGTCTGATCGCAAGATTCGGTTGGTCGGAATAGTATGGTTGATCGTAGTACCCGGTGTTGGTGCGGACAGTCAAACCCGTTAGGCCGACTTGCAGCTGCAGGCTGTGATACTCGGCAGGGTGATCCGCATGAGAAGGGTCGAACGATAGCGTATAGAAAGTGCGGGCCTCTTGAATACAGTTATCGATCTTACTGACTAAGTCGTTACCCGGGCCCAGCACACGCCCCCCACTCTGCACGGCAAGTACCCTTCGATCCAGATTCTTGAGGCTTGCTTGCTGGACCGATTCCACACCTTCCAGGAAATTCAAATAGAGGAGCGAGCGAGGATCAGGATCGGTTTGCCCCACCGAAAAGCTGTCGAGAGAAATGCGAGCTTCGCGCAACAGCGTGGAAAACCAGTAGATCGTATTGAAGGTGACTTGCCTAGCTCGTGCGCGTTCCCTTCGTTGTACGCTGTCATAGTCCGGCAAGCTTTCAAAGTCCGCTCCGCTCCCAATACCCCAGCCGGGTCCGACCCAGACCAGCAGCTTTCTGCCAGGCTTTCGCCTTTCAGCCGTGGCAATATCGCCGAGCGCCTTCAGGGCTTTCAAACCAGCAGGATCTTCGCGGCCTGAGTCGACAAACTCTCCCGTTCCGTTGCCCAAAAGCTGGCGACGGCGGATAAACACTAGTCTGTCGCTAGCGATTTCCGCGGCTAACGCGTTTCCATCGCCGGAAGGCTGCGCTAGCGTCCAAAAGCCGGTATCGGAAAGTCCGAAAATCGAAACGGGCTGCGCCAGATGCCCGCCGTTCCGCCTCAGGAACCTCTCAACTTCCTCCCGCTCAAAGGCAGCCAGATCAAATGGCATCTTGATCGTATCGACGACCAGAATCACTTCAACC
>JBARBI010000050.1:0-51522 GCA_049792875.1 Candidatus Sulfotelmatobacter sp.
AGGATACTTGGGATCACGACGGTTTGCGGTGCAAAACGCCTACCGGTAACCGGCGATCTCGCCACGCGTGCGCAGTGGGGAGGCAGCTGTGATCTGACAGTCCCGATAGTCAATGCTGAAGGAGGCATGGCCTCCCAGCCGGATTTCGCTGCTGCTGCGATTGGAAAGCGGAAGCCAGAAATTGCCCACTTTGGCGTAGACCTGTTCGATCCTGGTTTCCTTGGTCCAGAAGGAGGGATTCTTCGCGGGCGTGGCGTCAATGCGGACCACGGCGAAGTCCTCGGCATTCACCCAGATGCGGCCGCGGTATAGAAGCTTGTGGTCCGTGCGCGGTTCAACGCAAAGAATGTAGGCTGCGCCAGCCGGCGTGCTCTCGTAGCCGGCCAGGGTGAACCGGTAGTTCTCCTGATTGAGGGCAACGCGACTCTGGTTCTCTTCGGTCTGCGCTTCTTTCTCGGTTGCCAGCATCCGCTTGAATACCCGATCAATCACTATCCTGGAGCCTCTCTCGGAGCGAATGCTAAATTCCTTCGTTCCGGGAGAGTGGTATTTCACATCCACGATCATCTCGGCGCTGGCGGAGGAGGGTAAGCCGCGGTATTCCAGACGATAGACTCGAGTCTCCTGATAAGCGCTCAGCGCGCGGGCACGTGCAAGATTCCGCTCGACCATTTTGGCCACGATTTCGTCTGCGCTGAGGGGCGGTTGGAGGCGCGGAGCAGGAATATCCGATGGCGCGGCTGCCGCCTGGCAGGCAAACCCAATGAGGAGCGACGGGATCAGATACTGCGTGCGGAAGAGCATTTTCATCGATGAGCTCGGCCTGGCGGAACGTTTTTCGAGAGTGTTCAAAAAATTTGACCCCAGTTTCCTGTTCAGCTGACGCTGAGCACTTCGAATTCCAATCAAGTTCGACAGCTTGCAGGATTCATTCTGTTTGGATGCCGAACGGCCGTCAATCGTGGCCGGGGGAATCTCTAATTTGTGGTAACACTGTACTTCTGACTGGGCAACGGTACTTCGGTGATGTGGTCGATCTCGCGATGAGACACGTTCCCGCAAGCGCGGCATCGGCAATGAATCTCCGCATCCTTCCGCATGGTCCTCCGACCACTGAAAGCGGCATTTTTCGAGAATAGGAATGCAGCAACGCCTGTGCTAGCATCAAGGAAGGCCTGAATTCCACGCTTTCTGTTGAACTTGCCACGGGTAGATTGCCAAGTTCCCTTCTCTGCATACAGAGGCACCGAAGAGGCATTCCACTTGGCGATGAACGACTTGAAGAACCGATCGATGCTGGAAACTACCAAGACGGACGTTACGGACGACGAGGTGAGTGATCTGCTTCCCCAAGACGCGCAATCTCCGCAAGAAGTCGACGATTTGCTCGGCTCCATTGGCACCCGGGGCCTGGATGTAGTCGAGGGCGAGCCGGCCTCGCCTTATTCCGCGCTGGAACAAAGGCTGGCGCGCGATACCGAGGAAGTCGAACTCGATCTGACGCCGGGGGCGGCTGAATCGACGAGCGATCCGGTGCGCGTCTACCTGCGCGAGATGGGTGCTTCGCCGCTGCTCACCCGCGAAGAAGAAGTGGACATTGCCAAGCGCATCGAGCGCGGGCAGGTCTCCGCGCTGAAGGCCCTGTCGCGTTCGCCGATTGTGATCCAGCAGGTTCTCGCCATAGGCGAGGACCTGAAACGCGGACTGCGCTCGATTAAAGATACGGTGGTCATCGACGAGGAAGAGATCACCGACGAGATCTTGCAGAAGCGGGTCGAGGACATCACGGACCAGATTGACCAGCTGAACAAGCACTACAAGACAGCCAGCCGGCTCAGCGAGCGGCTGGCAACGCTCTCCGCCAAGAAGAAACCTCGCGAATACCGCCGTTGCCGCGGCCACCTGGGTCGCGAGATGGTGCAGATTTCGCGCATCATCCGGAATCTTGGGTTGAACAACGCTGAGCGCAAGCGCTTAATCGAACGGGTAAACAAGACCATCGAGCTGATGCGGTCGTTGGACCGGGAACTGGTCCGACTGGAAGCGAAGATCACGGGCACGCGCAGCGAGGAGCTCAAGAAAACCCACCGCGCAGCACAGCGGCAACAGCGCGTCGAGATCAAAAGGCTGGAAGACGACGCGGGAATGACCTTCTCCGACCTCCAGCGCACGCAGCGCAAGATGATCCAGGGCGACATGAACGCCGAGCAGGCCAAGCGCGAACTCATCGAAGCCAACCTGCGCCTGGTGGTTTCCATCGCCAAGAAGTACGGCAATCGCGGCTTGCAGTTCCTCGACCTGATCCAGGAGGGCAACGTCGGCCTCATGAAAGCGGTGGACAAGTTCGAGTACCGGCGCGGCTATAAGTTTTCCACGTATGCGACGTGGTGGATCCGCCAAGCGATCAGCCGGGCGATTGCGGATCAGGCCCGCACGATCCGGCTACCGGTACACATGATCGAAGTTGTGAACAAGCTGATTCGCACGTCGCGGCAACTGGTGCAGGCCTCGGGGCATGAGCCCACGTCCGCCGAGATTGCCAAGCAGATGGACATCCCCGAAGCGATGGTCCGCAAAGTAAAGAAAATCATGCGAGTGCCGATTTCGCTGGAGACGCCCATCGGCGAAGAGGGCGATTCGCACCTCGGCGACCTGATCGAGGACCGCACCAAGATGTCGCCCGCCGAGGCGGTCTTGAACGTGAACCTGAAGGAGCGCACCGCACACGTGCTGCGCACCCTGAGCCCGCGGGAAGAGAAGATCATCCGCATGCGGTTTGGCATGGACGATGGCTCGGAGCACACCCTGGAAGAGGTTGGTCAGTCGTTCGACGTTACCCGCGAGCGCATTCGCCAGATCGAAGCCAAGGCGCTGCGCAAGCTGCGTCATCCCTCGCGCTCGGGCAAACTCCGGTCCTTGCTCGACGACGTGGAAAAATAATAGAAGCGCTGGTGCCCGCCGCTGCCCTTGAACCACAGGCTAGTCGCTCGGGTCCTTGCCGGCAGCAACTTCCAGCCGGCCATAGGCGAGCTGATAGTTGTAGCGCGCGGTGACGACCTGGGCGCCCGCGGTGGCGGCTAACAATTCCGCATCGGTCAACTCAATGATATTCCCTACCCCGGCAGAATAGCGGCCTTCTGCGAATGCCAGATTCTCCCGTGCTTCCTGGTCCGCCTTCGTCGCGAGAACAATCTGCTGCTCGGCCACCGTCGTGTTGGCGTAGTCGGTGTAGACTTCGCGATCGACCTGCAGCGCGGCGGATTTCAAGGTCGACTCCGCCGCACTCTTCGCCTGTTCGGTTTCGTTGAGATAGGCGCGATTGTAGCCGCCGGAAAGAAGCGGCTGCAGAAGGCTTTCGCCGATTCCTACGTTCCAGATCAGGGGAAACTTGAGATTCTGAAAATCGGCGAAGCTGGAGAAGTTCAGGCGGGGCTTGAAGTTCGAACGCGCGGATATGATGTCGCCTTGTGCCGCAACGATCACCTCGTGTAGTGCTCGCAAGTCAGGGCGCAACGTCCGTGCCTCGGTAAGGTACCCATCGACCGGGTCGAGCGCCTGGGCCGTCCCCAATACATCGACTAATGTGAATGTATTCTTCACGGGCAGGCCCATCTCTGTGGCCAATGACGCCTGGGCTACGGTCAGATCTGACTGCGCCTGCACCAGGTCCAGTTGGGCGTTGGCCAGTTGCACCTCCTGCCGGGTGACGTCGATCTTGGGCACGCGCCCCACCTGGAAGAAGGCATTGATCTGGTCCAGGTGTTTGCTTTGATCGTGCACAGTCGTCTGGCGCACTTGGACCAACTGCTGCGCCGCCAGCACGCTGAAGTATCCGTTGCGCACGTTGAGCAGGGTTTCCTGGCGGACGCGGTCAAGGTTCTCTTGCGCCTGGGCCAGTTCAGCCTTCCCGCGCTGGACTGAGCCACGAGTCAGGCCGAAGTCATAGATGTTCTGGTTGAAGTTCAATCCCGTGTAGTAATAAGGAGAATTTGACCAACTTTCGCCGTTGAACAGAAGGGAGGCCACGGTGGGGGAAGTCCCCGTCGTGGGTGCGTAGTTATAGGTCTGCTGGTTGTGCGTGGCGCCGAAGGTGAGATGAGGGTAGTATGGCGAGCGTCGCTCTTTGAGATGCGCCTCGGCCACGTGGACCTCGGCTTCCGCGGTGGCGAGATCCGGCTGATTCTGCTGGGCGAGGCGATAGCAGTCCGCCAGTGATAGAGGGTGGTCCTGGGCTGCGGCTAGACGGCTGGCCACCAGCAAGAGCAGCCCGGCAAACCCTAGCCAATATTTGTGCTTCGTCTGTTCCATCGGATGAACGCTGGGAATTCACGCAACGAAATACATCAACTGCCCGGCCGCGGGACCGGTTGTACTTTGCCCCCTTCGGGTACCCGTTCTCCAATGCTGCGAGCCACGCGATCGCCTTCGTCCAACCCGCTGAACAGTCGCGCGGTCTCGCCGGTTTGCTCGGCGACCGCAACCTGGGTGAACTTTATCGTGTTGTCGGGTGTGACCACTGCCACAAACGTCTGCCCTCCGCGGACGAGCAGCGCGTCAGACGGCACCTCAACGTAGCGAGGGGTCTGCACCTTCAACTCGACCTGCACGAAGCTTCCTGCCAGGATGCGATTGTGCGGGTTGTCCACATCGATCTCGACCAGCAGAGTGCGGGTCTTGGGGTCAATCGCTCCGCTGGTGCGCGTGACATGCGCGATTACCTTCAGGTTCGGATTCGCCCGATCGAGGATCAAGACCGCATCCCCGTTGCGCACGAAGGGAGCATGTGCCTGGTCGACATACACGTAGATGCGCAACCTGGACGTCTCGGAGATTTCGGCCACCGGTAGAGCGCTGGTCTGCGACGTGGCCGCATTCTGGATGAGCGCGCCGGGATCGGAATAGCGCGCCGTCACGGTTCCGCTAAAGGGAGCTCGCAATTGTTCATACGACTTGATGGTGCCGATCTGCTCCAGGTTCGCCTTGGAAACCGAAGCATCAGCCTCGGCCTGGTCCGCATCCTGCTGCGAGATCATCTCCTTTTTCACGAGCGTTGCAGCGCGGTTGGAAATGAGTTCCTTATTGTGCGCATCGGCGACCGCGGCCTGATATTGCTTGTCGGTTTCCGGAGATTCGATGACGGCGATGACCTGGTTCGCGTGGACGAAATCGCCCTTATCGACGCTGATGCTTCGCATGTAGCCACTGACTTTGGCGTACAAGATAGCCGACTGGTAGGGATGCGCCTCACCAATCAGGTGCACCGTATTGGAGCCGGCGACTCGGTGAGCGGTGGCCACCTCGATGGTGGGCCCCTTCTGTCCTTCCGCCGTCAATTGCTCGGTCGCCGCCTCCACGTGGTTGCGCTGGCGGGTAAAAAGAAGGAAGGCCATGCTTCCTGCAATCAATATGGCAAGTATGCCACCGAGATAAAGCCAGGCAGACCCGCGGCGCCGGCCTCGCGATTCAGACATCATTGTCCCTCCGGCTTGAACTCTTCGCCGCGCGCTTCGGCGATGAACTTTGCGTCGAGCAAGTGCCGCGTGGGGAAGTTTTTCCGCAACAGGGTATAGACCACCGGCACTACAAAAAGAGTGACCCCGGTCGCGACGACCAGTCCTCCAATCACGGCGCGGCCCAGGGGAGCGTTCTGCTCTCCGCCCTCGCCCATCGCCAGGGCCATGGGAACCATTCCAATCATCATCGCGAGCGCCGTCATCAAAACCGGCCGCAGCCGCGTCTTTCCCGCTTCCAGCGCCGCCTCGATGGGCGACATGCCCTTCTCCACCCGAGCATCATTGGCATAGCTGACCACCAGAATCGAGTTCGAAGTCGCGATGCCCACCGCCATGATCGAGCCCATCAGCGATTCAACGTTGATGGTCGAACCCGTCACTGCCAGCATCCAGAGAATGCCCACGAGGGCTCCGGGAACAGCAATCATGATGATGAAGGGATCAATCCAGGACTGAAATAACACGACGATCAGCAAATACACCAGCACGATGGCGAGAATCAGCCCCATCAGCAAGCTGCGGAAAGACGAATTCATCACTTCATATTGGCCGTGAACCGTGATGCGCATCCCCAAGGGAAGCTTGCCCAGGCCTTCGATTTTCTTCTGGATGCCGGCCACGACCGAACCCAGGTCCCGGCCCTGTACATTCGCGTTGATATCGATCACACGCTGCACCGTGTAATGATTGACTTCCGCAGGCACAGAATCCGGCACGACCTGCGAGACGTTGGCCAGTGTTTCATACTGCGGCTGCGGGACCGGCTGCGTCTGGGGCGCGCTAGCGGCTTGCAGCGGAGTCGCCGAACCCGGCAGGCTCAGCGGAGTATTCATCAGGCTGTCAACGGAATCGAATCGTTCCGGCGGAATCCGTACCGCTACGATGTAGTTGACGTTATTCGTCGGGTTCAGAAAATAGGAGGGCGCAATCAGCGCGCTCGACGACAGCGAGATCAGCATGCTGTTGGCAACGCTCTGCTCGGTCAGGCCCAGTTGTGCTGCTTTCTCACGGTCCACGTTGACGCGCAACGCAGGGTACCGGATTGCCTGCTTGACGTGCACATCCACCGCCCCGGGCACGGTGCGAATCTGGTCGTTCAACTGGCGTGCAATCTGATACGACTGGTCGAGATTGGGGCCTTCCACCTGGATATCCACAGGAGAAGGCACGCCGAAGTTGAGCACCTGGCTCACAATGTCCGCGGACTGAAAATAAAAGCTCGATCCGGGAAATTCGCGTGGCAGTTGCTGCCGGATCTTTTCCATGTAGCCTTCGGTGGGGTGATGCAGAGGCTTCAACGCGATCAGGACCTCCGCGTCCATGTCTCCCACATTATCGGTGGGGACGAAAGCGAGATTGTACGAAGTGGGGAGGCCTTCCATGTCATTGATAGTGTCGAGTTCGTCCGCCGGGATGATTTCGCGGATCCGGCTCTCCACCCGCATCACCATCTGCTCGGTGTCTTCAAGCCGCGTCCCCACGGGAGCGCGAACGTGAAGCTTCATCAATCCGGCATCTACGGTGGGAAAGAAGTCTGTGCCAATGACGAAAGGCAGAACGGCCGTGACCACAAACAGCAGTCCGAAAATGCAAAGAGCAAACACCCGGTGATGCAGCACCAGATGGAGGACATGCCCGTATGTGGAGCGCAACTGCTCGAACGCGTGTTCGCGCTTGCGGTTCAGGCGCCCCATGAGTCCCGGATGTTCTTCCTTAGCTTCATCCGCTTCGCGATGGCCCTCGAAGAGATAGCGCGACAGCGTCGGCACCAGAGTACGCGAAAGCACGTAAGACGACAGCATGGCCAGCACCACGGCCAACGCCATGGGAGTAAAGAGAAATTTGGACGCGCCGGAAAGCAGGACGACCGGGAAGAAGACGATGCAAATCGCCAGGGTCGCCACAATCGCAGGCACGGCGATCTGGCTGGCGCCGTCGAGAATCGCCACCATGATCGACTTGCCCATGTCGAAATTACGGTTGATGTTCTCGATTTCGACGGTCGCATCATCCACCAACATGCCTATCGCGAGCGCGAGGCCGCCCAGCGTCATGATGTTGATGGTGTCGCCGCTCAGGTTCAACCCGATGATGGCGGTAAAGATGGCCAGAGGGATCGACGTGCAGACCACAATCACGCTGCGCCAACTCCCGAGAAATACCAGAATCATCAACGAGACAAGGATCGAAGACAGCACCGCTTCGCGCACAACTCCCATGATCGCGGCACGCACGAACAAGGATTGATCGAAGTCGATTTTCAGATCCATGCCCTGCGGCGCAGAGGCCTTGATGACGGGAAGGGCGTCACGCGTCGCTTCTACCACCGCCAGCGTTGAGGCGTCGGAGTGCTTGAGGATGGCGAGATAGGTCGCACGCTTGCCGTTCACGTGCACGATGCCACGCTGCTCGGCATAGCTGTCCGCGACCTTGGCCACGTCTCCCAGCAGCACCGTCGCCGAACCCACGACCTTGATTGGGATACGGCTGAACTGCGCCACCGTGTCGGGGCTGGAGTTGAGTTGTACCGTGTAGTCGGTGTTGCCGATTCGAGCGTCCCCCGCTGGCAGGATCACGTTCGACGTCTGCAGAGCGCTGACCACGTCTCCCGCCGACAAACCCTTGGCCGCCAGCGCCTGCGGATTGATGTCGATGATGATCTGGCGTTCTTTCCCGCCAAACGGTGCGGGCGTGGACAGGCCGGGAATCGTGAACAACCGCACACGAATGAAGTTCAGGCTGTAGTCGTAGAGTTGCTGCTCCGGAAGGGTCTTGCTCGAGATCGTCAACTGTGCCACGGGGACGTTGGTCGCATTGAACTGGATGATGCTGGGCGGAGTCATCCCCGGAGGGGCGATACGCAAAATGGTGCTCGATACCGCCGAGATTTGGGCGATGGCAGCGCCAATCTCGGTCCCTGGCTGAAAGTAAACCCGCAGCACTCCCACGCCGGGGATGGACTGCGATTCAATTCGTGAAATTCCGTTGACCGTGGTGGAGTAAGCGCGTTCACTGATGAGGACCACGCGGCGCTCCATGTCCTGCGCCGCGAGTCCGGGATAGATCCACACCACCGCGACCACCGGAATGTCGATGACCGGGAAGATGTCCACTGTCATGCGCGTCAGCGACAAGACGCCGAGGATCATGATCAGCAGGCAAGAAACGGCAATGGTATAGGGGCGCCGCAGCGCCAATCGAACTAACCACATAACTTGTACCGTGCACCTAGCCGGAACCGGTAGCCGGCCTGAAGCAGTGCCGGCAGTGCGACCTTAGATTCCGTGAATCCCAAGAGGTCGTAGAAAAAAATACAGGCTCCACTATGCCCCCGCTTTGGTTCATACGTCCAATACATAGATAGACTCCAGTAATGCCGGTTTGGCATTAAAATGGATTCATGGACTTGCGCCAGTTGCGCTCCTTTGTTGCGGTTGCCGAGGAATTGCACTTCGGACACGCCGCTCTGCGCTTGCGTGTTGCCCAGCCTGCTCTGAGCCGCCATGTTCAGGCACTCGAAAAAGAGCTCCTGGTCCAACTGCTGTTGCGCAACCGGCGCCGGGTACAGATCACGCCCGCGGGACAGGTCTTTCTGGACCGCGCTCGCCTGATCCTGGCGCGTGCGGATGAGGCCGTCCTCGCGGCCCAGAGGGCAGGAGGCGGGGTGAGCGGCACTCTCAATCTCGGTTTCGTGGGTTCGGCCACCTATGACGTCTTGCCGGGTGTCTTGCGTGAGTTTCTCCTGGCCGCGCCGCACGTGGACTTGACCCTGTCGGAGATGACGGTGCACGCCCAGATTGAGGCGCTCACCGAAAAGCGAATCGACATCGGCCTGCTCCGACTTCCCGCCCAGACCGAGGGGCTGGTCTTTCGCACGATCGCGCGCGAGCCCTTGTACGTTGCTTTGCCCAGCTCGCACCGCCTGTCGCAACTGCCCGCTCTGCGCCTCTCGGCGCTGGCCGAGGAACCTTTTGTTCTTTATCCCGACCATCCCCGTCCGAGTTGGACTGAATTCGTGATTGGACTTTGCCAGCAGGTCGGGTTTCGCCCCATCGTTGTCCAGCGTACCGTGGAAATTCAGACCACGCTTAGCCTGGTCGCTGCCGGCATCGGAGTTTCGATCGTTCCAAAATGTATCGGCAACCTGCAACGCAAAGATGTCGTGTTCCGCCGCCTGGTGGGAGTCCGGGCACGCACGGAACTGCTGGCGGCGTATCGCGAACGGGATTCGTCCCCCGTCGTACAGACATTTCTCAAGGTTCTGCGGCGCAGAGCAAGGGACCACAGGATGGGGACACAATCCAAGAAGTCTACAGACGCGGGGAAACCGGTTCGCCAGACCACTAAAGACTAAAACATGGCCGCGCGGGCCTCGTGAGAATTTCTATTGCAGAAACTTCGCCGGCTCTCCAGTCGCTTCCGCGAGGTCGCTTAGAAACAGCGCGGCACGGGCGCCATCGGCAACGCGGTGATCGCACGAGACGGTGAGCGTCATCATCGGCCGGACCGCAGGCTGGCCCTGCACGGCCACGACCCGGTCGGCAATGCCCCCCACCGCGAGAATCGCGGCCTGTGGCGGTGTGATGATCGCGCTGAATTGATCCACCTGATACATGCCGAGGTTGCTGATCGTGAACGTGGCGTCAGCGATGTCTGCCGGACGTAACTTCCCTGCCCGCGCGCGTTCGGCCACGTTACGCCTCTGGATCGAAATTTCAGCCAGACTGGCGGCATGCGCGTCATGAATCACCGCCGCAACCACGCCATCGTTCACTGCAATGGCGATCCCCATGTTCACGTGATCGTGCAGGCGAATACCTTCGGCGCTCCAACTTGCATTGAGTCGCGGATGTTGGAGCAGCACGCGCGCCGCCAGGGCCACGAGCAGATCGGTGTGAGTGATGCGGACCTGGTGCGTGCGCTCGATTTCAGCCACCGTGCGTTCGCGATAGTCGTTGAGCGCAGTCGCTTCCACCTCGCGGCTCACGAAGAAATGAGGGACGGTCGTCCAGCTTTGCGTGGTGCGTTCGGCCATGATTCGGCCGAGCGAGCTAGGCACCTCGATGCTTCCGGATTTTTCCGCTGCTGCCGACGCGGCCGGCCCGGAGGCCGCAACCTCGACATCCGAAGCGAGAATCTCTCCACCCGCGCCCGAGCCGCGCACCTTGGCAAGATCGACTCCCAATTCTTTGGCGAGACGGCGGGCTTTGGGAGAAATCTTCGCGCTTGGTGCCAGCGCTGGTACCGCACCACCGGCTGGCGTTGTCGCAACCTGGGCGGTCTCGGTTTTTGCGTGCGATCCCGCCCTCGCGGCCGGAGCAGGCGCTTCGCTTTCGACCGGAACCGCTTCCCCAGGCGCCACGATCCACGCGATGGTCTGACCTACAGGAATGTCCGCCCCAGGCGCGGCCTTGATGCCTGCCAGAATGCCGTCGGCAGGAGCTTCGACTTCGACAACTGCTTTGTCAGTTTCGATCTCGAGGAGTGGTTCCCCTTTGGTGACGCGGTCGCCTTCCTGCTTCCGCCAGGCGATGAGCTTCCCGGTCTCCTGCGCCATCTCGAGGGCGGGCATTACAACGCTGAAGGCCATAGTCTTATTGGGGAGGGCCGTCGTCTTTTCGAACTATGGCCTTCAGCCCTAAACTCCTACCCGCTCAGTTTTCGCGCTGGCCTCGATCATATCGAGCACGCGTTCGCTGGGCGCAGATTCGGATTCTCGTGTAGTGGGCAGCGGCCCGTTCACCGTGTAGTAGTGCGCCCCCGCCACCAGAAGTTGTTCCGCCGGGAAGCGTGTGATGACTTCGTGTCCCGTCGGTGTGACCACGATTTCTTCTTCTATGCGCGCCGCGCTCCAGCCGTCGGTCGAAGGCCAGAACGTTTCCAGAGCGAACACCATCCCGGGCTTGATCTCCACCGGATGCTCGAAGGAAACCAGGCGGCTGATCACCGGCTTCTCCCAGATCGCGAGCCCGATGCCGTGCCCGTACTGCAGCGCAAATGCGGCTTCCTCGTTGGGGAAGCCGAAATCGGTAGCCTTGGGCCAGACCGCAGCGATCTCAGCGGTCGTGCGGCCCGGGCGAACCAGTTCAATGGCAGCGTCCAGATAATCCCGGCACCGCTTGTAGGCGTCGACCATGGCATGCGATGCGTAGCCTACGGTGAAACATCGGTAATAACAGGTGCGATATCCCATGTAGGAGTGCAGGATGTCGTAGTACACGGGATCGCCGGGCCGCAGCACGCGATCGGAAAACACGTGCGGGTGCGGATTGCAGCGTTCGCCCGAAATCGCGTTTACCGCCTCCACGTATTCCGAGCCCAGATCGTAAAGCACCTTGCTGACTAGACCGACGGCTTCGTTTTCGCGCAGGCCCGGCTTCATCGCGCGGTAGAGTTCGTCGTAGGCGGCGTCGACCATCATGGCCGAAGTATTGAGCAGCGCAATCTCGTCCTGCGTCTTGATGACGCGCGCTTCCGACATGAGCTGCTGGCCGTCAACGACTTCGAGGCCCTCTTTTTGCAGCGCGAAGAGTACGGGCAGTTCGATGATGTCGATGCCCACCGGCTCTTTGTGCAGGCCGCGCATTTCCAGTTCAATGCGAATCTTCTTGGCGACGTCTTCGGCGCGGCCCATCTCCGGGGTCATCGCGCCGCGCAGCATCGAAATCCCTGGGCGCGAGCGGCCATCCAGCCACGGGCAATTGAGTTGATGATGCTTGGCGGCGGATCCAAAATCCCACAGAATCGGCTCGTCATTTTGCGGCAGCAAGGTGAAGCGATTGGCCTTGTCCTGCGCCCAGGTGCCGATGTGCGTCGACGTCAGGTAGCGGACATTGTTCATGTCGAAGCAGAGCAACGATCCCATCGACGATTGCTTGAGCAGATCCTTCGCCTTCTGCAGGCGCTCGCGGCGCAGCCGGTCGAAGTCGATCCGGTTCTCCCAGTCCACCGCCATCGTTCCGTGAGTTTTGAGTCCCATAAATCAGCTCCTAGCTGCTAGCTTCTGGCTGCTAGCTCAAACCGGGGGCGCGACGCCCTCGGGACCGCCGGCAGAGCCTGCCCGGAGCGGGCGAAGGCGTGCCGGCTCTACGTTTTATTGCAAAGTTGCCGCGCTGCTTCTGAAACCGTTTCTTCCGTCGGGACCGTCACATCTTCGAGCGGCGGCGAAAACGGAATCGGCACGTGCATCGCCCCCATGCGCTTTACCGGGGCGTCGAGATCGTAGAACGCGCCTTCGGCGATGACCGCAGCGAGCTCGGCGGTCACTCCATACCGCCCGTAGCCTTCGTCGAGCACGATCACGCGCGACGTCTTCTTGGCAGACTCAATGATAGTCTTTTCGTCCAGAGGCCAGGTAGTGCGCGGATCGACCACCTCCACGCTGATGCCTTCTTTCTCCAACCGGTTCGCCGCACCGAGAGCGACCTGCACCATGCTGCTCGTGGCCACGAGCGTGATGTCTTCCCCAACTCGCTTCACGTCGGCCACGCCCAGCGGGATCGTGTAATCCTCAGCAGGGACCGGGCCTTTCAGCTTGTACATCATCTTGTCTTCGAAGAAGATCACGGGATTTTCGTCGCGGATCGCCGTCTTCAACAAGCCTTTCGCGTCATAGGGCGTCGAGGGCAGCACGACTTTTAATCCCGGCACATGGCTGAACCACGCATGCAGCGACTGCGAGTGCTGCGCCGCCGAGCGCCGGGTTGCGCCTAATGTAGTACGCATCACCATGGGAACGCGCCAGTGGCCGCCCGACATGTAATGGGCCTTGGCGGCCTGGTTCACCATCTGATCCATGGTCAGCGTCAGGAAATCACCGAACATGATGTCGACTACGGGCCGCAGGCCCGTCATTGCCGCGCCGACTCCAACACCGGTAAAGCCGGCTTCGGAAATCGGCGTGTCGACCACCCGCTCGGCGCCAAACTCTTCCACGAGTCCGGAAAGCACCTTGAACGGCGTCCCGGCTTCGGCCACGTCTTCACCGAAAATGCAGACCCGCGAGTCGCGGCGCATTTCTTCCGCGAGGGCTTCCCGCACCGCCTGCGCAAATGTGAGTTCGCGCTCAGGCATAAACGTCCTGCTCCACCTGATCCACGCTGGGATACGGCGCCGCAACAGCGAATTTCACCGCGGCTTCCATCTCGGCGCGCCCTTCACCGGCAATCTGATCGAGCGCCGCCGCGTCCGCGAGCCCCTGCGTCAGCAGCCAGTTCGCATGCAGCTTGATCGGATCCCGTTCGGTCTTCCAGTGCTGCTCTTCCTGCTTCGAGCGGTAGTATTCGCGGTTGATGTCGCCGACGTGATGCCCACTGTAGCGGTAGGTATCGGCCTGCAGGAACGCAGGACCTTCGCCGGCGCGCGCCCGTTTCACCAGCCGCGTGGCAACTTCATTCACCGCGCGCACGTCCTGGCCGTCCACCGACGCCGATTCCAGCCCGAAGGCACCGGCACGTCCCAGAATTGTTCCTGCCGTCGTCTCCGAGAAATGCGTGTATTCGTTGTAGAGATTGTTTTCGCAGACGTAGATCACCGGCAGCTTCCAGAGTTGCGACAGGTTCATCACTTCGTACAGTGATCCCTGCCCGAGAGCGCCTTCGCCAAAAAAGCAAACGGCCACGCGTCCGTTTCCCAGTCGTTTCGCGGCAAAGGCTGCGCCGGTCGCGATGCCCACGCTGCCGCCGACAATCGCGTTCGCGCCCAGGTTGCCGGTTGCCGGATCGGCAATGTGCATCGAACCGCCCTTGCCTCGACAGTAGCCCGCTTCCTTGCCCAACAGCTCGGCAAACATGCGGTCGGGTGCAGCTCCTTTGGCCAGGCAGTGTCCGTGGCCGCGGTGGGTGCTGGTGATGTAGTCATCGATGCGCAGCGCTTCGCAGATGCCCACCGCAACCGCCTCTTCGCCGCTGTAGAGGTGCGCCAGCCCGGGCATGAGCGCACGCGTATAGAGATCATTCACCTGCTCTTCGAACAGGCGGATCCTCACCATCTGGCGGTACGCGCGCAGCCACTTGTCTTCGGCGTCGATTTCGCGCCCGGCTTCCGGCTTGGAGGTAGCGGTCGTCACTTCTTCTCTCCTGCCGTCACGGGCGTCTTCACACCCGACATGGCTGCGAGCACGTCGAACATGCAGGCGAAATCGTACTTCGTCCAGCCCATGCCCCGCGCCGCCGTCAGAAATTCGTTGCTCACCGCCGTCGTCGGCAGAGGCACGTCAAGTTGCCGGCCCAGGTCCATCGCCAGCACCATGTCTTTCTGCATCATGTTCACGTCGAACCAGGCTTCTTCCGGCTGTTGCAGGACGAACGGTCCGCGGTACTGAATCATCGGCGATGCCACCGCGCTGTGCGTGAGCACATCCACGGCAACATCGCGGGCAATGCCGCTCTTTTCCGCCAGCAGCACGCCTTCGGAAAAGGCCAGCATCTGCACAGCAAGACTCAGATTGATCGCGATCTTCATGGAGAGCGCCAGGCCGTTGTCGCCCACGTAACTGACTTTCGGGCCAATGTCGAGCAACAGCGGCTTGATCTTTTCGAACGTGTCCTTCCGTCCGCCGACCATGACCGACAGCTTTCCCTCCTGCAGAGTGATCACGCTGCCCGATACCGGCGAGTCAACCATATCGGCGCCCAAAGCGCGCACTTTCGCGGCCAGGGCGCGGCTCACGGTCGGACTCACCGTGCTCATATCGATGAAGATCTTGCCGGCACCCAACCCGGCCAGCATTCCATCCGCGCCTTCCGTGATGGATGCAATCGCCGCAGCGTTGGTCACCATCGCAAACGTGTAATCTGACGCGCTGGCCACGGCTCGCGGAGAGTCGGCCCACTGCATGCCCTTCTCTACCAGCCACTGCGCCTTCGTGCGCGTGCGGTTGTAGCCGGTCACCGTGTGACCTTTACTGAGCAGCCGATTCACCATCTGGCTGCCCATTACTCCCAAGCCGATGAATCCTACTTTCGCCATCCGTTGCCGCCTCCCGATCTTTTTGCAAGAACCTTTATTGTGCTCTGGGCTTGCTGGGAGCGCGTTTTGCCGCAGGCGCCTGACTGTCGTCGCTCACCTGCGACAGGTGCGCGCGCATGGTCTCGCGGGCCTTCTCGGCATCGTGCCGCTCAACCGCGTCCAGAATTCGCTTGTGATGAACCTGGCCGCGTTCCGGTCCGCCGGAAACTCGGAAGATGCGCAGCCGCTGCTCCCGGAGGAGCCCCACGATGGAATCGAGCAGAGAAAGGATGAGCGGGTTAGCCGCGCCCTCCGCTAATGCCAAATGAAAATCCAGATCCGCCTCGATGTAGATTTCCGGGTCCTTCCCGGCGCGGTCCATCGCGACCACCGCCTCACGCATGGTCGCCAGTTCCGGTTCCTGGATGCGCACCGCCGCGAGCGCGGCGATCTCCGGCTCGAGAATTGCTCGCACCTCCGCCAGATGAGTCGAGCCTTCCGGTTGACCAATCTTCACCATCAGGTCCAGCGACTGGCGCACTGCCTGCGTGGTGCCGTCCGTAATGAACGTGCCCCGGCCCGAGTATGCTTCCACCAGACCTTTTTCACGCAGCGCCTTCACTGCCTCGCGCACCGCGGTGCGGCTTACGCCAAAACGCTGGGCCAATTCGCGTTCTGCTGGGAGTTGATCTCCCGCCTTCAGATCGCCCTTGACGATGGATTCTTCAATCTGCTGAACGATTTGCTCATAGAGTCGTGACGTCCGAACTAGCTTGTACACTGCCCTGCCCCCTCGACCGAGCGACGCGCCGCCAGCTGGCGGTCTGGCTATGGTCCGGCTACTATACCGCATATCCACAGGGTGTTGGCGCGTTTGTTGAAGTGCAGGCAAGGTCTTGGTATACATGTATGGTGGTAGGACCAATCGAATCCTACTACAGTGGACCCTCACGATGCAAGTCCCTGAAAAATCGTAGGTCCAAAATTCAGGTTCCCTTTTGTGGACTTTCCGAGCGCCACCGGTCCGGTATAGGCTGCTACCTGGTTTCCATCCCAAGAAATGAATTTGCTTGACACTGTTTCTCCGATAGTGGTATGGCTGTCGGACCAGAATAACGGAGGGGTTCCTATGCTATCGCGCCCTGTCAGCGCCGCCGCGTCCCACGAAGGACGGATGACTGCAGCTTTCCGGTTGTTGTTCGCTACCTTCACGCTGCTCTTGTGCTCTCTTCCTGCATTGGCTCAGTCCACTACGGGACGCGTCCTCGGGATCGTGACCGACCAGAGCGGCGCAGCAGTTGCTGGCGCCAGGGTGGTGATCACCGATATCCAGCGCGGCACCTCCCGAACTCTGACCACCGACGAATCCGGGGCCTATTCAGCGCCCGACCTGCAGCCCGGGACCTACAAGATTCACGTGGAAGCCAAGGGATTCAAGGCCACCGAGCGTCCGAGCGTTGTCATTGAAGTTGCCACCGACGTACGTGCCGATTTCGCCCTGCAACCCGGGCAGGTATCGGAAGTGGTGGTCGTGCAAGAAGACGTTCCCCTGGTCAATACGACTACTTCCACCTTGGGGGGCACCCTCAGCAACCAGGAGATCAACGACCTGCCGCTGAACGGCCGCAACTATGAGAACCTGCTGCAACTGCGCCCCGGCGTGATGCGTTACCCGGGCGGCGGGTTTTCTACGACCAGCTCCAACGGCCTGCGCGCCGAAGATCAGGCTTACTACATCGAGGGCTTGTTCAATAGCGAGCCTTACTCCGGCCAAGCCATCGTGAACGGGGCCGGCATCGCCGGAGACTCCGCGACCATTCTTCCGATTGACGCCATTCAGGAATTCAACGTGGTGCAAAGCCCGCCAGCCGAATACGGATCGAAACCGGGGGCGGTGGTGAATGTGGGCCTTAAGTCTGGCACCAACAGCATTCACGGCACGGCCTTTATGTTTGGGCGGGAGGGAGCCATGGATGCGCGGAATTACTTCAATGCAATTCCCAGTCCCAAACTGCCGCGCACGATGGAGCAGTTCGGCGGTAGTGTTGGCGGCCCCATCGTGAAGGACAAAGCCTTTTTCTTTGGCGCTTATGAAGGGCAGCGGTACAACGTTGGAAACTCGTTCGGCGGAGTCACGAGTCCGTCGATGGTGCACATGGCGGCGAACGGGACGTGTTCGTTCGGTTTCTTGGGCGACTGCGCCGACAGCATTCCCGATGCGATTAACGATCTGCAGCTGGCACCTGCCGGTGTGATCGTCAGCCCCACGAGCCTGCAAATTGCAGGATGCGCGGTTTCAGGCGCCACTACAACGTGCAACGGCACAGGATTTCCCACGAACAATGCTCAGGGCATCAACATCACCAACGGATTCAACAACGTTGTGAACATCAACAACGGGCTCGGAAAAGTGGATTACCACTGGAACGACCGCAACAGCATCAGCGGCATGTATTTCTACGGGAACAACACAGGGACCGTGGAGGATTTCCCCGAGTTGCAGCAGAAATGGCTCTCCGACATTCACACCCGCGCCCAGGTGGCAGGCGGCAGCTGGATCTATACTCCCAGCGCACGTTGGGTGAACGAAGCGCGATTTGGTTATAACCGGCTGTATCAGCCCACGTTGCCAGGGGATCTCAACACACCGGCTTCGTCCTACGGTCTGAACACTGGGGTGAGCGGCCCCTTTACCGGCGGCCTGCCGCGGATCGGTTTTGGCGGCTACTTCTTCCCCGGTCTGGGCGGCTTTAAGTGGCCGAAGTTCCAGGGAGCCGACGCGATCGTGCAGTTCGTGGATCACATCTCATACACGACCGGCAAGCACGCAATGAAGTTCGGCGGCGACCTCCGTCGCAACAACGTGAATAATGCCGCCTACGGCAATGCTCGAGGCAGCATCACTTTCCTGGGCGGGGTGGTGAGTCCCGGCCCCCCTCCCGCCAATGCCCCTCCGGCGTCGAGCCAGCTCGAAGATTTCTTTGGCGGCGCACCGTTCAAGTCGACGGTAGAGGTGGGAAATCCGTCACTGCAACTCCACAACTGGGCGTACGGTCTGTTCTTCCAGGATGACTGGCGGGTCTCAAGGAATGTGACCTTCAACTTCGGCGTTCGCTACGAGTTCAACAGTGTTCCCCAGGAAGCCCACAATCTGCTGGGAAATTTTGATCCAAACGTGGGCATGGTACAGGTGGGACATGGCATCAGCAGCCTCTACAACCCCGATCACAATAACTTCGGCCCCCGTGCGGGCTTCGCGTGGGATATGGGCGGTAACGGGCGGACCGTGTTGCGCGGCGGCTTTGGGCTGATCTACGAAGCCGTGAACTGGCAGTCGTTCATCGCCTTCAACAACGCTTTCGGTCCGGGCAGCGTTCCCACGGGAGCCCCCATCGACGGCGCGGGAAACGTTTCGGTGGTGGGCGGAATCACAACCGGCAACGTCACCGTAAAGAATTTCTTGAACTACCCCACTACCTGGGACGCCGCGAACCCGCCACTTTACGGCGGCAGCACGGTCAATTGCTTCCTGAGTCCGTGCCCGATCATGACTGTGGACCGGGGCCTGACCTCACCATATGTGTGGAACTGGAACGTGAACCTCCAGCATGCCTTCACTCCCAACCTGTCGATGGAAGTCGCCTACGTGGGCAATCACGGCAGCAATTTGGTGGGCATTCGGGATATTAACCAGCCGCCGGTTGGGTCGGGATGGGGAGGTGGCCCCGGCGGTGAGCTCACTCTATGCCTGGCCAGCGCGCCGGCCTACGATAACTGCGTGGTGGACAACAACAATGGCGAGCAGACCAACCAGCCCTTCTACTCGAAGTTCCCCTACCTGGCCAACATCTTCCAGATGGGAAACGTCTACCGCTCGAACTACAGCGGACTGCAGGTTACGCTGAACGCGCGCAACTACCATG
This sequence comes from Candidatus Sulfotelmatobacter sp., assembly GCA_049792875.1. Classification (GTDB taxonomy): domain Bacteria; phylum Acidobacteriota; class Terriglobia; order Terriglobales; family Acidobacteriaceae; genus Sulfotelmatobacter. The sequence continues at coordinate 19,385 of JBARBI010000050.1, forward strand.
GCCTGAGCATGGTGGCGGGTTACACCTACTCGCACGCGCTCGATGATGTGAGCGCAAATTGGGACTTCGGGTATGGCTCTGGATTGCCGCAGAACGCTCACAGCGTCGTCAACGAGTACGCCAATAGCGACTTCGATATTCGCCACCGGCTGACCGTGTCATTCACCTACGCCATTCCCGGACGTAAGGGTTACGGCCAGATGGCGGAAGGGTGGGAAGTCAACGCCATTGCCACGCTGGAAAGCCCGCAGTACTGGGGCCCAATGGACGAAGGAACAGACGCAGCCGGCATTGGCCCGTTGCCTGTCAGCCCACCTGCCAACACTCCGATTCGCTGGAGCTTCTACGGCAAACCCTCCGACTTCAAGTCTGGGCGAGGGGTTGGGATCCCGTACTTCTCCGGCGCAACGAACTCGTCGTGCGCGGCGCAGGCACTGGCGGTGGATGGAGGTTCGGCCGGCGCCTCGACGGCCTCCTTGAATCTGTATGGCTGCTACGCCAACGGCGGTTCCGTCATGCTTCCCCCTCCGCTGGGCCAGTTTGGAAACATGAGCCGGAACATCTTCCCTGACACCGGCTTCAAAAATCTCGATCTCTCTGTCGCCAAGAATTTCCATTTCGGAGAAGTCATGCGGCTGCAATTCCGCGCTGAGTTCTTCAACATGTTCAACCATCCGAACTTTGCCAATCCGTACGGCGGGCAGAACGGGTTCGGCCTGAACGATCCTTCGGTGCAGCCGTTCGGTTGCGGATGCGCCACGCCCGACGTAGCGGCCGCCAATCCCGTCATCGGGTCGGGGGGCAGCCGCGCCATTCAGTTGGCCGCGAAGTTCATTTTCTAGTTCGATCGACGGCAGCAACTTTCAGGGCCGGACCAATTCCGTCCGGCCTTTTTTTATAGACTTCGCTCGCCCACGGCGGGCCAGGAAATATGGGATCACGCATCATGCGGAACCGAACTCCACTCGCACTCCTACCGCTATTCCTGGCTGGCGCGGTCGTAGCGTCCGCACAGACTCCTGCTCCGGAACACCGCGAACGCACCATTGATGAAATCAAGATTGAGGCTGTTCACCGCGCCGAAGTCGGACAGTACCCGCTGATTGGTCTTGATCCCGCGGATGTCAAGGAAGCCTTCGTGACCATCCACACCTCGGACAAAGACGAGTGGGCCTCCGGATTCATGCGCGTCGGCGATCGCTACTTCAACGACGCGCAGTCGCTGGAGAAGACCGATCCCACCAAGGCCAATGCTGATTATATTCGCGCCTGGCGCATCTATTCCTTCGGACGCTGGCCGATTCCCGCGTCTCCCGGCAAGCAGCGCTCCTACGAAAAGGCCCTCGAAGCATTCCTGGCGCACGCAAAGTTTTTCGATCCGCCCATGGAAGTGGTGCGCATTCCGTTCGAAGGTAAAGAGATCATCGGCTACCTGCGCCTGCCGAAAAATGCCAAGGGCCCGGTGCCGCTCGTAATCGCGGTCAACGGCCTCGATAGCCGCAAAGAAGATCTGACCGAAAGCTTCAGCGCGATCCTTCCCTTCGGTATTGGATACCTCGCGGTTGACGGCCCCGGCACCGGCCAGGCCCCCATCAAGGTCAGCGAAACTTCCGAGCGCATGCTCTCGAAAGTCATTGACTACGCGCAGTCCCGCCCGGAGATCGACAAGAACCGCATCGCCCTGCACGGTGTGAGTTGGGGCGCGTACTGGGCCACCAAGATGGCCATCGTCGAACGCGCTCGCCTGCGTGGCTGCAGCGCGCAATCGCCTCCGGTCAACCTGTTCTTCCAGAAAGAATTTCTGATGAACCATCTGCTGGGCAACCGCGAATATCTTTTTGATCAGGTGCCCGCGCTCATGAATATTCTCGAAGGCGTCCGCACTCTCGATGAGATGGCAGAGTTCTTGCCGAAGATATCTCTGGTCCACCAGGGCCTTCTCGGAAAGCCGATGGCGCCCATGCTCATCCTCGCGGGTGTGCTCGACACGCAGGTCCCCATCGAAGATGAATATTTGCTGTTGAGCAAAGGCGACGTGCCAAAAGAAGCTTGGATCAACCCACACGGCAGCCATTTGGGCAGGCAGGTGGGGGTGTGGCCCGATCCGAAGATATTCAAAGAAGTAATCATCCCCTGGCTGGTGAAAATGTTGGAGCCTCCCGCGAACTAGCGATGCTCACGTAGCGGCGGACGCATTCGTCCGCCCGCCGAAACCTGCCCTGAGCGAGCCGAAGGGGCGAAGCCCAGCGACTCCAAAGAGGGGCCTGATTTCTTCAATCGCAAGGAAAGACCGACAGATGGCGACTTCAACTCCCCAACCCGACGCTCCCGCCCCGCGCCCCAAGCGCTTTTACACCTCGCTCTGGGTGCAGGTGAGCATCGCCATCGTGGTCGCGGTCCTCCTCGGCTATCTCAGCCCCGCCCGCGCGGTCGCCATGAAGCCCCTGGGAGATGCCTTCATCCGCGTGATCACCATGATCATCACAGTGATGATCTTCTGCACGGTGGTAACGGGGATTGCCGGCATGCGGGATCTGCGCAAAGTCGGCCGCGTCGGCGGCAAAGCTCTTCTTTATTTTGAGGTCGTCTCGACTCTCGCGCTGGTCGTCGGCTTTCTTGTCGGCAACGTCGTGCACCCCGGCAGCGGCTTCAACGTCGACCCCACCACACTCGACACCCGCGCGGTCGCCGATTACGCGGGGCAAGCCAAGGCTCAGACCGTCACCGACTTCCTGATGCATATCATCCCGACAACCATCGTCGATGCCTTCGCCAAAGGCGACATCCTGGAAGTGGTCTTCGTTTCGATCCTGTTCGGCTTCGCCATGTCGGCGGCAGGCGCGCACGCTAAGCCGCTCGTCATCTTGCTGGAGTCTCTGACCAAGGTCGTCTTTCGCATGGTCAACATCGTCATGCGACTCGCGCCCATCGGGGCATTTGGTGCCATGGCCTTCACCGTCGGCAAATACGGCTTAGCGTCCCTGGGCCCGCTGCTCCGGCTGATCGCGTCGTTCTGGGTCACCTCCATTCTGTTCGTCTTTATCGTTTTCGGCGCAGTCGCGTGGCTCGCGGGATTCAGCCTGCTGAAATTTCTGCTTCGCATCAAGGAAGAAATCCTTCTCGTACTGGCCACCAGTTCGTCCGAAACCGCCATCCCCACGCTCATGGAGAAACTCGAAGAACTTGGCTGCTCCCGCTCACTGGTCGGCCTGGTCGTGCCCACCGGATACACCTTCAACACCGACGGCAGCAGCCTCTACATGACACTGGCTGCGCTATTCGTGGCGCAAGCTACCAACACGCATTTAACTTGGTTGCAGCAGCTGACGATTTTTTCAGTCGCAGTCCTCACTTCGAAGGGCGCAAGCGGAGTGCAGGGCGCGTCCTTCATCGCGCTGGTCGCAACCTTGAGCGTGATCCCCGCCATCCCCGTCGCGGGCATGGCGCTGATTCTCGGCATCGATCGCTTCATGAGCATGTTCCGCGCCCTGGTCAATATGATCGGCAACGGAGTCGCCACGCTGGTGGTCGCGCGCTGGGAAAATGAACTTGGGCGGGATACGCTGCAGCGGAATTTGGCGTGAGGAGCGCCCAACTCATGAAGGCAGCCTCTGGAATCGCGCAGGCTGGGTGGTGAAATCACCGCGTTACGTCAACAATCATTTTTGTGATGCTTCAAGCACAGGCGTTCCCGTCCCGAGCAAGGCGACTCTCTGAGTGCCGGCCTCGTCAGTGATGGTCAGCTGACCCTCACGAACTCCCTCTCCTGAAGGCTTAAATGACACCCATATCCTGCATTCTTCTCCGGCCGGAAGCAGACCGGGGCAATCGTGCGCGACCGCAAAATCACCCCTTTTGGTAATTAGTGCGATAGGCAAAGCATCCGATCCGGCATTGGCCAGTATGATCAATCGCCTTTCGCTGGTCGTAGCTGAAACCTGTGGGCCGAAGTCCACCCGGGTCGGCCCCACAGCCGCGACACTAATGGTCTGGCCGACTGCTCCTGAAGGCGAAGAGATAGTCGCACAAAGAAGAATCAGAGAAATCGAAAACAATCGTGCTGGACTCATTTTCTGGCGTTCAGTAGACGGCATAGAGTTGTGTTCTCCACTAAAGCGTTAACTGCCATGCAAAACTTAAAGGGGGATTTAGAAATGCTTATCGCGTTCTCAGGGGAGGCGGGACTCAGTCGAGATCCAGCTTCTCGTGTCCTGGTGAGAAGCACAAATCACCGATGTTTGGTTACCTTTGTGCCGTACTCGTCCTCGAACCGGCCATGGCGAGGTCCGGGCTGTCCCGCGTGCGAACCGAACTTTTTCAACTGTTCGTTATCCCGTCCCTGGCGCATCATCCAGTACAGTTGAAACCGCTAACCTACGATTTCACCAACCACCCTATGGGCGAGGGATTTATGATGAATTCCAGTTGGGGAGTTAACCCTCATGCCTGAAAAGCTTGCTCTCGTCACCGGAGCCAACGGCGGCCTCGGAACCCACGTTACGAAAGCCTTGCTGGACGCCGGTTTCGCCGTAGTCGGCCTCGCACCGAGAATCCAGCCCTCCGACTTCGACCATCCGAACTTCACCGCGCTCCCCGCCGCGCTCGACAGTCTCGACGCCGCGAAGAAAGCAGCCGACACGGTCATCGCGCGTTGCGGGAAAGTCGATGTCCTCGCCCACCTGGTCGGCGGCTTCGCTGGAGGTCAAACTGTCGCCGACACCGACGAGGCTACTTTCCAGCGCATGTTCGATATGAACCTGAACAGCGCGTTCCACATCCTGCGGGCCGTCCTTCCGCACATGCGCAGGACGGGAGCCGGACGCATCATCGCCATCGGCAGCCGTGCCGCCGAGAGTCCCGGCGCGACGGTCGGCGCCTACAGCGCCTCCAAGGCGGCGCTAGTCTCGCTCGTCCGCACCGTCGCAGTCGAAAACAAGGACGCCGGCATCACCGCGAACGTAATTCTGCCCGGCACCATGGACACTCCCGCCAACCGCAAAGCCATGCAAGGCGCGGACACGTCCCAGTGGGTGCAGCCCGCATCCGTCGCTAGCCTGATCCTGTGGCTCGCCGGGGACGAGGGAAAGGACGTAACCGGAGCGGCCATTCCCGTTTATGGGCGAGGCCTGTAATGTGGGTGCGCTGTCATCCTGAGCAAAGCGAAGGACCCATGTACTTGCTTGCAGCGAGGTGCTCCACACAAAGTACAGGGGTCCTTCGCTTTGCTCAGGATGACAATGGGAAAGGCGCCGGTTTAGGTCACCTTTGCAAAAGGGGTACGTAACCCTTTCGTAACCCTCTCCGGTGCACAATTTTTGTTGCACTTTAACACTGGTGAAATATCTTGCAGTTAGCCTAAATCATAGGAGGGCGCTCATGGGTTCAGCCCGCGTCGCGAAATCCTTGCCGCTTCAGGTGGCTGCGATCTGTTATCGCAGGCGCGGCACGGCCATTGAGTTCCTTCTGGTTAATACCAACGGCGGTAACAAGTGGACCTTCCCCAAGGGATCCACTGACCCGCGCCTGTCGCACAGCCAGGCCGCCGAGCGCGAAGCCGCCGAGGAAGCCGGCGCCCTCGGCACCATCGAGCCGCGGCACTTTCATCTCTACCTGCATTCCAAAGGGGTATTCTGGCAAACCGGAGGCCTGCAGGAATTCGTAGTCAAAGCCTTCCTGATGGAAATCCACCAGATGCGCCGCCCCGACGAGGGCAATCGCCGCCCCACCTGGGTGAGCCCGGAAGAAGCCAAGCGCCGTCTCGCCAAGGGCCGCGAAGTGAAATATTTCCGGGAACTCGAAGCCGTAATCGACCGCGCCCTCGAACGCATCCAGTATCACAGCGAACTCTGGGGAGCCTATCCCGGCCCCCGCAACGCCCGTCCCGCCAAAGATCCCATCGCCAACGTAGTCTGGCCGTAAAAGTCAGACTAAACAGTTTGCCGAAAACTCGATTTTGGGTGGCGCAGCGCTTTCAGCGCTGCGATAGATGTTCTCATCATTCCATGCTTTAGCGCCTGAGGCGGAATCAGCTGCATTCGAGCGAGGAATGCTCATCGCCTCCGGGGCTACAGCCCACGAGAGGAGAAGCGGCGTTATCGCAGCGCTAGAGCGCTGCGCCACCCACAATTCAAGACGTCGCTACGGTACTCTCCCGGTACGCGCTACAAGGGTTTTATGAGACGATAACTCCAGCCCATGATTCAGCTTTCCGGCGCCGGAAAACGCTTCGGCCACAAACTCCTCTTCGAAAACGCCGACTGGCTCATCACGCCGCATGACCGCATCGGCTTGGTCGGCGGCAACGGCACCGGCAAGTCCACGCTGATGAAGGTTCTCGCGGGCATGGACACGTTCGACTACGGCAGCCTCGTTATTGCCAAAGGCACGTCTGCCGGATATCTCCCCCAGGATGGCCTCACGCTTTCCGGCCGCAGCGTCTTCGCCGAATGCATGTCGGTCTTCGACGACCTGCGGGCGATGGAAACGGAGCTGGAATCTCTGACCCACAGCATGGCGGAACTCGACCACACCAGTCCTGAGTACTCTGCCGTCGCCGACCGCTACCACCGCGTCGAACACGAGTTCCGCACCCGCAATGGCTATTCGATCGAAGCCGAAGTGGGACGAGTGCTGATGGGCCTCGGCTTCACCAAAGAAGACTGGCCGCGCCTCACCGACGAATTTTCCGGCGGATGGCAGATGCGCCTCGCCCTTGCCAAGCTCCTTCTTCAACAACCCAACCTCCTATTGCTCGACGAGCCCACCAACCATCTCGATCTTGAAGCCCGCAACTGGCTGGAAGAATATTTGCAGAACTACCCGCACGCCGTCGTGCTGATCTCGCACGACCGCTACTTTCTCGACGTCACGGTCAGCAAAATCGCCGAAATCTGGAATAAGCGCTTCTGGTTCTACACCGGAAACTACGACAAGTTTCTGGCCCAGAAGACGCAGCGCAACGAGCAACTGACAGCCGCTTACCGCAACCAGCGCGAGCGCATCGAGCAACTCGAAGTCTTCATCAACCGCTTCCGCTACCAGGCCACCAAGGCCAAGCAGGTACAGAGCCGCATCAAGGAACTGGAAAAGATCGAGCGCATCGAGATTCCGCCAGAGGAAAAGACGATCCACTTTTCTTTCCCGCAGCCCAAACCCAGCGGACGCATCGTCGCCGAGTTCGAAGGCGTCGCCAAAACCTATCCGGGAAAAAATGGCAGCGTGGATAAAGAGGTATTCCGCAACGTCGACTTCATGATCGAGCGCGGAGACCGCATCGCTTTAGTCGGCGTGAACGGCGCCGGCAAATCCACGCTGATCAAGCTGCTCGCCGGAACGGAAAAGGTCACACACGGCGAATACCGCCTCGGTCACAACGTAGAAGCCGATTACTTCGCACAGGACCAGTACAAGGAACTCGATCCCGACGCCCGGATCCTCGATGACCTCGGCGATGCGTCGCCCGCCTCCGGGGAGACTGAACTGCGCAGCCTGCTTGGTTGCTTCCTGTTTTCTGACGAAGACGTGTTCAAGAAGATCGGCGTTCTCTCCGGCGGCGAGCGCGGCCGCTATGCCCTGCTGCGCCTGCTGCTGCACCCTGCAAACTTCCTGCTGCTCGACGAACCGACGAACCACCTCGACCTGCGCGCCAAAGACGTACTCCTCGATGCGCTAGTGAAATACACCGGCACGGTCGTCTTCGTCTCGCACGACCGCTACTTCATCGACAAGCTGGCCACACGCGTCTTCGAGGTCGGCAACGGCAAGGTCGAAGTCTTTCCCGGCAACTACGAAGACTATCTCTGGCGCAAACAGGGCGGCCAGCACGTCGCTCCCACGCTGGATGATGTTCCCGGAGTGAGCAAAGCAAAATCGGAATCGTCCGGTGCCCCACTTCTCGCGTCCGTTGCGAGAAGTGGGACACAGCCTGCGTCGAGTCCAACGAACGGAAATAATAGCGGGGCAGCCGAGGCATCCAAGAAGCGCCTGAATCCCATCAAACGCAAGCAAATGGAGGACCGCGTCCACGATCTGGAGGAAGAAATCAGCCGGACCGAAGCGCTCATCGCGCACCTGGAAACCGCGCTGCAGAATTTCGTCAGTGCCGACGAAAGCCAGCGCCAGTCGCAGGAACTCGGGCAACACAAAGCCAACCATGCGGGGCTGATCAAACAGTGGGAGGAACTCTCCGAGGAGTTATCCAATTCCAACTAGAGCTGTATCCCATTGATTTGTGACGTAAACATGGACTGTCATCCTGAGCGAAGGGAAAGACCCATGCAAGCGCCGGAGTGTGCATGGGTCCTTCGCTTCGCTCAGGATGACAAGAAGAGCGTTTGGAATGCAGTTGGTCCAACTCCCAAAACAGCTCCGCACCCGTACAGCATCTTCCGTAATCTCTCTCTCTTACTTACCCCTGTGCGATATTCAGGTTGGCCAAGTGGCCAGCAACCGCCGCAGGCCACAAATTTCAAGACCAACCGCATGGACAAAGTGTCGGGCGCCAAGGCGCGCCGCCGCGCGGGGACCCAAGGAAGGTCGCATGCTTCAATCGTCGGAGAACTCATTCAATCAGAAGTCGGGCTTGCCGGCTTCCAACCCCAACGCTTTCAATCCCGTTAAGACCGTCACAGCTCCCATCGATCAGGCCACGATTGGCCGCACGCTCGTCATCAAGGGCGAAATCAGCGGCTCCGAAGCCCTCTACATCGACGGCCGCATCGAAGGCAAGATCACCATGCCCGACAGTCGAGTCACCATCGGCCGCAACGGCAAGGTGGACGCCAGCATTCAGGCCCGCGAAGTTGTGGTCATGGGCAAAGTAACCGGCAACATCGAGTGCAGCGACCGCGTCGATATCCGCGCCGAAGGTTCGGTCAGCGGAGACATTTCCACCGTGCGCATCAGCGTCGAAGATGGCGCCGCGCTCAAGGGCGGAATTCAGGTCCGCAGCGAAGGCAAACAGAACCAGCAGAATCAGTCCAAGTCCGCCGAGGCTCCCAAGGCCCTGACGGCCACCGCCAGCGCGTAATTCTGGCAAGACAGACGTCTGGGGTAAGAAAAGGGGCACGCTCAGGCGTGCCCCTTTCTATCTTTCGACCTTTAAGCTGTTCACGGTTCGGCAGTTACGTCATTTGTACGTACATTACGGTACGTATTAATGTCGTACCCAATCGGGCCCTCCGAACAGCCCGCTGATTACCTCGCAGGATGCCCTTTGCGGGCCCGGAAATTGCCCTTGCTGCGACGATCGCCTCTCCGGACGAGGAATTCATCGGCCGCAGCAAAAAGAAAGGCCCTGCAGCTTGCCAGGGCCGTTCTACGACTTTTCAATCACGTCCACGAAGAGTCAACGACTTACGGAATGTCGGCCGGGTGAAAACCTGAAAGGCCGAATCTTTACTTCTTACTTCTTACTTCTTCTCCGCCGGCCGCAAATCCAGTGCCGCCGAATTCATGCAATACCGGAGCCCGGTCGGCGCCGGACCGTCGTCAAACACATGCCCCAGGTGCGCGTCACAAGTGGCGCAACGGACTTCGGTCCGCACCATGCCATAGTTTGAATCCTTGTGCTCGACCACGCCTCCGCCCTCGGCGGGCTTGGTGAAGCTCGGCCAGCCCGTTCCCGAATTAAACTTCGTCTGCGAATCGAACAGCGGCGACCCGCAGCATACGCAGTGATACATCCCGGGCTCTTTCGTGTTCCAGTACTTCCCGGTAAATGCACACTCCGTGCCCGCCTCGCGCGTCACGTGATATTGTTCCGGCGTCAGCTTCTGCTTCCAGTCGGCTTCAGTCTTCACAACCTTCTCAGCCATTTTCTCAGCCATGATCGCACTCCATTTCGATGATAGTTTCCTCGATCGTTAGATGTTCGACGGCCCCAAAAGTCACATCGCGCTACTTCCCCATTTCCTCCCCCACCTTCCGATACTTCCCCCGGAAGAACAGCAGCGGCTCACCCTCCCGCACCACCACATCCTCTACCTGGGCAATGAAGATGGTGTGGTCCCCGGCTTCTTCCGCTGAATGCAGCCGGCACTCCAGGTACGCCAGCGCCCCGTGCAGCATCGGAGTCCCATGCTTGGTCCGGTCAAAACTCGCTCCGGCCTCTGCGTGCTCGTGACTGCGCTCCGCACGCGCATAGTACTCCGAGATCGCCCGCTGATCTTCGCTCAACACATTGACCCCGAATCGTTTCTTGGTGTGGAGGTGGGCGTGAGTGCGCGTACTGTGATCGACGCAGACCAGCACCAGCGGCGGATCGAGCGACACCGATGCGAACGCGTTGGCCGTCATGCCGTGCACCTCGCCCTCGAGGTCGACAGTGATGATCGTCACCCCGGTGCCGAAGCATCCCATCGCCTTGCGAAATTCCAGAGAATTCAAGCTCGTCGTCCTGTGTGGGGCCGGGTGTTTGACCCGGCCGCGGCCCGTAAGGGCCGCATTTCTTCTAACCACAAATCAAGCTTCATGCCACACCCCGGCGGCGCTGCGCGCCGCGACCGGGTCAAAGACCCGGTCCCACACAAACCATCCGCACGAACCATCTCACACGAAACGCTACAGTACCACGACACGTTGTATCATTCGATGGAAGTGTCCGTCACCTCCATCGCGCCCGCGGCTCCCATTTCCCGTGGAGATGCCCTGCACCTGATTGGGTGCTCTGACGACGATCTCCCCGAACTCATGGCCGCCGCCCGCGCCGCCAAAGAGCGCTTCAAGCCCGGCGTCATCACTTACTCGCGCAAAGTCTTCCTGCCCCTGACCAATCTCTGCCGCGACTATTGCGGATACTGCACCTTCCGCCGCGATCCCGGCGACCCCGGCGCCCACACCATGACCCCGGACGAAGTCCTCGAAGTCGCTCGCGCTGGCGAAAAACTCGGCTGCACCGAAGCCCTCTTCAGTCTGGGCGACAAGCCCGAACTGCTTTTCCCCGCGATGCGCCAGACGCTGCGCCATCTCGGCTACAAGTCCACCCTGCATTATCTCGAAGCCATGTGCGAACTCGTCCTGCGCGAGACCAGCCTGCTCCCGCACCCCAACCCCGGCCTGCTCAGCGCCGAATGGATCGCCCGCCTGGCCGCCGTCTCTCCCAGCATGGGCCTCATGCTCGAGACCACGAACACCGCCCTGCTGGCTCCCGGGGCGGCCCACGACAACGCTCCCGACAAAGTCCCGGCCAAGCGCCTGCGCACCATTGAGGACGCCGGCAAACAAAACGTTCCCTTCACCACCGGCTTGCTGATCGGAATCGGCGAATCCACGGAAGACCGCGTCGAAACCCTCCTCGCGATCCGCGATCTGCACGACCGCTACGGCCACATTCAGGAAGTCATCGTACAAAACTTCCGGGTCAAACCCGCGATCCCCATGGCCAACTGGCCCGAGCCTACCCGCGGCGAGATGCTCCGCACCGTGGCGGTAGCTCGCTTGTTACTACCCAACGTCAATATTCAGGCCCCACCCAATCTCTCCGCGCCTTACTATGATGATTTGGTGGATGCTGGCATCAACGATTGGGGAGGAATTTCGCCGCTGACGCCCGACTACATCAATCCAGAAAAGCCCTGGCCACACCTGGAGCAACTGCGCCTGCGCACCGAAGCCAAGGGATACGCTTTGCGCCAGCGTCTCCCGGTGTATCCAGAGTTTCTGCCAACCGTGGCCGCCCGGCCCGGGCGATTGTCCGAAAAATTACGCGCAGCCTCTGATGATCAAGGTCTCGCCAGAACAACGAGGGCGGCATGATCTGCGTCCTCACGGGCGGCACCGGCGGCGCCAAGTTCGTGGACGGCCTTCGCCAGGTCATGCCCGCCGATGAGATCACCCTGGTGGTGAATACCGGCGATGATCTGCTGTGGTGGGGCCTCTACGTGTCCCCCGACATCGACTCCATCACCTACGTGCTGTCCGGCATGCTCAGTCGTGAACGCGGATGGGGCGTGAAAGGCGACACCTTTCTCTGCCTGCAAGCCATGGGACAACTTGGCGAGCCCACCTGGTTCCACACCGGCGACCGCGACCTCGCCATGCACCTGCTGCGTTCGCGCCTGCTGGCAGAGGGCAAGACACTCTCCGAAGCCACGGTGGTCATCTCGGAAAAACTGGGAGTCAAAGCGCGCATTCTCCCCATGAGCAATTCGCGCGTCGAAACCCGCGTGGATACGCCCGTGGGGGAGCTGAGTTTTGAAGAATATTTCGTGCAGCGCTGGTATCAGGACCCGGTGAAGTCCGTACGTTTCGCCGGAGCCTCCGACGCCGAACCCGCGCCCGGAGTCATTGACGCCATCGTCTCCGCCGACGCCGTTCTGATCGCCCCGAGCAATCCCATCACCAGCATCGGTCCGATTCTAGCCGTGCCCGGCATCCGAGAGGCTCTATTGCGCGCCCGCGGAAAAATTGCCGCGGTCAGCCCCATCGTCGGAAATGCTCCCGTAGCAGGTCCGGCAGGAATTCTGATGTCCGCCCTGGGTCTCCCCTGCTCGATTGCGGGCGTGGTGCAATCCTACGAGGATTTTATCGACGTCCTGATCTGCGATTCCCGTGACGCCCGCGTCGCCGAAGCGCTTCGCACCAACGGCCTGCGGGTCCAGTGTACGCAAACCATCATGCGCAGCCCCGAGGACAAGGCAGCCCTGGCGCGCGAAGCGCTCTCGGCCGTTGCGATGGCCCCGGACACAGGCAACGAACCCCTGCACCACGGCGCAGCGTTTCGGCGTTTGGACCGGCAACCGTGATTCTCGTCCCCGTAAAGAATCTCTCTTCGGCAAAGCAGCGGCTGGCGGCCGTTCTCGATCAGCCGTCCCGCACCGCCCTGGCGCAGGCGATGCTCGATGACGTGCTCGCTGCTCTGCACACGTGGAAGAACCGTCCGCCAGTGGCACTCGTCACCAGCGACCCCTACGCGGCGAAGCTCGCCGCTGAGTATCAATTCGAAGTCATCCCCGACCCCGACAATTCCGGAGAAACCGGGGCTATCGAGATGGCCACCCGCATCTGCGTCGAGCGGGGCATCGACAGCACGCTGGTGATCCCCGCCGACATCCCTTTGATCGAGTCGTGGGAACTGGAAGAAATTCTGAAGCACGCTCCCATCGAAGGCACTTTGCTGGTCCCCGCCGCCGACGGACGCGGCACCAATGCCGCCTTCCGCCGCCCCGCAAATCTATTCCCGCTCCGCTTTGGCAACGACAGCTTCAAGCCGCATCACGCCGCCGCGCAAGCGACCGGCAAGCCGTGCCTCGTGCTGAACTTCGCTGGAATCGCGGTTGACGTCGACAACCCCGCCGACCTCGAACAATTGTTGTCGCTCCCCGGTGAAACCCGCGCCCAGCGCCTGGCCCGTCAATACGCCAGCACGACTCGTGTGGGGACGGAAGGTGTGGGGACGGGCACTTTGCCCGCCCAGCCGCGTCGCGGCGATGTACGAAACCGGTAAGAGCACGACGAGTAATATTGCTTTGATGAGTAAGTCCAAAGCAGGCTTGAAAGGATCAGCCGCGAAGCGGCACAAGAATGCCGCCCACGGCCCTTCGGCTGAGCTCAGGGTAAACTTCAGCCGTGGGTCGCCGGCCCGTTCGTCGGCCCCGGAGGGGCGAAAGAAACTCAAGCCTGTATCGTCCGATGAACTTCGCCTGATCCCCATCCCGCTCGCGGATGAAATCCACCCTGGCGACTCCCTCGCCAACAAACTGCTTACGGCTCTGCGCCAACGCCGCCTCCGCCTTCAATCCGGCGACATCCTCGTCGTAAAACACAAAATCGTTTCCAAGTCCGAAGGCCGACTGGTCGATCTTGCTTCGATCGAGCCCTCGGAAGAATCCCTCCTCTGGGCGAAACGATATGCCCTCGACGCCCGAGTCATCGAGCTCGCCTTGCGCGAGAGCCGCGCCGTCATCCGCCGCAAGAACGGTGTCCTCATCACCGAGACCCACCACGGCTTTCTCTGCGCCAACAGCGGTATCGACGTCTCCAACGTCAACGGAGGCAGGCACGCGCTGTTGCTACCAGAAGATCCAGACCGCTCCGCCGCCAACCTCCGCCGCGCCCTCAAACGCCGCACTGGCCTCGCCATCCCCGTAATCATCACCGATAGTTTCGGCCGCCCCTGGCGCGAAGGCCTGACGGAATTCGCCATCGGCATCGCCGGAATGAAGGCTCTACGGGATGACCGCGGCCGCCGCGACCCCCACGGCTATAAACTTCAGGCCAGCGTCGAGGCCGTCGCCGACGAACTAGCCTGCGCCGCCGGACTCGTCTGCGGCAAACTGAACCGCGCTCCAGCCTGCATCATCCGCGGATTCCGCTACGCCGCCGGCCCCGGCCGAGCCCGTGACCTGCTCCGCCCTGCATCCACCGACCTGTTCCGGTAGACTGTCTGGGACAATTGACGAGTTGTTGTTTTGGGTGGCGCAGCGCTTTCAGCGGTGCGATAAGATCGCTGATTAAAGATTTGGGCTTTAGCCCCTGAGGTCGGAGGAACCACATGTCCCGCGAACTCACACCGTCGGAACTGGAATCATTCCCTTCCCTGGACTGGTCTGACATCGCTTCGCGCCTGACTCCCGCCCTCCGTTCGTCGATGGAGAAAGTCCTCGAGACTCAAAACGGCGCTGACTTATCTCTGGAAGAGTGCTACGCCCTGGCCAACTGCGAAGGCGACGACCTTCTCGGCCTGCTGGTCGCTGCGAACCTGCTGCGTGCCGAACTCGCCGGCAACATCGTCACCTATGTGGTCAACCGCAACATCAATTTCACCAACATCTGTTTCGTGGGATGCAAGTTCTGCGCCTTCAGCCGCGGCCCGCGTGAGGCAGACACCTACTTTCTCACCCTCGAGCAGATGGCACAAAGAGCAGTGGAAGCCTGGCAACTCGGCGCCACTGAAGTCTGCATTCAAGGCGGCTTGCCTCGCGATCTTCCGAAGTTCCATTACCGCGACATTCTCCGCGCCGTGAAGAACGCCGTACCACGCATGCACATCCACGCCTTTTCGCCGATGGAGATTGTTTACGGCGTCGAACTCACCGGCATGCCGCTGCCCGACTATCTATCCATGCTGCGCGACAACGGCCTGGGCACGCTGCCTGGCACCGCCGCAGAGATTCTCGACGACCAGATTCGCCACATCCTCTCGGCCAATAAGCTGTCCACCGCGCAATGGGTGGAAGTCATCCGCAGCGCCCATCGCTGCGGCATCCGCACGACTTCGACGCTCATGTACGGGCACACCGAAACCCTCGACCACTGGGTCCGCCAGATGCTTCTGCTGCGCGAGATTCAGTCGGACACTGGAGGCTTCACCGAGTTCGTCCCCTTAGGCTTCGTCCACCAGAACACGTTGCTTTTCCATCAGGGCCTGGCGCGCACCGGCCCCACGCTCACCGAGCATCTCAAAGTACATGCGCTGGCGCGTCTGCTACTCGCCGGCTCAATCGACAACATTCAAGTTTCGTGGGTGAAGTTGAACCGCCGGCTCTCGCAACTCTGCCTGCATGCGGGAGCCAACGATTACGGCGGCACACTGATGGAAGAGAATATCTCACGGGAAGCCGGAGCCACCGCGGGCCAGTACACCAGTCCGGAAGACTTTCAATCACTGATTCTGGCGATGGGCCGCATCCCCGCCGAGCGCAACACCACTTACTCACGGATCAACATCAAGCTTCCGTTGGAAGCATACACAGCCGAACAGTCCCTAGAGGCTGAGTTCGCATGAGTTCGACTCCGGCAGGAACCCGCCCGATCGCCGTCATCGGAGGCACCGGCCCCGCGGGCATAGGACTCGCCCTGCGCTGGGCACGCGCTGGAGAAACCATCATCATTGGGTCGCGCGACGAACAGCGAGCACAGCAAGCAGCCGCAGCCATCCGGCAAAGAGTGGGCCGCCAGGCAAATGTCTCCGGCCTGGAAAATAGCGCGGCCTGCGCCGCCGCCGACATCCTGATGCTGACCGTTCCCTTCGAGGGTCAGGCATCTCTTATCAAAGAACTCAAGGCCGCCATGACCGCAGGCAGCATCCTGATTGACGCCACGGTACCGCTCGCAGCCGGCGTCGGCGGACGCGCCTCGCGCACTCTCGGCGTTTGGCAAGGCTCTGCCGCGCAGCAGGCCGCCGAACTCGTGCCCAAAGAAGTAAGCGTGGTCGCCGCCTTCCACAACGTCTCCGCCGACCTGCTCGCCACGGACGACCCCCTCGACTGCGACGTCATCGTGTGCAGCGATGATCCTGACGCCGCCCAACTCACCCGCGAACTGGCGGCCAAGATTCCCGGCGTCCGTGCCCTCGACGGCGGCAAACTCGAGAACGCCCGCATCGTCGAGCAGATTACCGCCTTGCTGGTCGGCATGAACATCCGTCACAAAGGGCACGCCGGGATCCGCATCACCGGCCTCCCTCCCGGCGCTTATCGCTAACCCTGCCGAAGGAGCCCTCGTTTGAGCGAGAACAGTCATCTCGACGCCGCCTGGCAGTATCACAGCGGCACCAAGCATTCTCACCTCAGCGTGCGCACCAGTCCCCACATCCTTGATTGGGAAAACAAGCCGCTCCTGTTCAAGATTTATCCCACGCTCGAAGTGATGCGCCTTCCCCGGGATTTTCACGAAACCGGCAGCGCCGCCCTTTCGGTCATCGCGGCTCCCTCAGTGCAGGCGCGAGCGGAGGCGATCCCCAGTCTCCAAACCCTCGCGCAACTCCTGTTCTTCTCCGCCGGGGTCGTTCGCAGCAAGAAACACGAGCAGGGGGAGACTTTTTTTCGCGCCGCAGCGTGCACCGGCGCCCTTTACGAAATCGAACTTTACGTCGTCTGCACCGATCTGCCGGGTGAAAATATTCCAGGCGTCAAGGATTCTCCGGGACTTGCGGCCGGCGTCTATCATTTCGGCGCCGCCGAATTCGGCCTGCGCCAACTCCGGTCCGGGGATTTCCGTCCGGCGCTCGTCGAGGCCACGGGCGGCGATTCCTCCATCGCTCATGCCCCGGTCACGATTCTTTGCACCGGTACTTACTGGCGCAACGCCTGGAAATACCGCTCCCGCACCTACCGCCACTTCGGATGGGATAACGGCACTATCCTTGCCAATCTTTTGGCGATGTCTGAAGCCTCGAACCTCCCTGCCAAAATTGTGACCGGGTTCATCGACTCTCAAATCAATGCGTTGCTCAGCCTGGACACAAAACGCGAGGTCACATTCTCTCTAGTCGCCGTTGGGCACCAACAGTCGACGCCATCCAACCCGCCCCAAATATCTCCTCTCGACCTTCCCATCGTCCCCTATTCCAAAGAGCAGGTCGACTATCCCGCGATGCGCAAAATGCACGAAGCCTCTTCCCTCGATTCCGCCGGAGAAGTCACTGCCGGGCGAGGCCAGACGCCGTCGCACGAATTTCCCCCGCTCAAAGGCACTGCCACGCCACTGCAGCCGCCCGACGACACTCCGCAAGACACCATCGAGCAAGTGATCTCACGCCGCGGTTCCACTCGCCAGTTTTCGCAACAGTCCATCACCCTGTCGCAGCTTTCTCTCCTGCTGGATCGCGCCACCCGAGGAATTCCCGCCGACTTTCTCGATCCGGTCGGAGCTCATCTCAATGATCTATATCTGATCGTGAATAACGTGGAGGGGCTAGCCGCCGGAGCCTACGTCTATCACTGGGAACAGAAGGCTCTGGAACTGCTGAAGGCCGGGGACTTACGCGACAAGGCTGGCTACCTCGGACTCGAACAACAGATTCCCGCCGACGCAGCCGTCGACGTGTTCTTCCTTGCCGACTTGAAGAAAATCCTGGAACGCTACGGGAACCGAGGATACCGTGCCGTCCAACTGGAAGCCGGCATTCTGGGCGGCAAACTGTATCTTGCCGCTTACGCGCAACGCCTCGGTGCCAGCGGCCTCACCTTTTACGACGACGATGTGATCAATTTCTTCTCACCCCATGCTCGCGGAAAAAGTGCAATCTTCCTGGTCGCCCTCGGCCGCAGCGCGCTACGCAAGTAGGGTCCGACCTTTCCCGCTGCCCTCGCGAAATCTTCTTCCTACTCCTCCGCCACCGGCGCCGTCATTTCCTCCGACGGCTCCCCGCCCGCCATGGACTGCGCGATGATCAACTGCCGAGCTTCGGCCCGAATCTTCGGCAACTGCGCGCCGAACCACCACGCACCCATCACCGATGCAAACCCGCCAATGGCCACGGTGAGCGGAGCGCCCAACCGGTCCGACAGCGCCCCACCGAGCAACGCTCCCACCGGCGCCATGCCCATGAACATCATCGAATACACCGCCATCGCCCGCCCCCGCAGCGCATCGGGCACCATCACCTGGATCAGCGTGTTCGACGACGACATCTGCAGCATGATGAAATATCCCACCGGCAACAGCAGCAGCACCGACAGCCAGAACGATCTCGAAAACGAGAACAGCATCAGGCTCACGCCAAAACCTGCGCAGCACACGGCAACCCAGCGACCCAGGCCTTTGGTACCGGAGCGGACGGCTAGGGTGAGCGCACCCAGCAACGCTCCCACGCCCGCTGCTCCCATCAGAATGCCAAGCCGGACCGCCCCCAGATCGTGCGATCCGATCAGGGAGGCCAGTTCCTGTCCGCCGCGGTGCAAAATCTTGTCGGCAAAAATCGGCATCAGCACCACGTACGGCATGCCCGTCACACTCACCAGACCCAGCAGCACCATCAGCGCCCGAATCGGCGCGGTCCGGTTCACGAACTGGAACCCTTCGACGAGGTGCTCCCAGGGCGACGTCTTCGCCGAAACCCGTGCCGGCGCGTGCACGTTCATCATCATCAGCCCGGCGATCACCGCGATGTAGCTCACGCCGTTCACGAAAAAGCACCAGCCCTCTCCCAGCCTCGCCACCAGGACGCCCGCCACCGCCGGTCCGATCACGCGCGCTCCATTGAACATGGAAGAGTTCAGCGCGATGGCGTTCATCAGATCTCCCTTGCCCACCATGTCGACCAGGAACGACTGGCGCCCGGGGATATCGAATGCGTTCACCACCCCTAACAACGCTGCCAGCACGAATACATGCCACACTTGCACGCGGTGCGATAGCGTAAGCCCCGCCAGCACAAATGCCAGCAGCATGGACGCGACCTGCGTACCAATGACCACATGCTTGCGGTTGCTGCGATCGGCGACAATCCCGCCAATGGGCGCGCATAAGAACACCGGAATCTGGCTGGCAAACCCCACCGCCCCCAGCTTTAACCCCGAACCCGTCAGCCGGTAGACCAGCCAGGACTGCGCCACGGTCTGCATCCACGTGCCGGTCAGAGAGATCAGTTGACCGCTGAAGAAGAGCTGGAAGTTGCGATGCCGCAGCGCCCGTCCGACCACTTGCCAGCGCAGGCCGCCGCTCTGGGCCGTTGCTCCGCCGTTCGTAGATGCATTTTCTGGGATGGGAATTTTCGACTCAGCCACGATCAATTCTTTCGATGATCCCGCACCGCTTACCGCACCACTATATCGTGAACATCGGAGAGTGCCCGTAGACAGATTCGCACCCCGTTTGGATTTTCCACAGCGGAATATGCCCTCGCCGGACAACCGCTACTCTCCTCGATGCCCTACAAGTGCCGCCCCATGAGTAGTTTGGGGACCTTACAAAAACTTAACTAACTTGGAACTTCTCTTATCGCCCCCCGTGCGCTAAAGTAACCCCTGCTCTCCCCAGTCGGCAAAGGAAGTGACGCCACCATGACCACTCCTCCAGTTCAGGTTGAACGCCGTGCCGGACAGCGGTTCCCATACCTTCTTCCTCTCTCTCTTCGTCAGGCCGAAACCTCCCTGGAAGGCGTCGGATTCACCCAGGACCTCAGCTCCCGCGGAGTCTTCTTCTTCACCAACGCTCCGCTCACCGAAGGTTCCGAGATCGAACTCACCCTCAGGATGCCTTCAGAAATCACTCTGGGTGAGAGCATGCCTGTACGCTGCCGGGGTCGAATTTTGCGGGTAGTCCGGCCGTCGGCCACAACCGATCCTTCGCAGGCCGAACTGAAAATCGGGGTTGCGGTTCGCCTCGAGGGTTACGAGTATCTCCCGGAGTCCTCGGAGTCTTCCGCCACCTTCCCGCGGGTCTCGACCCTTCACTCACAGAACGACGACGACCGGCCGCTGTCCCCATCGTCCGCGCGACCGGTTCTCGGTTAGTCCTCCCGCCAGCCGAATCCCATGGTGCGCCTTCCCTCCATCGAGTCCTGAAAAGCCGGTTTTAGCCCCTGAGGCACCCTACCCTGAATTTTTCAGCACTGTTCGGCCGACTCTCGTGCCCTAATGGGTGAGCTTTTTTTCGCAAAACCCGCCAGCACTGCCTTTTCAACTCACCCTTCCTGGCTTACAATATCTTGGTAAGGAAGGGCCGAGCAGCCACGGGTTTATCTACGTTGTGTACTCTCCCCCCAGGTGTTCATCGCGCCGTGGCGTTACCTGAGCGGTCACACAGACCGCCTGTCGGCACCATAGTGGCGTATTACCTAGGTCACTTGGCGGAGAGTGGGTTCTCTTTCTAACATGCAGACACCGAGAGAAATCAGCGAGAACCGCGTTATGCATGGGATTTCCGTCGCCCTCCTGACCGAGGACCAGGACCACTTATCCGCGCTGCAGAATCGTCTGGAAGCAACGCGCCTGGGACAGGCGGTATTCAGCCATATCGGGTTTCCCACCGGCCCCACCGATTCCATCCTCCGCCAGCTTCAGGATTCACGCGCCGAAGTCGTGGTAGTGGACATTCCCGCGTACGACGCGCAGGGTTCCATTCGCACCATCGAACTGATACGCGCTACCACTCAGCAGATTGCCATCTTCGCCAACGGCGACATGACGCATCCCGCGAATATTGTCGCCAGCATGCGCGCCGGTGCCGGCGAGTACCTCGATGATTCCGCCGGGTCCGGAGCCCTGCTCGAAGCTCTCACTCGTTTCAGTTCCTCGCGCACGCGCACTCTTGGAGGGGCGGGCAAAGCCCGGGTATTTACTTTCCTCAGCGCCAAGGGAGGCGCCGGCTGCACCACCACCGCCGTCAATACCGCCTTGGCACTCCAGCAGTCTCACGGCGATGTGGTTCTCGTCGACTTTGCTCCGATCGGGCACGCCTCGCTGCATCTCAACTTGCGTCCTCAATTCGGCGTGCTGGATGCCCTGCAGAACCTCCACCGCCTCGATGTCTCATTGCTCGACGGCCTGATGACTCCGACGGCGGAGGGCCTGCATCTTCTGGCGGGACCGCAACAACCTTATCCAAACGAACCTACGCCAGGCGAACTAGCCCGCCTGTTCGATCTCCTCGTGAATCACTACCGCTTCGTGGTCGTCGACGCTTCCAGCCGTTTAGACCCCACCACACGCCTGCTCTCGGACCTCTCCAACGCTGTGCTCGTAGTGGCTCAAACCGATGTCGTTTCGCTGTGGAGCGCCGGACGCATCCATGCCTTCCTCGAAGAAGGCAGTGGCCGCGACCGGCTGCGCATGGTTTTGAATCGCTACAAGAGGATTCCCGGCTTCACCGAGGAAGACGTCGAGCAGGTCACCAACTGCAAGGTTTTGTGGAAGGTTCCCAACGCGTTTCAGTTGATCTCACCTTCCATCGATCACGGCACCCCCGTGGTCCTGCAGGATGGCCCGGAGATCAGCCGCTCCTACCGCGCGCTGGCAGCGGCCTTGGCCGAAGCATCTTCCAATTCCGACGGAAGCGCCGATCTGGTCTACGGCCCGGAAGGCGCTCGCAAGAAGGCTCCCGGCCGCCTGAACCTCACCCCGATCCGCGCCGGACAATAGCCCCAGTTTCAATGCCCAGTTTGAGTGGTCGGAAGCTCTTCGCCCTTCCGTGAGAGGTTTTCTCGGTACTCGCTACTTCCTCACGTCCGGCGCCGGTGCGGCGTCCTGCGGAAACTTCTTAAACATCACGTCTCGCGAGTGCGAAGTAACTTTCTTGTTCACATCGCTCGCGCTCTCTGTCAGTGCGCCCTTGAGCACGAAATACGCCTCGTCCCCCGGATTCTTCCCCTCGCCGCGCTCCACCGTCCCCTTAAAATCGAAGGCCACCCCGTGAACAATTTCGGTCGTGAAACTCAGCTTGTTCCCTTCCAGTTTGCCGCTTTTGAAAAACTGATCCAGAAACGCCCCCTTGTCGCTCTCTCCATCGCCATATCGCGAGATGAACCCGGTGACGTGCCCCCCTTCCTCCACCGTCACCTGCACAAATTCTCCTTCTTTCAGAAACATGTACATCCCCGAATAAGCCTGCCCACTCTTCGCGTCCGGCTCCGGCTTCGCGGCGTACCCTGGGGGTTTCGCCTCCTGCGCCAACAATTCCCCCGGAACATTCAGCACTCCCACCCCGAGAATCAACGCACACCCAAAAATCAAGAAAAACTGGATTGTTTTCATGACACCATCCGCCTCAATCGTACTACCAGCCGGTCGCGCCACCAAATTTCCGAGAGCAGAATCGAGACCAGCGCTTCGACGTGCCAGCACTCCTGCGTGCCTGCACTCCTGCGTGCCAGCTCTCACCTTCCCCAATAAAAAAGCTCCAACCCTCAGGCTGAAGCTTTCACTCTGCCGGTCACGGTGTTACTTCTTGGTCGCCTTCCCGTCCATCACCGTCGTCCACTTGGTTCCGTCCTCCGACATTTCAAACGAGAAGTTGTACGAGGTCGGTGAAGTGATCTTCATGGTGAAACGGCCCTTCATCGTCATGGCGCCCATCTTCTCGTCGTTCGTCCAGGTCCACGTGTCGGCATCCACCGCGCCTTTGGAGTCGGTGAACTCGCCCCAGCTGTTGAACTCGCGGTACGTGTAACTCTTGTCGTCAGCGGAATACCCCATCACGGATATGCCCGACCCGTTGCCCATGGTCGTCTTGAAATCTGTATGGCAGACGACGTAGAAGCTTCCTTCCATCCACTCGCACTTCTCGCTCTCCGTGACCTTGCCTGCGGGACCCATGGAACTGGCTTTCGTGTCGCCATCCAGCGTCCACGATCCCACAAACATGTCGAGCTTCTTGTGCTCCGGCCCGGGCTTGGGCATCTCCATCTGCGCCGCCGCCGCCGCCGCCAACACCAGCCATGCCGCAAGAATCATTGCTATCGTTTTCATCGCATGCCTCTTAAGTTATTGTCGATTGCGGATTGTTGCTTGCTGATTGCACGGCACCTTTGGAGGCGGCGACATCTTAGCCCTACTCCGGGAACGCGGTCAACCACGTTCCCCGCGGTTTTCCTTCAACAATCAGAAATCAGCAATCCCTACCAGTCACCCCAATGTGACGCTGTCATCTGCTGAAACTTCATCTTCCACGCGTCTCCCTGCTTCACCCATACCGTGCTGAAATGCTGGTATCGCGGCGGAGGCCCCTGATCCTCCGACGGTGGAACCCGCAGCACCACGTTGTAGGTCACAATCGCGACGCCCTCACCGGCCACCACCACCTTCATGTCGTAGGGCTGCAAATCCATCCCGCCGTCCCCGAACTGGTCGATCATGTCCTGCCGGTCATACAGCTGCCCATCGAACTGGACGAACGAAAAATCATCCGTGAGGGTGCGCTTGAAGAATGCGATATCCCGTTTTTTCGCTGCCTCCACAAAACTCTTCTCCGCGGATATCAGCGTCTGCTCCAGCGGGCTGAGAGGCTTAGCGGGTGCGTTCGCCTGTCCGAATGCGACCACTGGCGCCGCGCAACAAAACAAAGTAATAAAGACAGCCAAACGACAGTTCATGCTCTATCCTCTTCTTTGACGGTTCGAATCGCAGTTCGTCACACTTTTTGAATCCTACTCGCGAGTTCCCCCCGCGCCACAGAAACCTGCTCCCCGGTTGCCAGGTTCTTCAACGCAAACGCATCTGCCTTCACTTCATTCTCACCCACGATAAGAATGTACTTCGCCCCCGCCTTGGACGCCGCTTCAAACGACTTCTTCAGCCGGAAGGCTTCGTCTCCCAACTCGACCACCAGATCGTGCCGCCGCAATTCGCGCGCCAACCGCGCGGCCTCGCTGTCCATTCCCGAACCGAGAGGAGCCACGTACACATCCGGCGTCGGCAGTACGCCCTCAGCCGTCTCCTTCAGCGACATCACCAGCCGGTCTTCCCCAATCGCAAACCCAATCCCCGGAGCCGCCGGACCTCCCAGCGCTTCGGAAAGCCCGTCATAGCGCCCGCCGCCAAGGATCGCGTTCTGCGCTCCCAACGCCCCATGCGTGAACTCGAAAGCCGTGCGCGTGTAATAGTCGAGCCCGCGCACCAGACGGTCGTTTAATGAAAATCGAACCCCGACCTTGGTCAGGATTTCCTGCACCGCGTCAAAGTGCTTGCGGGACTCCTCTCCGAGAAACTGGGTGATGCGCGGCAGAGTTTCGATGATCGGCTGATCCTCCGGCACCTTGCAATCGAACACGCGCAACGGATTCGTCACCGCCCGTCGCTGACAATCGTCGCACATTTTTCCGACTACCGGCTGCAACGCCTTGCGCAGCGCCTCGTTGAACTGAGCGCGGTCGGCGGGGGTACCGACAGAATTCAACTCTAGATTCCAATCCGTGATCCCGAGCCGGTCGAGCAACGTCGCCAGCATCTCCAGCACTTCCGCATCCCGCGCCGGAGATTCACTCCCCGCCGACGCCGGGCCGATCACCTCCGCCCCAATCTGATAGAACTGGCGGTACCGTCCCTTCTGCGGGCGTTCCCGACGAAACTGCGGTCCAATGTAGTACAGCTTGTTCAGCCCACGGTCCCACCGTTTGTGTTCGATGTAGGCGCGCACCACGCCAGCGGTGTTCTCAGGACGGAGCGTCAGCGATTGTCCTTTCTCGCTCGCCGCCCGCGCGCGATCCTCCCACGTATACATCTCCTTCGCGACGATGTCGGTCTCTTCGCCGACGCCGCGTGCGAACAGCGCCGTCTCCTCGAAAATCGGCGTGCGAATCTCCTGGAAGTTGTAGGTACGAAATACATCCCGCACCGCCGCCTCCACAAAATTCCACAGCGCCGTCTCCGGCGGCAGAAGGTCTCTCGTTCCTCGGACTGCCTTGATCATTTAGCCCCTTTTACTCTGTCATCCTGAGCGGAGCGAGCTCGAACGAGCTCGCGCAGTCGAAGGATCCCGTGCCCCTCGACTTCGCCATAATCCCATCCGGGAGTTAGCTCCATAAAACTCAAGTGGTCGAGAGCACGGGTGAGAACGCCTTGCCACACCCGGCGAATGCACCAGCCAACTTGGGGTCCTTCGACTCCGCAAGCCGGTTCGCTGTGCTCACCGTCTTACTCCGCTCAGGATGACAATTCTTACTGCTCGCTACTCGCTACTCGCTACTCGGCACTCGTGACTCACCTCTCCCGCAAATACTCATCCTTATAGCCAAGATAATTTCGCGCATACCGCATAATCATGTCGTCCTCGCCAGCTTCCAGCTTCCGCCGGATCTTTCCGGGAGACCCCATCCACAACGATCCCGGTTCCACCACCGTCTTTTCCGGAATCAACGTCCCCGCCGCGATAATCGACCCCGCCCCAATCCGAGCCCCATTCAGAATGATCGTCCCCATCCCAATCAGACATCGGTCCTCAATCACGCACCCGTGCAGCGTCACCGAATGCCCCACCGTAACGTACTCCCCCAGGTAAACGCCCCATTGCTGCTTCATCCCGTGAAGCACGCTATTGTCCTGGACGTTGGAGTAGGCCCCAATGCGGATCTCATGCACGTCTCCGCGCACCACGGCATTCATCCACACCGACGCATGCTCGCCCAGCACGACGTCGCCGATTATCTGCGCCGACTCGTCCACATAGCACGTCGCCGGGATCGTCGGCCGCGCACCTTTATAAGATCGGATCATGTAAAGCCTTACGCGGGACCAGGATAAGGACACTCAACATACCATGATTTCACAAACCGGCGGAACCGGCGGAGGACGGCTAACGGGGACGAATCGAGAGAGGCCGGGAGAGAAAGTCAGGCCCCGATTCTGTATCTGACTCCGCCAGACCGATCACTGGTGCTGTTTGCCGCCCAAACACAACGTCACACCACTCTTCAGCAAATTCTTTACAGCTTCCAGACGCCGGTATGACATTTTCACTTCTGTTTTACAAAGTCAGGACGCGGAAGTGACACCCGATCCGGGCCGCCTTCGTAATCTCGAAGCTGTAAGCGGATTGCAATGCGGACGCAGGCTGACAGCAAGACCAAAGACAGCAACCACGAACCCTAGCTTAGCTAGGTTCTGGAGTCGATCCCGGTGATTCGCGAAAGGAGGATTAACCATTGCGTCCACCTATCCCATTTTCGATTCCACCGGCTCCGTGTTCACCGGCGGCTACTACACCGTTGATTCTTTCGCGCCATGGCAGTTCAGCCGCACCCTCGAGTACCCCTGGCCGCCCTGCATCAACCCTCTCGGGCGTCCCATCTCACAACTGGGCGCAATCAACGAATTCCAAAGCGCCGCCTCCAGCAATTACAACGGAGCCACGCTCTCCATCAATCGCCGCGTTGCCCGCGGATCCTACCTGCGCTTCTCCTCCACGTATGCCCGTGCCATTGACGACGGTCAAGACGCCCTTGTTGCCGGACAACCCGCCACCGTGCAGAACTCCTACGTTCCCAGCGCGGAGCGCGGACCCAGTGTCACCGACCAGCGCCAGCGCCTGGTCGCCGCTTTCTCCCGCCGAACCGCACTTCTTTCATCGGGGCCACGAAGTTCTCGGCCACAGCTTCAATGACTGGCGCATTTCTACGGTTGTCAATTACGGCAGTGGACGCCCCTTCAACGCCACCGTCTCCGGCCATCCCAATCAGGACTCGAACGACCTCAACGACCGGCTCCCCGGCTATAGCCGCAACGCCTTCACCGGCCCGGACTATGCTACGACGGACCTCCGCGTCACCCGCAGCTTGCGGTTCGGCGAACGCTACAAACTCAACTTTATTGCCGAGCCTTTCAATCTCTTCAACCGCGACAGCCAGCGGGTCGCTATCACCTCCAACGGCATGGTCGCCTCCGCCACCATTTTCGTGCAAAACTCTGTAACCGCCAACATCGCCCCTTATCCCGGCTGCTACCAACTCCCAAATAACTTCATGAAGCCGAACCCCGCATACTCCCCAGACAAATCCAGCTGGCCTTGAAATTTATCTACTAACCTGTGGCGGGGGCGCCCCCCTCTGCCCCTGACTCCACATTGCCGAAAGCCGTGACGGCCCCTGACCAACCCAGAACTTCCCCGCCCCCGGGGAGCCGTCTCAAAATGATCCAATTCTATTCCCGGTAGTCTCCGTTCAAAATTTAAGCACTTCCTCTTGACTTGCGGTCAAATCCTTGTAATAACTATTCGGTCCATCCGGACGGGTTTGGGGGTGTGTCTGTTTGGCAGAAGTAAGGCTCCAAGAGGGTGAATCCCTCGAGAACGCTCTTCGTCGTTTCAAGCGCAAGGTGCAGCAGGAAGACATTATCAAGGAGGTCAAGCGCCACTCCTTCTACCTGAAGCCCGGCGAGAAAAAGCGCGTGAAGGCCGCTCTCGCTCGCAAGCGAGCTCGCAAGAAAACGCGCAAAGAACAGGATTAGCGCAGCAAAGAGCCGCTCCGTCCCGGGGCGGCTCTGCTCAATCTGGCCCCCACCATCTTGAGCTGCAGCAGGGATTTCATATTCATCGAATCTTCCGGCATAAAAGCACGATAGGTTGTACCCACGCCCTTCCTGGGCGCGTGGAGGGCCGAGTCCAAGGGGCGTTTCGAGGGGGAGTACACGACCTGTATTTTCGGTGAACCACCGCAGTTCTTTCCCCGCGGGTGGGCGCGCGGAAACGGGGTGAAGGAGCCATCCTCAATGGAATTTCAGGACAAGGTGCTGAAGTGTATCGACTGTGGGAGTGATTTCATTTTCACCGCTGGGGAACAGCTTTTCTTCCACGATAAGCAATTCAAGAACGAACCCAAGCGCTGCAAAGCTTGCAAGACTAAACGGATTTCCGTCCTCGGCGCGCCTCCCGCCCCCGGACAAACATACCGTTACACCAAGGTCGAGACTCAGGCCACCTGCTCCGGATGCGGAAAACAAACCACGGTTCCTTTCCGTCCCACGCAAGGCCGCCCCGTCTTCTGCCGAGAATGTTTTCAAAGCCGGAGGACTGCGGCTTCGGCCTGATGCCCGAGCCGGCAAGTGTGGCGCGGGCACTTCTGCGGCTTTTGACCGTGCTCTCCGTTGGTGACGCGGACTGTGCGTTACCATAGGATTGTGCCCGGATACTTTGTAGAGAACTTTGGCTGCCGCGCCACTCAGGCTGACGGCGCCGCTCTTGAACGCCAGTTCGAGGAGCGCGGCCTGTCTCGCGCCTCTACTCCCGCACAAGCATCCGTAGTGGTGATGAACACCTGCACCGTTACCGCGGGGGCGGATCAAGATGCGCGCGCGGCCATCCGGCGGGTGCGCCGGCAGAATCCTGAGGCGCGCATCGTGGTTACGGGGTGCTACGCGCAGCGCGCTCCCGAAGAGATTGCAGCGCTGCCCGGCGTGAGCCTGGTCATTGGCAATTCCCACAAGCATCAACTCGCGGAAATCGTAGGCGCCGCCGCTGCCCTGTCAACTCCTGTATCGCAGTGGCCCGCCGCCGCGATCGCTACGAAGAACGACTCTGACTTCGAAGGTGGTTTGGAGTGGCGCAGCGCTTTCAGCGCTCCCTCAAAACCGTCCTCTTCTTCCAGGACTATAGCCCCCGTGGGACTTGCCTTCGTTCCTCTCACAACTCTCACCGAACTCACCGGAAGCCGAGCGGAAGCCGGAAGCCCCATCTTCGTCTCCGACATTTTCGCGCACACCGAATTGCTGGCGGCCCCCGTTTTCGACGCGGCGAATGAACGTACCCGTCCCAACCTCAAAGTCCAGGATGGCTGCGACAACCGCTGTTCTTTTTGCGTGATTCCTTACGTGCGCGGCCAGAGCCGCTCGCTGCAAATCGACCGGATCCTGCGCGAGGTGAACGGCCTGGTGGAGTCCGGCTATCGCGAAGTCGTGATCAGTGGAATCAATCTCGGAAGATGGGGACGGGATCTGGACGCCGCTCTTCAGAAACCGACTCTCGAGAATCTCATCCGCGCCATCCTCGCCGAGACTGCTCTGGAAAAACTCCGCATCTCCTCCGTCGAGCCCATGGACTGGTCCGACGAACTGATCTCTCTGGTTGCTTCGTCGCCACGCATTGCCAAGCATGCACACGTGCCCATGCAATCCGGAAGCGATGCCGTCTTGCGGCGCATGCATCGCAAGTATCGTCCCTGGCACTATCGTGAGAAGATCGAGAAAATTCGCGCGGCCATGCCCACCGCGGCCATCGGCGCTGACGTGATGGTCGGATTCCCGGGCGAGACCGATGCCGAATTCGAAGCCACCCGCCGCATTGTCGAAGAACTGCCGTTCACCTACCTGCACGTATTCACCTACTCCGCGCGCCCTGGAACTCCTGCGGCGGCGATGGCGAATCAAGTCCCAGTCCACCTGGCCCGCGAGCGCAACCGCGTCCTGCGCGAGTTAGCAGCAGAGAAGAAGTTGGCTTTCATGCGCAGCTTCCTGGGCAAGGCGGTAGATGCGATCACTCTTAATGTCACAGGTAACGACGCCACCGGCGAATTCACCGAAGCCCTCACCGACAATTACTTGAAGCTCCGTCTGCGCCGACGGCAGGAAGCGAATCGCTGGCTGCGTGCGGAGATTCACGAAGTGGTGGATGGCGCATTGTTGGGACTCAAAGCGTAGGCCCAAGCCGGCGGCACCGCGACCAAGGCTCGACCACCTGAGCGCAACGTGGGTAAGATCTCAGGGGTGTTACACTGGCTGCCGCTTGACGCGAGTCCGCGACGGCAGGCAGAACTCATTTTCGCATTGCGAATCGGAGGGGACGTGTCCAAAGGCAGGTCGAATAGGCTAGCGGGCATCGCGGTTCCCATTCTGCTGATCGTGATCGGATCGGCGGCAATGGGGTGGGGCCAGGAAACGCCTCGTCCGCCGTCTCAGGGGAAGTTTTCTCAGGCCGCGGACCGGGTCTTTCAGGAGGGCGTGTCTGCGTACCTGCCGCCTCACCTCTCTAAACTGCTGGGCCTTTCCTCCAAGGAAGAACCATGCCTCGTCACCCAAGATTTTGTGCGGACCGAGAAGCTGGTGCGAGGCTTTGACATCTCGTTTGTGAATAAGGACGACATCGTGCTCTTCGTTGTGAATGAGGCGACGCGCGACGCAGCCTACTATCTGACCTCGCCCCGAGGCACCCTGCGGAAGGTGGTAGTGGTGACAGCGGGCGAGGGCAGCGCGCAGCGGATTACCGACAAGGAAAGCAAAGCGTTCCAGAAAGAAAAGCGGTTTTGGCAGGATCGCCTGGTCCCAGCCAGTGCCTCGCCGGGTGGCCCTGCCTTTTGATCTTGCCGACACCCCAGGCGCGGAAGGTGGCCGTGTTTCCACTACGGTTGCGAAGGGCGGAAGCGAGAATGTTCGCACCATGTGTCAAACCAAGGCGGCCCATGATTACCCGCCGCGGAAAATGATTACTCCAAAAATATCAGACCATGCGTGCGCGATCATCCCCGGTCTCAGGCTTTTCCTCCAAAG
Organism: Candidatus Sulfotelmatobacter sp.; assembly: GCA_049792875.1. Classification (GTDB taxonomy): domain Bacteria; phylum Acidobacteriota; class Terriglobia; order Terriglobales; family Acidobacteriaceae; genus Sulfotelmatobacter. The sequence goes on from JBARBI010000050.1 coordinate 50,014, forward strand.
AGCGAGTAGTCCGAACAGGACGCCGAACAGCGTGATTCTTCCCACTGAACCCACGCCTTCGTATAAATGACCAATGCCGAAAACGATCGCCTGGAAAACGATCGCCCATCCAGCGCTACCCGTTATCGCCCGAAATTGCTTCTGAAGATAGCCGCGAAAAGCGACTTCCTCACAAAACCCTGCTGAGAGAGCAACCGGTATCCACACGAGGCTCTCAAGAATCCCTCGGGGAAGAAGTCCCTGCGCCGCATTTGTTCCGCCGCCCAGGACGTGAGCATTCATCAGGCCGATCCACATCGCCCACAGACCCGCGCCTAGAGCTAGGTCTTTCATCACCTCTTTCGGTGTAGCCCATCGGCCGCCAATAAGATCGCGCAAACGCATTCCGCGTTTGTGCACGCCAATGCGGACATAGAGCACCAGGAGCCATTCAAAAACGACCACAGAAATGTAGCCGGGTACGGCGTTGCCGCTCGATACTGGTGCCTGCGGATGCTGCTTTGCCGCGTGTTGAAAGAAACCACCAATGATGGACAGCCCCAAGAAAATAGCAATGAACACAATCGTATGCCACGCTGGGGCAATGAGCGGGCGGCTCGATGGCCGTGAACCGAGGTTCGCGTCTGCGGTCATCGCGCCTCGAACTGCATCAGGAGAGATCAAGCGTTGGCACCATGTGGCGTTGTTGATGCTACGGCGCGTCCGAAGACGAAAACGGTCAATTTCGCACAGGTGATGTCGGATCGTTGTTCCAAAATCGCCTTGTCGACCGAGTCGTGAGCTGGTCCGTATTCACTCCCTGTCACGCGGTCAGGGTTGGACCATACGGGGGGCACGCTTCGAACCCCGGGTCAGGGCTGCTCGGCGCACGCTGTGTCACCGCGGCGCGATAAATCACATACCAACCGGTGCTCTTCCAAGGCGCGCTTGGCGCGCTCCATATCGAGGTTTTTAGACGCGGCAAGCTCCGTGCTGACTTGGCAATACGCAGCAGAACGGGCCTCGAAGTACTTGCTGCGTCGGAAGTCAAGAGTTCGTTCCAGATCCTTACAGATTAAGCAGCCCATGGCCACCCTCCAGTTCATCTGACCCATGAGGCATTTGCGAATGTGGCGCCGTTAACGCTCGTTGAGGATCTCCTGCTCGGCGCGGAGCCAGTCTTGCTCGTCCTGGCCGGGTTCCCGCCCACGGCTTTCATACAACTCGTAGGCCCGCGATCGGATCTTGCCATCTGACGGGACGGCGTCTGGCATCATTGCCAATTTGCCGGGGGAGCTTTTCGAAGTGACGCCCACGGGCGCTTTCGGTTGCTTGTTAGCCTTGGGATCCAACACCGGAGACCTCCGAGTCCACACTAAGAGGAACGTACTTCAGATGGACTGACTTAGTTCAGAGGACCTGAAAAGAGGAGAGGAACTGCTCACTCACCTTCAACTCTACGCTGAACCAGCGCGCGTGTCCAATCTCGAGGTGGCGGCTTGCAGCACCTGTCGATCCTCTTGTCGGCGA
>JBARBI010000051.1:0-59615 GCA_049792875.1 Candidatus Sulfotelmatobacter sp.
GCGTCGGGCAGGGCGCGATTGATGTAGCCGTAGGCCTCGGCCTGGTCTGCTCTAATGTCTTCCGAGCTCAAGAGCACCTCGAGGGCGCGGTTTCGGCCGATGAGTCGGGGAAGGCGGGCCATCGGTCCACCGCCGGCGACCATTCCCACCCCCACCTCCCATTGCGAGAGGATGGTCTTCTCGCGGCTGGCAAAACTCATGTCGCAGGCCAGCGTGAGCTCGCTGCCGTTACCGGTGGCGCGGCCGCGGATGAGGGCGATGGAGGCGACTGGCAAGCGGGTTAGACGCACCAGAAAGTCCGGCCAGGGGGGCAAGCCTGTGGGACCGTTCGGCAGTGAGGTCAGGTCCTCAAGCTTGGCTGTGAAATCGGAGTGATTCAAGAAGTAGTCGTCGACCGCGCTGTCGAAGACCACGACCCTGACCTGCTCGTCGGCCTCGAGAGCGTTGATGACTTCCTGGAACTGCTTGACCATTTCCGGGCCCATGACGTTGATGGGCGGGTTGTCGATCGTGACACGCCAATAGGCAGGCGAACGCCGGGTCACGCGAATCTGTGCGGGTTTCGCGGGTGCGCTCATCTGTGTGAGTTCGGTAGGTGCGTTCATGGTTGCCATGGAATTTTCCTCCGTATATAAAGCTGCCATCATTCAGCCAGAACAAGATGGGCTGCGCAATTGGACGATGGTATCGCCCACACTTTCGTGTGGCTGCGGTGGATTCACGTCTGAGGCATACGGCTTCCCACCATCCAGCTGGTCCTGAACATCGATCAACGCGGAGGAAAATTCCTCCCACACTTAATACGAAGGTCTCATCGATACTATGGTCCAATTGTTTTCCCCCCTGACGTCTGGCTTAATGGCAATCGTCCGAGACGCGGGTTGATCGGGCTTAGGTAACTTTTTTTCTGAAGGAAAACATACCATGTCTGAACTTGTGACGAAATCCGCGGCGGAGAAGCAGCAAGAACAGAAGATAGAATGCCGCACCGCCGTGAAACGTATCGCCGGGTTTATTATCGTTACGATCGCCACGACAATGCTCGCCATCCTCGGCGCCGTGGCCCTTTACGCACAAGGCCAAGACAACGACAAGTACTCATTGAAATCGCCGAGCGGAATCGCGTTCTCCGACTTCCGGGGATACGAAGACTGGTCTGTGGTCTCTTCCGCCCGGACCACCGAAGTGCTCAAGGTCATCGTCGCCAATCCGAGCATGATCAAGGCGTACAAGACCGGCGTTCCGGGCAATGGCCAGCCCTTCCCAGAAGGCTCCATGATCGTGAAGCTCCAGTGGAAGCCGAAGAAGAGCACGGAGGCCCAATTCGCAGTGGATGTGCCAGACGTCTTTGCCCAGGCATTCGTCATGGAGAAGGACAGCAAGAGATTTCCGACAACCGGCGGGTGGGGATACGCGGTGTTCAACTACGACGCCGCATCGGATAAGTTCACGGCCGATGCCAAAAGCCTCTCCGACTGCGGAAACTCGTGCCATACGGTCGTGAAAGCAAAGGACTACATCTTCCACCCGTACCAGAAGCGTTGAACCGCGCGTGCTCTGAAATCAACTGCCCGGCGCGGCGCCGCTGAGAGACACCATCAACCACCCAGCCCCAACGTTCTGTTTTGTGCAATCGGAATATGCATCATGCCTGACTTACTAGGAGCGGTTTATATGTCAAACGAGAGAACAGCCGTCATGACGGAACTACAGCAAGGTAGGGTTCGGACGCATCAGCCTGGCCAAGACGTTTTCAAATCGGTCCTGTCCGAAGACATCCACTGGAAGCCCTTCGCGGCGTTCCCGCCTTCGGTCCGCCTGGCTGTCATCGTCGGTCAGCCCTCGGAGGCCGGCCCCTACACAATCAGGGTCCGAGTGCCTCGCGGCGTGAAGCTCATGCCACACCGGCATCCGGAAGATCGAGTCTACACAGTAATCTCGGGCGTTTTCTACATCGGCCTGGGCGATCAGTTCAACCCGGAAAAGCTTGAAGCATATCCGCCCGGAAGCGTCATCGTTCTGCCCGGTAACACGTCTCATTTCCACTGGGCGAAATCGAGCGAGTACGTGACGCAAGTCACGGCGATTGGGCCGCTCGGACTTGAATACGTCAGTGCTGACGACGATCCGAGAAGCCACAATTCTTAGGAAGACCGGCTATGTGTTTCTCAGCCACCGCGAATTTCGTAGGCAGCGGAGTACTGGTTGCTGTCGGCGCCGTCACCTTGACGAGGGTGAAGCACCGGCGCGAACTGCTTTTCGCATCGCTGCCACTGCTATTCGCCATTCATCAGTTTATCGAGGGATTTGTCTGGCTGGGATTGGATGGGATTCTATCCCTGGCGGTGGCGCACGACATGGGCGCAGCGTTCATGCTTTATGCGCAAGGGCTCCTCCCCTTCTTGCTGCCGCTCAGCGTGCTTCTGTTCGAGCCGAATGCGCAGAGCCGCCGCCGGATGTTGCCGTTCCTCGTGCTCGGCGGAGCAACTACGCTCTATATTTTGTGGGCGCTGACGGCATTCCCGTTACAGCTGTATGTCCGAGAAAACAGCATTGTGTACATAAATCAAGCGACCAATAATACGGCGGTTGCTTTGCTCTATGTGATGGCAACTTGTGGTTCTCTGTTTTTCTCGAAGATCAAAATGATGGTAATCTTCGGCGCAGCAAACCTGGCTATACTGCTGGTTGTAATGGAGGTCAAGCGATACGCGTTCACGTCGTTATGGTGTGCGTACGCGGCGGTTGCAAGTGTGATCATCCTCGCCTACTTCTGGAGAAGCCACAGCGAGCGGCCGTTCCTGTATGCCTAGGAAGGTGACGGCGGTAGAGTTGAAGGTTTGACGCAAACGCAATGCAGGAACCAGAGGCTTGCAGCCTGAACGGCGCAGGGTCAATACCAATGAAGCCCGATCTGACGAACACACCCGAAGCAGCAGGTCGATTGCCTGTCCTCGCGCAAGCAGTAGCCGCGCCGCTTACTCGCGCCGCGATCTTTTTGGTCGCAACGCTCAATCCGGGCCCTGAAAATCGCGCCACCCTGCGGTCGTTCTGCGGAGACCTCGCCGCGCTGTTCCGCGCTGTGGAATTTCGCGACCTGGAGGCAGGGCTTTCTTGCGTCATGGGGTTTGGCTCAGACGCATGGAATCGCCTTTTCGGGCTGCCGCGGCCGGCAGAACTGCATTCCTTCCGGGAGATTCGCGCCGGAGCGCGCCACGCGGTCTCCACCCCAGGCGATCTGCTGTTCCACATCCGCGCCAAGCGCATGGATTTGTGCTTCGAGCTGGCCACTCAACTTATGGCGCGTCTGGGAAACGCCGTTTCGCCAGTAGATGAAGTACACGGCTTTCGTTACTTCGACGACCGCGACCTGATCGGCTTCGTCGACGGGACGGAGAATCCTCGCGGCGCCGCCATAGCCGACGCCGTGCTCATCGGTGACGAAGACACCGAGTTTGCTGGCGGCAGCTACGTTATCGTTCAGAAATATCTCCACGATCTTGGCGCATGGAATGCGCTCTCTACAGAGGCGCAGGAACGCATCATCGGCCGCACCAAGCTTTCCGATATCGAATTGGACGATTCGGTCAAGCCAACCTCAGCGCACAACGCGCTCACGACCATCGTCGAGAACGGAAAAGAGGTCAAGATCCTGCGCGACAATATGCCCTTCGGCCGGCCCGCGCATGGTGAGTTTGGCACCTATTTCATCGGCTACAGCCGTTCGCCCCGCACCATCGAACAGATGCTTGAGAACATGTTCATCGGCCGCCCGCCCGGCAACTACGACCGGCTGCTCGACTTCAGCCGTGCTGCCACTGGAAATCTGTTTTTCGTGCCGTCGGCGACATTCCTGGAGAACGTCACTGAAGGACCCGCCATTGACAGTCAGCCCGCGATGGCGGAATTTCCTGCAACGCCGGCGGAGGCAGAACCCTCTACATCCAGCCCACCGGTGCGCGACGGTTCGCTCGGCATCGGTTCTCTCAAAGGAGACAAAAGACATGAATAATCTCCATCGCGAGCTCGCCCCCATTTCCGATTCGGCATGGGCTCAGATCGAAGAGGAAACATCGCGCACGCTCAAGCGCTATCTCGCCGGGCGCCGTGTCGTCGACGTAAAAGGTCCAGCCGGCACAGGCCTCTCAGCCGTCGGCACTGGTCACCTGCGCACCATCGCCGCCCCAGCGAAAGGAATGGTCGCGAGCCAGCGCGAGGTCAAGGCTTTGGTCGAACTGCGCGTTCCGTTCGAACTGGATCGCCAATCGATCGACGACGTCGATCGAGGCGCGAACGACTCCGACTGGCAACCGGCCAAGGACGCCGCTCGACAGATCGCCTTTGCTGAGGACGCTGCGATATTTGAAGGCTATGCCGCCGCCGGCATTGGGGGCGTCCGTCAAGGGAGCAGCAATCCCATCATGACTCTCCCCCCAGACGTGCGTGAGTACCCGGAGGCCATTGCCCAAGGCTTGAGCCGGTTGCGTCTCGTCGGTGTCAACGGCCCGTATGCCGTGTTGCTCGGCGCCGACGCCTACACCGCACTCGCCGAGACCAGCGACCACGGCTATCCTGTATTGGAACACGTCAAACGGCTGGTCAAAGATCAAATCATCTGGGCGCCCGCTATCGCCGGCGCTTTCGTGCTGACCACTCGTGGCGGTGATTTCGAACTACACATCGGGCAGGACGTCTCCATCGGCTACCTCAACCACAACGATGCCGCGGTCCGTCTTTATCTGCAGGAGACATTCACTTTCCTCCTGCTCACCACCGAGGCCTCGGTCGCGCTGGTTCCTCCGGCGAAGGCGAAGAAGACTTGACACGCGATGGGGACCGCCCGATTCGGCGAAGCTCACATTTCTCGTTTCGCGCCGCACTTTCATGAAAGAGGGAAATATGGATCACAATGAGGCAGTCCGGAAATTTGAACATTTGATGCTCAGAGAGGCTGACCACGCCCACGAGGCGGCAACCGAACTTGAGGCTTTGGTTTCGCTCCTGCCCACTGAGAAATCTCGACAGCTCGCACAGCTCCAAGTAAAGGCCAGTCACAAACAAGCCAAGGACTTTCGCGAGCTAGCGCAGAAAGTCAAAGAAACGTAGGGCCTGCGCGTTCGCTGCCGATTGATGTCGGCACAACTCAATAGATTAGGAATTCTCGTTCGCTCGCGGCGGTTTCTGCAAGACGACGTTGTGAGCCAAGCTCTCTGATTGCAGCGGCTCAGTGTGCTAGTCCCAAAGGCGATCGCCCTGCATCGAAGGGGCTACTTTGCTAACCGCGGCGAAAAAAAACAGAGGAGGGGATGCGGTGAGCACGTTCCTCAAGGAAGTGGATCGGCTGATCGCGAAGGGTCCACGCGAGCGAAATACCGGCTGACGCTGGAAGGATCTTTTGCTCGGATGGCGTGCAACTCAGAAAGGACGCCTGGCCAGGAATGAATCCGGGGGCGAACGGTTTCGGCATCCAGTTCGGACAATGAAACAATCGGCGGGCGTTGGTGCCGTCCTGCGCAGTAGAGGCAGTAGACAAGTAGCGGCCGACAGAAAGCTATGGCGACCATAGCTACGCAGCTAGTTTCTGGATGACCTTGTCTACTAACCATGTCTTCGCTGCCTTAATGTCGCCATCTCCCAGTTCATGTCCGCCGCGATGCCAGAACACCGAAACATCGGCTTACCCGCTCTCCAGGATGGCCGCCAGTTGCTCTATCTGATCGTGTGGGACGATAGAATCTCCAATCCCGCCTGCGAGGAACACCGAAAGCTCGCTGAAATTTCGCACCAGATCTGGCGTGAAAGGAACCTGTGCTCGGAAGAGCACCCCTGCCGCCAAGTAATGAGGATGGAGAAATATCAGGCTGGCTGCGATGTTTGCACCGTTTGAGTAGCCTACCGCGACGAGATGTCGCTTACTGAAACCGTAATGCTCAGCCGCGATGTCGATGAATTCGGCTAACTCGTTCGTGCGCGCCTTCAAATCATCAACATCGAACACGCCCTCCGCAAATCTTCGGAAAAAACGCGGCTTTCCGTTCTCCAGCACCTTGCCCCGCACACCCAAAAGCGCTGTGCCGGGCCACAATTCCCTTCCGAGCCCTAAGAGGTCGCGTTCATCGCCGCCTGTACCGTGCAGCAGCAGGATCGTCGGCGAATTAGGCTTTTCGGCGGGCACGAAGATATGCACGAATCCTAGATCGTTAGGCGGCGAGTAGATTCTGTGTGCGTTGCACTGAACTCAACGTCAGGCCCGTCGCTGGGTCAGAGATTACCGCTCCGAAGCTATCGATTCCAATTTCCATGTTCACTCCTGAGAGAACGCAGCCGTTCTACCTGCGCAATCAGTCCCGACTGCGATTCTGAATGCTTGTCTTCAGCTCTTTCTCGGCCTGAAGACAGTCATTGAGGTCAAATCCATCCGTTTGTCCGCGCTGGATATAGATCTCGTACGCCCGCACTTGAATTTGCTCGAGCGTCGGTTCGTCGTGCGGCTCGGCTTGGCCTGTTCTTGCGTCTTGTCGTGCTTTTTTATGCGTGTTCATGTTCTGTGGTCCTAATGGAGGCTCTTTTATCCGCCTCGTGCCCCCCGCCGAGTCTTTGCGCTGCTAAGAGCCCGACCTTCTTGAGCAATGCATACAACTGCTGCTTCTCTCTTTCCGACAGGACTGACACCAGATCCTCGAGATCCCTGGCATGCTTGTCGAAGTACTGGCCGGCGATGTATTTACCTTCCGGAGTGAGTTCCACGACCCGGGCACGCCGGTCGCTTGACGCAGACTTTCGTACCACCAGGCCACGCTTCTCCAGGCGATCGATCGCCGCCGTCATGGAGCCGCTGGCGAGTAGAACCTTCTCCTGAATCTGTGTGATGGTGAGCGGCCCTTTGTGCGACAGGGCTTCGAGCGCCGCGAAGTCGGTCAGGCAGAGTCCGGTATTCGTGATGCTTTGTTCGGCAAGGCGTCTTACGGCATGGTGACTCCGCGTCATGACCCACCACAACTGGGGAGCCGTAATGCGGTTGACGGTCTTTTTCATATGCATTAGGCGACTTGTGCTTTAGCAACAGTCTTTGCCGGCGACCACAATAGCCGGTCGATCGAAGCAGCTCCCGCTCCGCGAATCATCAGAAAAACAGTAGTCGCAAGGATCAGAAGGTGATACTCGTAGCCCTCGCCCTTTTGTGCTCCCGTCCAGTTCATGAAGAAGCCGAACTGACGATGAATCATCGCGACCGCGACGAGCATGTTACATGAGATTCCCAGAGCGGCAATCCGGGTCAGAAAGCCGAAAATCAGGCCCAGGCCGCCGAAGAACTCCGCGCAAATCGCCAAGAACGCGAAAGGCGCCGGAACGTGCAGGAGGCCGGTGAAAAAGCCCATGGTGCCAGTGAAGCCGTAACCGCCAAACCAGCCCAGCATTTTCTGGGCGCCGTGAGCGAAGAAGATAATTCCCAGAACGACGCGGAGGATCGTTGTCGCACGGTCGTTGTCGGTAGAAACTAATTTACGAAGCATTGGAAGTCCTTTCAGGGAGTGACTCTGCCGGCAATTTGCAGGTATTTCATCAGATGAACTATCCTCATATAAGGATTCTTTTGGTCGAGACAGTTAGAGGCTAAGCACGTGACGGGATGGCCACTAGGAAGGCTCGGAGACTAGTCAAACCATCTAGTCTCTTCGGTTGACCACTCTATTCGAATGGATCTGGGTGACTGCAGAGACGGCCAACGATCACTTAGTGAAAAACTAGGCGCTCATCCCTCTCTTGTCCGTACCGTGCTGCCCGGTTTCAGGTGCGATGCCGCCGAGGCTTCACCACTGTTCGCGACTTGACACCTTTCGGACCAATCCACCCATGAGTTCGTAAGGCTTTCCGTTGTCGGTGGCAATAGCCCTAAGTAGTGGAGCTGCGGACATGCCTGCAAGGCTGAGACAATAGGCAGTCTTCTTACTAGCAGCTACGCTAAGAGGAGCAGGTGTCCGGAAGCAGTCACGTTAAGAAATCTCTGTGCGACGTAGACCTCAGCAGCTAGGATTAAACACTCGGCTTGCCCCATGCACATAGACGCTCACCAGCACTTCTGGATTTACAACACTTCCGAATACGACTGGATCGATGACTCGATGGCCGCGCTGCGTCGGGACTTTCTGCCTGAGGATCTACAGCCCGAACTGGAGAGCAACGACGTCCAGGGTTCGGTCGCCGTTCAGGCACGACAGACCGTGGAAGAGACTCGCTGGCTTCTTGAGTTGAGTGAGCGCTCTCCGTGGATTTTCGGGGTGGTTGGTTGGGTCGACCTGCGGTCACTGGATGTTCGATCCCGGCTGAAAGTCTTGGCTCAAAATCCCAAACTAGTGGGCATTCGCCACATCGTGCAGAGTGAGCCCGATAGTCGCTTCCTGTTGCAGTCGGACTTTCTGCGCGGCGTTTCCTTGCTCGAGGAGTTCGATCTGGCTTATGACATCCTCATCTATACCAAACATCTCCCGGTTGCAGCCGAGTTTGTGGAGCGGTTTCCGCGCCAGCGCTTTGTCCTCGACCACCTTGCCAAACCGCCGATCAAAAGTGGCCACGTCGATTTTTGGGCGGAGGGAATCAAGCGATTGGCAGCATCACCGAACGTATTTTGTAAACTGTCGGGATTAGTCACTGAAGCCGATTGGCGACATTGGGAACCAGAGCAGATCATCCCGTTCCTCGACGTAGCCTTTGAGTCGTTCGGACCTGATCGGCTGATGATTGGCTCTGACTGGCCCGTCTGCCTGGTGGCGGCATCGTATGCACGGGCGGTCGAAGTCGTGAAGAACTACCTCTTTGGGCAAACGCGGGAATGTCAAGACGCGGTGCTCGGAGGGAATGCGCAGCGATTTTGGCGTTTGCGAGTTCCTTGAGAAACTGAGTGCGTCGGGCTCCCATGTTTTACAATGACGGGCACAATTGGCTGGCCTTCTGTTCGTGTCCGCCGGTTCCTGGTTCTGAGGTACTGCAACCGCGATGCATCATTCTGTTCTCCAACTCGATCGCCGCGACAATGTTTTGATCGCCCTCGCTGGCCTACAAGCCGGACAACCAGTCGAATTTGGAGGTCAGACCTACGTCCTCCCCAAGAACGTTCCCGCCAAACACAAGTTCGCCATGCGAGGCCTCGCAGTCGGCGACGATGTCATCATGTATGGGGTTCTGGTGGGCCGAGCCGTAAAGCCAATCACGGCTGGAGAACTCCTGACGACCGGTAACACCCAACACCAGGCTTCTCCCTTCCATGAGCAATCGGGAGATTACCACTGGAAGCAGCCAGACATTGCGCGCTGGAGTCAGCGGACTTTCCAGGGATATCGGCGACGCGACGGACAAGTAGGCACGCGAAATTACTGGCTCGTCGTTCCTCTCGTTTTCTGCGAGAACAAGAACATTCAGGTTCTGAAGCAGGCTCTCGAAGAAGAACTGGGGTTCGCAGCGCCCCAACTCTACCGCCGCCAGGTTGCCGACCTGGCCGAGTTGTATCGCAACGGGCAGTCGGAACAAATCGAAGACAGGTCCCTCACCGCGGATGCGATTCCGACTCCGCGCACCCGGCTGTTTGAAAACATTGATGGCATCCGGTTTCTGCTTCACGAGGGCGGGTGCGGAGGGACGCGGGAAGATTCCAACAACCTCTGCGGGCTTATCGCCGGCTACATTCACCACCCCAACGTAGCAGGTGCCACAGTCCTGAGTTTGGGCTGCCAGCACGCACAGATTGCGATCCTTCGCGACGAAATTCGCAAACGCAATCCCAAGTTCGACAAGCCTCTATTCATCCTTGAGCAGCAACGCAGCGGCTCAGAGGCGGCGATGATGTCGGATGCGATCAAGCAGACCTTTCTCGGGCTGGTCGAAGCCAACAAGGCACAGCGTGCCCCCGCTCCGCTCGCTGATTTGTGCGTGGGATTGAAGTGTGGGGGCTCGGACGGCTTTTCCGGCATTTCAGCGAATCCAGCCATCGGACACACCGCTGATCTGCTCGCCGCCTTGGGTGGCCGAACAATTCTCTCGGAATTCCCCGAGTTGTGCGGAGTGGAACAGGGACTCATCGACCGCGGCAAGAACCAAGCTGTCGGTAACCGTTTCATGCAACTGATGCGCGCCTATGCCGCCCGGGCGGCAGCCGTGGGATCTGGCTTCGACATGAATCCGTCTCCCGGCAATATGCGGGACGGACTCCTGACGGACGCGATGAAATCGGCCGGAGCGGCTAAGAAGGGCGGCACATCTCCCGTGACCGCGGTGCTTGACTACCCCGAGTACTCGACTGAACCCGGTCTGAATCTTCAATGCACGCCAGGCAATGATGTAGAGTGCGTCACGGCACAAGTCGGCGCCGGAGCAACTGTTGTATTGTTCACGACCGGTCTCGGCACCCCGACGGGGAATCCGATTGCTCCTGTGCTAAAGCTTTCCACCAACTCGGAATTGGCGCAGCGCATGCACGACATCATTGACATCGATACTGGACCCGTCGTCGCCGGGGATAAAACGATCGAGCAGATGGGAGAAGCCATCCTGGATGTCACCGCGACCGTGGCAAGCGGTGAAATCCGAACAAAGGCAGAGATGAAGGCCCAGGAGGACTTCATTCCCTGGAAACGAGGCGTTTCGCTCTGACCATGGACACCAAGACGCAGGCTTTCGGGCTCGACGGAAAAGTCGCCGTGATCACGGGCGGCGGCAGCGGTATTGGGCAGGCCGTTGCTTTGAAATTCGCGGCGCACGGCGCCTTGATTCGAATTCTGGACGTGAATGAAACCGCCGCGGCCAAGACCTGCCAGCAGATCGCAGTCAGTGGCGGCACCGCCTCAGCTCACATCTGCGATGTGACGGACCAGGAGGCGGTCAGGGCTAGATTCGAGGAACTGTTCGATAAGCAGCGCATTCACATCCTCATTAATAATGCCGGAATCTCCAATATCGGCACGGTCGAAAGCACGACCGAGGAGGACTTTGACCGCGTCGTTCGAGTGAACATCAAGGGATACTACAACTGCATGCGCGCGGTTGTTGGCCACATGAAGAAATCCGGGGGTGGTGCGATACTGAACCTGGCGTCAATCGCCGGATCAGCAGGCCTGCCGGACCGATTCGCCTACTCGATGAGCAAGGGAGCGGTCCTCGCAATGACATATTCTGTTGCTCGGGATTATCTAGCGCACAATATCCGCTGCAATTGCATCTCGCCGGCCCGCGTTCACACGCCGTTTGTCGACGACTACCTGCAGAAGAACTATCCCGGAGGCGAGCGGGAAATGTTCGACAAGCTTGCAAAGTCGCAACCCATTGGCAGAATGGCGGAACCGGCGGAAGTCGCTTCCCTAGCCTTGTTCCTGTGCTCCGACGAAGCCGCTTTTATTACGGGCGTGGACTATCCGATCGACGGCGGCTTTTTCAACCTGCGAGGCTAATGCATGGACCTGCAACTCAAAGACAAAGTGATCATCATCACTGGCGGAGCCAAGGGAATTGGAGCGGCGATTGTCCTCGCCTGCGCAGCCGAAGGTGCAATCCCGGTAATCGTCGGCCGCGATGCGAAGGCCGGCAAGCAACTGCAAAGCGACCTGCAAGGCAGAGGTGCTGCTTGCGGACTCATCACCGTCGATCTTGCCACTCCGAAAAGCTGTTCGCAATCCGTCGAGCAAACGGTGAAGAGTTTCGGGCGGATCGATGCGCTCGTCAATAACGCCGGGCGTAATGACAAAATTGGCCTGGAGCATGGCAGCCCAGACGAATATGTGGCCTCGCTCCACCGTAATCTGGTGCACTACTACGGCATGGCCCACTATGCACTGCCGCATCTGAGACGCTCGCGGGGAACGATCGTCAACATCGGATCGAAAACTGCCGTCACCGGACAGGGGAGCACATCCGGGTACGCGTCCTCCAAAGGCGCGATCATGGCCCTCACCCGCGAATGGGCAGCGGAGTTACTGCCGTTTGGGATTCGCGTCAATACCGTTATTCCAGCCGAGGTGATGACGCCGCTCTACCGGAGTTGGCTCGACACGTTTCCAAATCCCGAAGACAAGCTGAAGACTATTCTTACGAAGATTCCGCTCGAGCAACGGATGACGACGTCGGAGGAGATTGCCGCCATGGTGGTCTTTCTGCTCTCGGCCAAGTCCAGCCACACCACTGGTCAGCATTTATTCGTCGACGGCGGCTACGTTCACCTGGATCGCGCACTGACTTGAGGAACTCCGAATGAATGCGTCCACGCCCATCACAGAGCGACGCTATGTCGTACCGCTGGTGCTAGTGACCAGCCTGTTTTTCCTGTGGGCGATTGGCGTCAATCTGAACGACATCCTGATCCAGCATCTCAAGAAGGCTTTCGGTCTGACGGACTTCCAGTCGTCGCTGATCCAATCGGCATTTTTTGGCGGCTATTTTCTGGCGGCTCTGCCCGCCGGATGGCTGATGCAGCGAGTAGGCTACAAGCGTGGAATTCTGATCGGCCTGCTGGTCTGCGCTACGGGCACAATTCTATTCATTCCCGCCGCCTCCGTTCGTGTCTACGGATTCTTCCTGTTCGCACTCTTTGTGATGGCCTGTGGACAGTCGGTTCTGGAAGTCGCCGCCAATCCCTATGTGACGACCCTCGGACCCGCGGAGAGTTCGGAACGGAGGCTGAATCTTGCTCAATCGTTCAACGCCGCCGGCGCCGTGCTGATCGCACTGCTGGGGTCCAGGTTCATTCTTTCCGGCATCGAACACACGCCTGCCGAACTGGCGGCCATGAGCCCTGCCCAATTGCTAGGGTATCGGGTATCCGAGGCGAACATGGTGAAGACGCCCTATCTCATAATCACTGGGGTCTTCCTGCTCGTGGCACTGCTCATTTTCTTAACGAAGCTGCCGGAGATCCGCGAGACCAACTCCGACGGTCTGACAACTGCCGATGCAAAGCTCAGTGGCACTCTTGCCTTTCCGCACCTGATCAAGGGCGTGATCGCGCAGTTCTTCTATGTCGGGGCGCAGGTTGGCGTAGCGAGCTTTATTATCCGATTCAGTGAGTTCACTCTGCCCGGTACGCATGAAAAAGCGGCGGCACACTACCTGCAAGCGCACCTTGCAGGCTTCATGATCGGGCGTTTTTCCGGTTCCGCAATCATGCAAAAAGTCGCCGCGCCGCGTCTGCTCAGCTGCTTTGCCGGCGGCTCGCTGCTCTGCCTCCTGGTTGTCCTATTCGCCTCGGGCACCGCGCCTGTATGGGCGATCGTGCTGATCGGCTTCTTCCATTCCATCATGTTTCCGACCATCTTCGCGTTGAGTTTGAAGCAGCTTGGCCCATACACCAAGCTGGGATCTTCCCTGCTGGTCATGTCGATCATCGGAGGGGCAGTCTGTCCGGCAATCATGGGCAGAATTTCCGACACCTGGAATATTCAGCGCGCGTTTGTTGTTCCGCTGGTTTGTCATGCCTACGTGTTCTACTTTGCCATGTGGGGTTATCGACCCATGGTGCTCACGAACGCGGGAACAACCCTGGCCATCCCGGCCACAGAGGTCGAATGAAGAGACGCTTCTGTCTGACTCTCGACTTGAAGGACGATCCCAATCTGATCGCCGAATACAAACGCTATCACGAAAAGATTTGGCCCGAGATCACCCAAAGCATCAAAGACTCCGGCATCGAAAACATGGAAATCTATCTCCTTGGAACGCGGATGTTCATGATTATGGAAGTGAACGAGTCTTTCTCCTTGGAGGCTAAGACCAAGGCTGACCAACTCAACCCAACGGTGCAAGAGTGGGAGCGGTTGATGTGGGCGTTTCAGAAATCGTTACCTCAAGCGAGGCCCGGAGAGAAGTGGCTGCTGATGGAGCGAATATTCAAGTTGTCGGACTAAAGAAAGTCTACGGCCTCTCCGGCCAGGAGTGTTTCGGATAGCGTCGCATCAATTCGCGACGAACCTCTGGATAGAGCCGCTCCCAGAATCCCGCAAGATCAGTTGTCGTCTGCACCGGCCGCTGATTGGGGGCCAGCAAGTGCACGACCACTGGCGTTCCGTGGGGTCCAATCCGCGGCGTGTCACGAACGCCGAAGAAATCCTGCAGGCGGGATGCGATCCACGGCGGTTTCCCGCGTTCGTAGTGCACCTTGGTCTGGCGCCCTGACTGCAATCGGATGCTTGCGGGCGCGATCTCGCGCAATCTTCGCCCGTCCATCTGCTGTTCGAGCACTGAAGTCACATCCGCCGCCGCCTTTTTCAACTCGGTAAAACTTCGCAGGCCCAGACACAACGCGCGCAGGGCCTCGGCGACATCCGGCATCTCGAAGCCAGCAAATTCGATTCGCTCCCTGAACTCGTTCAGAGCGTCGACGTCGACGAATCGCTCAATGCCAGCCGCCACCGCCTTCTGTGCCAGCAGCTCAGCCGCAGCTTGCGGGTCCGGCACCGCGCCTCGTGACTCTTGAATCACCAACTGGTTGTATCGCAACTCGCTCACCGCATCCACCCGCTCTGCCACACGGTTCCACGCCACACCGGATTGGTCCTTCACGCAATCCGGGAACAGCTCGATCAGCCATTCCGGCTCAATGCGCGCCGTCATCCGAATGAGGGGGAGCGCTTTTTCTTTGCGATCCTCGGCATCCACCGCGACCATGAACGGATACGCAGGCGGCTCACCCGCCAGTTCCGCCGACTCACCGGTTGACAGCAGCACCTGGTTCCCGGTTCGCAACCGCGCAACACGATCGGGGAAACCCGCGAGTACAGCCATGAGCAGGGCGTCGTCGTCATGTTTTATCGATCCAAAAATCCTCGCAATCCGTCGTAGCTGCGAGATGTGTAGTTGCGTGCGGTGGTCCTGTGGCAAATCCATGGCGGCGAGGAGGTCGTTCTTCTCAACACGTGTGCCAGACCCGATCAGCGCAACAGCAAGACAGCCGTCCTCTCCTACCCCACGCCTCAAGGCCTCCACCAGAATGCGTGCCAGCCGTGGCGGGAGTGGATACTGCGACAACTGCTGCGCCATGCTTCCCCTCGCACCCAGGCGATCCAGCAGGGACTGGGCCTGGTCAACGGCTGCTGCGCTCGGCGCATCCAGCCACTCGATATCTGCGACGCGTTCAATCCCCATCGCTCGCAGGGAAAGGCAAAGCTGAGAAAGGTCACTGCGCAGAATCTCTGGGGCATCATGATCCGGGCGGCGCGAGTAATCCTCTTCTGTGTAAAGCCGCAGCACTCGGCCAGGAGCGGTTCGCCCTGCCCGCCCAGCTCTCTGTCTCGCCGATGCCTTGCTCACCCTGCCCACATGAAGTGTGGGCAACCCACTCCAGGGGGAATAGGATGCGAAACGTGCCAGCCCACTGTCGATTACCGCAGTCACACCTTCGACTGTGACTGAGCTTTCCGCGACATTGGTCGAAAAGATCAGTTTCCTCTGAGACGCCGGGGCTAGCGCGCAGTCCTGCTCTTTAGGTGGCAGACTTCCATGCAAAGGAAGCGACAGCAGCCCAGCCCGTCGTGCAATGGCCTCGCAAGCGCGCGTGGCACGGCGAATCTCCACCGCCCCGGGCAGAAAAACCAGCGTGTCACCAGAGTGCTTCATCTCGACCAGCAAGTCCACCGCGTTCCTCACTTGCGTTTCGAGCGCCTCTGGCGAATACGGCAGGTGCTTGATCGAAAGATCGAAAAGGGTTCCCGCGGAACGCACGATCGGACAGTCGCCAAGAAATTGCGCCACGGGCTCGGCATCAAGAGTCGCCGACATTACGATGATTCTCAGATCTTGTCGCGTCCGCTGCAGCCGTTTGAGTAAAGCCAGCGCGAGATCGCTTTCGAGGTGGCGCTCGTGGAATTCGTCCAGCACTACGGCCGCCACGCCCTTCAGGGATCGATCGGAAAGCAGCCTCCGGGTTAGAACGCCCTCGGTGACAAATCGTAGCCGCGTGCGCGGGCTAACCACCTCTTCAAACCGAATCTGGTAGCCCACCGACTCGCCGACCTCTTCGCCAAGCTCCCAGGCGACTCGGCGAGCCGCCAATCGTGCCGCAATCCGCCGGGGTTCGAGCACAACCACTTCGCCTTTCACGATTCCCAGCAGTTCGGGCGGCACGCGGGTTGTTTTCCCTGCACCGGGAGCGGCGACGATCACAAGGTTGGAGTGCAGACGTAAGGAGTCAATGATTTCCGGCAGGATTGCGTCCACCGGAAGAGCGGGTTTGCGGCTCGGCACTTCTCATCGGAACATGGCGCTGCGACTGGCGTCAATGGCGGCTCTTGCACGCTGACACTTTACTTTTTTCGCGCCACTTCTTAACCTTTATCTCGGATGCCCGTCTACTTCACCCCCGACCTCTTCCGCTTTCTCGCACGCCTTAAGCGCAACAACAACCGTGACTGGTTCCTGGCCCACAAAGAGGAATATGAAACCTGCGTACGCCAGCCAGTCCTTCGCTTTATCACCGCCTTCGCGGTGCCTTTGTACGAAATCAGTCCTCATCTCGTCGCCGATCCCCGGCCGTCACGCGGCTCTATGTTCCGAATTTACCGCGACACGCGATTCTCCAATGACAAGCGGCCTTACAAAACGCACGTCGCCATGCGATTTTCCCATCGAGGCAAGGACGTTCACTCTCCCGGCTTTTATTTTCATCTTGAACCCGGTGGCTGTTTTGCGGCGTCGGGGTTGTGGCATCCCGAGCCGCAGACCTTACTGAACGTCCGGAATGCTATCGTGTCGCGTCCAGTCGAATGGCGTAGGCTAAACAAACTCCTCAACTGGGACGATGCCGGCAAACTCCGCCGTCCACCGCGTGGTTTCCCCGCTGATCACGAATTTGTAGAAGACCTCAAACTGCGGGACATAGGCACTGCGGTTGCCTTCACCGAGAAACAGGTCTGTGGTCCAAAATTCATGTCGATATTCGCCGCGGCCTGCCGCGAGATGTCCCCTGTCGCCGCATTCCTCAGCAGCGCCGTCGGACTGAAATTCTAAACAAGGAAAACGACCAAGAATCGGGCGTTACGCCACGCTGGAGGTTTCTTCTGCCTCTTGGTAGAGCTCATCAATCTGCTTCCGATAGCGCTCCTCGATTGCTTTGCGGCGCAGTTTCATGGTGGGGGTCAGAGTGCCATCGGTCGCGGAAAACTCGTCGGCTACCAGCAGGATCTTCTTCAACGTCTCGTAGCGGGCAAGACCCCGGTTTACTTCGCCAACGATGTCTTGGTAGAGCGCCTTTACCCGCGGGTTGGCAATCAGCTGTGCGCGCGATGAAAACGAGGTGTGGTTATTGCGTGCCCATTCTTCCAGCAAGGGGAACGAAGGCGAAATAATCACCGAAGCGAATTTCCTCCGATCTCCCAACACCACTGCGGTTCCTATAAAGGCGTTGAGCTTGAGGACATTCTCCATCGGCTGGGGAGCGATAAACTTTCCACCGGACGTCTTGAGCAAATCTTTCTTGCGATCGGTGACCGATAGAAATCCATCCTCATCCATGTTGCCGATGTCTCCCGTTTTGAACCAGCCATCTACGAATGCATTGCGCGTCTCCTCGGGCCGGTTCCAGTAAGCCCGAAAGATCGAAGGCCCCCTCACCAGAATTTCCTGGTCGTGAGCAATCCGGACCTCGACATTGGACAACGGACGGCCCACGGTCCCTATTTTGTGAGCGGACGGGGTGTTGATCGCAATTACCGGAGAGGTTTCGGTCAGGCCGTAGCCCTCGTGAATCCGAATTCCAATGCTTGCATACCAGGCAGCCAAATCCTTGCCGAGGGGCGCACCGCCCGAAACGAAGATTTTAACTTTGCCACCCATCCGGGCACGCACCTGCGAATAAACCAGCTTGTGAGCCAGCTTCCAGGTTAGGGACGTCGGTTCCTCGCCCTTCAGAATTTTGGAACTGTGGGCGCGGCCTACGGAAAGCGCCCAGCGGTAGATCGCTCGTTTCGCAAATCCCTTAGCCTTCTGTTCAACCTGGTTGTAAATCTTCTCATAAACGCGGGGCACCGCTACGAAAACCGTGGGCAGCACCTCCAGAAGAACCTGGGGCATTTGTTCGATGAAAGGGCAATAGGCCAGCGTCACCCCGCGATAGAGCAGTGCGATATCGGCATGACGCGCCGTGACGTGCGACAACGGAAGAAAGGAAACACTGATATGCCCGGGATGAACATCGAAATCGTTCAACGAATTCAGCACATTCGCGGTCAAATTGCCGTGCGTCAGTTGCACGCCCTTGGACGTGCCCGTGGTGCCCGACGTGTAAATGATGGATGCCAGGTCGTCAGGCGTGATGGTGCGCGCGCGGGCGTCGAGTTCCGAATCACGGCCGACAGGACCTTTCTGCATGAGTCGCCGCATGGGTACCGCATCGGCAGCTTCCGCTGGATCCATCAGCGCCACTTTCTCGAGAGCAGTTTGATCTTTAACGGATAGGACTTTTGCTAACTGCTTCTCCGTGGAAACAACCGCTGCCTTCGCCCCGGAGTCGCACAGAATGTACGCGGTTTGCTGGGCCGTCAGCGTTGAGTAGACAGGTACAACCACCACCCCTAACAGGAGAGATGCAAAATCCGCGACTGCCCACTCCGGACGATTCTCGCTGAGGATGGCCAGTCGATCGCCCTTGGTCAAGCCCCATTGGCTGAGCGCCCGGGCCAGGCCAGCCACATCCCGGTATAACTCCTGCGAACTGACAGGAGACCACTGGGATGCTTCGCGAACCAGCATCACCCGCTCTCGCTTGCTTTCCACGATGCCAAAGAAGATGTCGTTAAGGGTCTGAGGCTTCATAGGGACGATCTCTTCTGGCGTTGCCAAGGGAACATCTTTCGCCGTCCCCGAACAACAGAGCACCTTCGAGTCGCTTGCGTCCTTACTTCAGATGGCCCCAGCGAAACGTCGGGCCAAGGGAGAAGCGGACATAGTTCTGGCGGCCGGTCAGCAAACTGGAGAACAGATGCGTATTGACCCAATCTGCCGTAAACCGCACGCCAACCTTACGAGATACGTTGAGGTCGAACCCTCCCCCCAAGCCGACGAAGTAGGTGGTATCGGTCTGGTGAGAGTTCGGGCTTGGTTGTCCCAGCATCATTAATATCTGTCCTAATTGCGCCGGAAACGCGATGTTTGCCGTCTCGTGGATCCCCCCGAACCCGGGACGGGCAAAAAAGGTGACTTTCTCCCACTTGCGCAGGTAGAACTGCGGGCCTGCGGCAAAGGTGTAGGTGGTTGACTTGAACGCGACGTGGATGGAGTTCGGGTTTACGCCGATCTGGGTCAGGGCCGGCGCATAGATAGTCTCGCCCCCGCTGAGGGTCCCGGCGCCACTGATGACGTTTTCCCCCAGGATTCCGAAATCACCGCCTAGACCCATCCAAGGCTTCACGATGACGCCAAAATCGGCTTCAAATCCTCGCTCCGTCAGGTTCCGGGCCGGGCTGATCATGTAATCGAACCCGGTAAACAACGTGTAACGGTTAATGTCTTTCTGCTGCGCCAATGCCGGCAGACAAATAAGAATGATAAGACCGCAAAATATTAAACGCCTCATATCCCTTGCTCCATTTTCGTTGGAATTTCGGAGAAATGATGAGAAGATCGTGCGGCGGAACAACTGACAAAAACTCGAGTGCGATTCGAATGGCGCTCGTAGCGTGCTCTCTGCGCTGCCTTGCCAAACTCCTAGACACTTCCATATGGGTCTACAAACTCTGAAGCTTCTTGCTCCTACGCGACAATCAACCGGCTCAGAGTTTGCTCCTGGACCTTATTTGGAGCGGCCTCAGGCGCCCGCTTCGATTCCAGCGGTGGTAGGGCGCTCACCGTTGCGACCTCCACAGGGGTGACCTTTGGAACCTTTGCGACTGCGGGTGCCACCTTCGGTTTCCTGATGACTCTCTTGTTTTGTGGCGGCTTGATTCCAACTCCGTCCCGCAATTCCTTGAAGTTCGCCATCAATAAGCTCTCCATCCGCCGCAAATCAGGCGCTGCGTGCACATCCCCGCTGAAGCCGAAGTACACCGTGCCGTTGTAGCTCAGGATGGCGCAGTTGACAGCCATCTCACCCCCCACGGGAACATACGGATACAAATGGAGCAGTCTATGACCGAGCAGGTAGAGTGGTGATTGCGGTCCTGGCACATTCGTGCACACCAGGTTGAAGGGCGTAATTGGCAACTGACTCGCAAGTGGCCCGGCCATCCCCTGCACGGAAGTCGGGAACATCCCGATCAAACCTCCGGCCAGACTTACTAACTCTGCGGCGTGCATCCGTTTGAGAAACTCGGTGCGCCGGTGGACAGCTGCGAGCAACTTCCGGGGCTGACAAATGTGCAGGGGAATCGTGACGGGAACCAAGGAGATTCGGTTGCCCAACTCCGTCGGGTCGCTGCTGCCGCGCAGATTGACGGGCACCATAATCCGCAGTAACTTTCCCTTCACGCGGTCGCCATGCAGTTCACAGTAGCGTCGAATGGTCGAGGTAACCAGGGAGAGAATTACGTCATTCACGCTGGTGCCACATTTCTGCCGGATGGCTTTGACGTCCGCGAGCGGAATCTCCGCATACGCAAACTTCTGCGGCCCGCGGTAGATTACATTGAAGCGGAGTCGTTCGGTGAAGGCCGTGATTTCGGGGAACAAGCTTAGAAACTCTTCTGTGGCCAAGGCTCCACCGCTCGCCGCGGCGCGCTCCGTCATACTCACAAGGTCAGCCATTGCGGAGAGGATTCGCTTCACGAAGTCAGAATAGGAATCGACGATCCCGGCCGTAAGCGAGGTCAACGGATCACGTGGTGGCGGCACCTGGAACTTAATCTTTTTACCCGGCAGACGCCGCCCTTCGGGGCTCGCATCCAGAAGCGCATTTAGGATGCCCACTCCTGCGATGCCGTCGGTCAAGCAGTGATGCATGCGCAAGATCAGACCCGTGCGATTGCCCTTCAGCCCGCGAACCACAGTTATGTCCCACAATGGGTGCTGCCGATTCATCACTGTGCTGAAGAGTTTTCCGGCAACCGCCTTCAGTTCAGAATCAGTACCGTGCTTAAGTTGCACTTCGCGCACGTGCCGGCGGAGATCAAACTCCGGATCGTATTCCCAACTCGGAAGTCCCAAACCGAACGGCGCGGGCACAACACGCTTGAGATAGCGGGGAAGAATCGCCAGTTTTGACTCCACGAACTGAATGCAGTCTTCCGGCAGTATTTCACCTTCGAAGATGCAAACGCTTGCGACGTTAAGCGGCATCCCTTCGCGTTCAAGATGCAGGAAGACCGTGTCTCCCCAGGAAAGGCGGTCACTCTGTTGATGGTTCTGCACGACAACTCTCCTATTCCGTCGCCCGTTTTGGCGAACGGCGAGCGCATCTCAGTTCACGAAAGAAAACCGCCGTGTCAACTTGACCAGCTTGAGCACTTTGTAGACGCCGACGTTGACGCCACGTAACACGATCCTGACGTTTTTCTCGTCGCCCAAGCGGGCAATCTCTTCCAGCGCGCGGAGCGCACTCGAATCGATGCGGCGCACGCAGGAGAAATCCAGGACGGCTTCGCCCTCGGTGCCATCCAATTGCTCACCGGCCTCCCGCAGCGCTGGGACCACCCGCGCTTCATCGATGTTCAGAAAGACAGCAATCATTGTCATACGCTCCGCCAATCTTTATACCGTTTGCTGCTCTAACACTCCCGCCACCTTCGCCGCGCCGCGTCCTTCATAAGCCTTCCAAAACAGTTCGACGAGTTCCGTCATCAGCGGCATACGGGGATTCGAGCGCCAGGACGGATCGTCGAAGGCAATGCTGGCCAATTCTGGTACGGCCTGCGCAAATTCTTCTTTCGAGATTCCTAGTTCGGCGATCGACTTCGGGAACTCCAGCTGATCGAGCAACTGATTGGTGGCCTCAATCAGGTTCTTCACCTTTTCCTCCACGGAATGGCCACCCAGCCCCAGCAAATCCGCGACCGTCGCGTATTTCTTGTGCGCCACATACCCCTTCGTGTACGGCGATGGCATGAACTTGGTGGGGACCTCCGCGTTATAGGCAAGGACGTGGGGAAGCATGAGCGCGTTAGCGCGGCCGTGTGCCACGCTGAACCGCGCGCCGAAGGCATGGGCCAGCGCGTGATTCACGCCGACCGACGCGTTGGAGAACGCCATCGCCGCGATGCATGCGGCGTTGTGCATCATGCCGCGCGCCTCTTCATCGCGCGGATGCTCATAGGCAATCGGAAGGTACTTGAATACCAGTCGAATCGCCTGCATGGCGTTGGAGTCGGTGTAGGGTGAAGCGTAATTCGAAACCCCCGCTTCCAAGGCGTGGGTGAGGCAATCAATGCCGGTATCCGCGGTCAGGCCCTTAGGCATGGACATAACAAACTGCGGATCCACGATGGCCACGTCCGGGGTCAGCGAGTAGTCGGCCAGCGTCACCTTGCGCCCGCTTTCTTTGTCGGTCAGAACAGCAAATGGAGTAACTTCGCTGCCCGTCCCGCTGGTGGTAGAGATAGCGATCAGCCTCGCCCGGTTGATCTTCTCCGTGGGATATTGCACTACTCGCTTGCGCAGATCCAAAAAGGGGGCGGCTAGATATTCCAAGTCGGCCTCCGGCGATTCGTACTTCAGTTTCATGATCTTCGCCGCGTCGATCACCGAGCCGCCACCCAGCGCGATGATCTGGTCCGCTTTGTAGAAGTTGAGCGCCTCCACCCCCTGCGCGATGACCTTTACTTCAGGCTCCGCGTCGGGAATAACCTGGACATGAACGTGAGTTTTGGGGCAGATGTGGCGACGGACGATGTCCACGTGCCCGATTTGTTCCAAGGCGGGACTGGTTACGATAATGGTGGAGAACGACGGGAACTGGCCCAGGTTTTCCACCGCGTTCATATTGAAATAAATTTGATTCGGAACCCGGAACCACATATGGTTTTGTGTCCTCCGAGCCACGCGCTTGATATTGAGGTAATGAAAGACATTCACGTTATCGGTGGTGCTGTTGCCCCCGCCAGTTCCACAGCCAAACGAGAACGTAGGCACCATGTCGTTGTAAACCGCGCCCAGCGCCCCGATCGACCCGGGGGAATTGACGATGATCCGTCCCGCATTGATCACCTCGCCGAACTTGCGGATGATCTCGTCGTTGCGGGAGAAAATGACCGCCGTGTGCCCCAGGCCTCCGGCATGGTTGACATCCACACATACCCTGAGCGCCTCCGTGACGGACTTCGCCCGATAGACGGCGAGCACAGGGAACAACTTCTCGACCGAAAGAGGATGTTCCCGCCCCACTCCTTGAATTGGCGCAATGAGAAGCTTGGTGTTGGGTTTCACCGACAGGCCGGCAAAACGGGCAATATCACTGGCCTTCTGGCCCACGGCCATGGGCTGCATGAATCCCGTCTGCGGATCGATCACGGTGCGCTCCAGCAGCTTGGTCTCTCTCTCATTGCAGATGTGCGCGCCCAGATCCGCGAATTTCTTCAGCGCCAGCTCATAAATCTCGTCGTCGATCACCACCGTCTGCTCGGAAGCACAAATGGTTCCGTTGTCGAAAGTCTTGGAAACGATGATGTCGACTATGGCAGTATTCAGGTCCGCAGTCTTTTCCAGGTAAACAGGCGTGTTCCCTGCCCCCACACCTAAGGCCGGTTTGCCGGAGCTGTACGCCGCTTTGACCACTCCCGGCCCACCCGTGGCATCGATCAGCCCCACATCCTTATGCTTCATCAAATACGCGTTGTCCGGCAGAGTGGGTGATTCCAGGCAAGTAAACACGCCCTCGGGAGCGCCGTGGGTCACCGCGGTCTCGTACATGATCCTTACCGCTTCCGAGCAACAGCGCCAAGCCTTCGGGTGTGGACTGAAAATCGCGGTGTTTCGGGTCTTGATGGCCATGATGCATTTGAACAAGACCGTGGAAGTGGGATTCGTAATCGGAGTAAGTGAGAAGAGAACACCGATGGGTTCAGCCATCTCGATCAGGTTGCGCTCCGGAATCTCGCGAATCACGCCAACCGTTCGCTTGTCCTTGACGTAGTTGTAGACGAACTCGCTGGCCACCATATTCTTGATGACCTTGTCTTCCATCACTCCAAGTCTGGTTTCCTCAACTGCCATGCGCGCGAGATGTTGAGCCTGCTCCAGTCCCACCATCACCATCGCTTTGACAATCCGATCGACGTCTTCCTGGGTGAATTGGGTAAAGACAGCAGCCGCGGCTCTGGCTTGGCTGACCAGCCCGTCGAGGTAAGCGATTCGTTCCGCACTGAGTTCTTCGGTGGCAAGCGGATTTTGAATCCGCTCCTTGACTGCTTCACTTGCGATCATCGCTACCTCCCTCAGATTTGCGGCGGCCCATCACCTGCGCGAGTTTGTCCGCTCAAACAGCGAGCATCCGGATGAATTCTGCGTCGGAACCTAGGGATTCTCCCATCCACGCGATTCTCTCGATCGGTCCAGGAGGAGAGCGATCGTGTAAATCGGGCAAGATGGGAGTAAGACTTCCGAGGTATTAGCTGTCTGGGATCCGGCGGGCACTGTCAGTCAGCCTCGTTCTCAAAGTAGAACTCCAAGTGTGGGGCCGGTCTAGAACTGCTGTCACGTGCCACTGTGACGAACGTCACACGCTTTTAACAGCGAGGGGCGCCGTGGGCCGGGAGCTCGCGATTCCTCCGCCAGTCAGGCTACGGAGCGTGTGGCCGTGGCGCTTCGTCCCGAATCATTCCACACGGTCTCGCTCGCGGGCGGGATCATACTCATCGCGCGCTCGACCAGCGCAGTGATGGTGAGGCTTGGGTTTACGCCGAGATTGGACGCTAGGACCGAGCCGTCACAAATATACATGTTCCGATAACCAAAGACGCGATGGTGATCGTCCACCACTCCATGTTCGGGCGAGCCAGCGATGACACATCCGCCGATGCAGTGTGCCGTGCCGGGAATATCGAAGAGAATCTCGGGAAGCATGCTCATCGCAGCGCCGCCCGCTACCGTGGCGAACAGCCGGGCAAATTCGTTGGCCTTTGGGATGTAGGTGGGCACCCGATCCCCGCGGCTGACCAGCATCTTGGAAAATGGCCAGAACCAGGGGCGTTGCCATCGCATCTCGATATGCCCCTCGAGCGCCTGCATGCAGAGGAGAATCGTGGCCTCCCGCGCCCATCCCCAAGGCCGAAACAGGCGCAGAGTCTTGACCGGGTGAAACAGCAGAGAGCTCAACATATTTTTCAGCCAAAGCCCGATGCGCATCAAACCTGGTCGACCATCGGTCAGCATCGTAGTCAGAAGACCCATGGTGTCGGATCCACAAGGATAACGCACCGCCTCGATGTGTGTGTGTTCGTCAATGTAGATGCCGGAACCGATGGCAATGCCCTGCGACAAGTCCTCGGCGGCTCTGGGTACGCGCGCCCCGATGATCGATTCTGAATTCGTGCGCACGTGTTTGCCGAGACGGTCACTGATGCCGGGTAACGATCCATTGTCCTGGAGGCGGAAGAGCAGTTCCATCGTGCCCAGCGAAGATGCGGAGAATACTACGCCGCGGCAGGTGAGCCTCTGCGGTTGCTTGGATATCCACGCGATGGAGTTCACCGTGTGGATTTCGTACCCGGCATCGCCGTTGCTCGCTCCGGCCAACGGCTTGACATCCACCACCTTGGTTTCCGGAAGCACTTGGGCCCCGAATTGTTCCGCCAGGTACAAGTAATTGAGGTCCAGCGTATTCTTCGCGCCATACCGGCAGCCCATCATGCATCCTCCGCAACCGGTGCATGTGGTGCGTGGGGGACCGTCTCCCTCGAAGAATGGATCGGGGAAAGCTTTGTTCGCCGGTTCACCGTCGGTGGCCTGGAAGATACCCACCTGCGTCCGGTAGAAAGAATGGCCGCAACCAGCGACTTCCCCAGTTCGTTTGAGGAATTGATCAGCCGCCCCGAGGATTTGATTTTGCGTCACGCCCAGCATGCGCGACGCCGTCTGATAATGGCGTGGCATCTCGGCCTGCCAGTCTGCCAAGCCGGCCCACGAACCGCTTTGCCAGACTTTTTCTGGTGGAGCCAGCAGCGTGCCCGCGTATGTGATCGATCCCCCACCGACGGCACAGCCATGGAAGATCGTGGCGTGACGGAAAAACCGCATATTGAAGAAACCGCGCAGCCCAAGTTTCGGACGCCACAACCAACGATGAATGGACCAACTTGTACGCGGAAAAGAGAGGGGCGCCCAGCGGCGCCCCATCTCGATGACGGCTACCCGATAGCCCTTCTCCACCAATCGAAGAGCGGAAACGCTGCCTCCAAAGCCGGATCCGATCACAATGAAGTCAAAATCGAATTGGGGGCTCCGGACTGCCATACCCACCATCCGTGCGCTCCACCGACAGGAGAGCAAGGTTACGCTACCAGGTACTTCCCGGTTTCGATGACTCTCTGCGCGATGCCTTGACGCAGGGCCACCGTGTTGAATGGTTCGTACTTGCAGAGCCGGCGCAGGATTGCCAGCTGCGAGCGCAGAATGTCGCCATCACTGCACGCGGCAATCACCGTCCTTGCTGCGCTCTCGATTTTCTCCATCGCCCCTGAGATGTAAACGCGGGCCATGGCAATGGCATGCGCACAGCCCGCTTCCCCGTTCCGCGCGGCCAGTTTTTGCGCGCGCAGCACGGCTGACTCCATGGCGTAAGTTTCGATAGTCATGTTCGCGATCGCGCCCATGATTTCCTGCTGGTCCTGGATCGCTTGCATGTATTTCTGGGTGGCGATCCCGGCCGCGAACAGCCCCATCTTCTTGGCGGTCGCGACGAGTTTCCGTTCCTGGGCGAGCAAGCCTTCCTCGCCCTCCTCAGATGGTCCAGAGAGTACCTCGTCCATCAGTTTCTTGATTGCCGCCATCAACGGGAGTTGCCCAGTCATGGCCCGTTTCAACAGAAACCCGGTGATCAACAGCCGGTTGATTTCGTTCGTGCCCTCGAAGATCCGATTGACCCGAACGTCGCGGTAATTGCGCTCGGCGGGATATTCCTCCACAAAACCGTATCCGCCGTAGATCTGCACCGTTTCGTCAACGACGGAGTCAATGAACTCCGATCCCCAGACTTTGAGGATCGAGCACTCAACGGCATACTCGTCGATGACTTTACGAACCAGACCCATGTCCTCATGCGCCTCTCCGAGTTGCGCAATCGCGGCATCCATCATCCCGACCGTGCGATACGCCATGGCTTCCCCCGTGAAAATGCCCGCTGCCATGTTGGCCAGTTTCTCGCGAATCAACCCGAAATCTGCGATCACCTTCCCAAAGGCCTTGCGTTGTTTGGCGTATGCGATTGCGCTTTCGATGCAGTTGCGGGCTGAGCCTACGCACCCCGCGCCTAGTTTGAACCGCCCGACGTTCAAAACATTGAAAGCAATGTGATGCCCCTTGCCGATCTCGCCGAGCACATTCTCCACTGGAACCTGGCAGTCGTTGAGGATCAGGGGACAGGTGGAAGAGCCCCGGATCCCCATCTTGTGTTCCTCCGCGCCCACGGAAAAACCGGGGAACCCGCGCTCGATGATGAACGCGGTGAATTTATCTCCAGTTACTTTGGCAAACACGATAAACAGGCCGGCGAAACCTGCATTGGTGATCCACATCTTCTCGCCGTTCAGCAGGTAGTGTTTGCCGTCAGCGGAGAGCTTGGCCTGGGTGTGGCAATTCAGGGCGTCCGAACCGGACGAAGACTCCGAAAGCGCGTACGCACCGATGGTTTCTCCCCTGGCCAGCCCGGGCAGATACTTCTTTTTTTGCTCTTCGGTGCCGAAGTAGACGATGGGAAGCGTACCGATACAGGTATGTGCTCCCCAAGTTGTGCTGAAGCCGCCGTACTTCGCCAGACGATCGGCGATGATGGCGGAAGTGACCTTATCCATCTGCATGCCGCCGAATCGTTCGGGAACATCCACGCCGCTTAACCCGAGTTCTCCGGCCTTTCTCACCAGTTCCCGAGTGACGGCGAAGTCCTTGTGCTCCATCTTCTCAATATTGGGCACGATTTCCTTATTGGCAAATTCCTCCGCGGTCTGGGCAATGAGCAAGTGCTGTTCGCTGAAATCTTCTGGAGTGAAAACATCCTCAGGCGCGCGCTCCTCGATCAGGAAGCCGCCGCCCCGGACCTTGGTAGCCGGTGTTGCGGTAACCGTAGCCATATTCCCTCTCCCTCAAAAACATGGAATGCTTGCGTTTCGATTCAAGTACGACGAATAGGAGTCGGCGGAGTCATCACGGGCGCCTCGCCCGCCCAGAGGGGGTCCGCGGCCCCGCGTTTTATGAGGCTCGCCTCCCTGAGATCAAGCGGAAAAGCATCTCCGGGCGAAAGCATATCTCTCACCCGAAGACGCATTTTAAATGGGACTGCGCAGCAAGCCAATGCACTTCGAGCGTAGCGGGGCCTAGGCTCGACTCTTCGCCATGGGTCCCGGTACTAGGCGACGGCCGCAGCTGCTTTGGCTTTCTTTACCGTCTTCCGGGAGGCGGGACGCTCTGCCTTCAGTCCAGTCGGCTTTACCATCACGTCCATCAAGGCCTTCTGAGCATCGACGTAGCTCTTCACCGCTTCACGCGTGAGTTCATTCACGGGAAGGAACGGGAACGGCTTCAGAAGTTCCAGGGTCTTGCCCGCTGTTTTCACGTTGGCGTCCATCTGACGCCCGGCGACGTCCACCAGCCGTTTTTGCGCTTCGATGAAGGCGTCCGTGGCCTTCCGTGCCAGACCCGACAACTCGGTCTGTTTCATTTTCTTTCCCGCGCCGTTGGCGTGTTTGCCGCCAGTCGCTTTGGCAGTTTCCTCGGCGACGACGTCCATGAACCGCTTCTGCGCTTTGACGAAGTTCTCCATGCCCTCGCGCGCCAGATCCACCACATGCTCAGGCTGGTACGGCTTACCTGCCTTGGCGGACTCGATCCAAGTGCGGGTCTGCTTGCTGGCGATCTTTAGGTACTCTTCCTGCATCTGGATGAACGTGTCTACGCTGCGCCGCAGCAGATCGGTCATCGCATGCGCCGCGGGCCAGTCTCCCACCCGCTCTTTCACGCCGGTCATCAGAATTTCGTTTTGTTGTTTACCGAGTTCCAACAGGACCTTCTGCCCTTCCAGAAAGTTCGTCATGCCCTCCTCGGCGATCTCGCCGAGAATGGCGGTCGGAGAATGCCGGGGATCCGAGAGCTGTTGCCTTACGGCGTGCATCACGCTGGCATTCTGCCGCATCGCCAGATCGATCAGGATCCGCTGCGTTGCGAAGAGCGTTTGCACTCCTTGCTGCGCCCAACCCGAGAGCAAAGAAAACGTCGACGACTCTTTCGGGTGAGTGGATTCATGCTTTGTTGCCGCTGCCATAAAATGACCTCCGATTGCTGCATTGCAGCATCAGCTAAACTATACGAGTCGCAGGGGCTTGTGTCAAGATATTCCTGCATCCTTGTGCACGGCAACATGAACAGAAACCGATGAAGCCTTCCGTGATCCTCATCAAGAAGTATGGCAACCGCCGGTTATACGACACCGCCAGCAGTCGCTACGTGAACCTCGACGATCTGGCCGCCCATATTCGTGCGGGTAGGGATGTGCAGGTAGTGGACGCCAAGAGCGGTCAGGACTTGACTCGCGTCATCTTGACCCAGATCATCACCGAGGACGCCAAGGACAAGCCCACGGGCCTACCCCTCGAGTTGCTGCGGCAACTGATCATGGCTTCTGATGAAGTGCGGCAGGAGTTTCTGATGTGGTACCTGAAATCCGCGTTCGACACGTATCAGAAACTTCAAGATACGGTGCAGGACCGGTTGACCCAGGTTCAATCCGCTATCCTTTCGCCGGTCGACATGATGAAGCGTTTCCTGGGAACTGCGGTGTCCGCGCCCCCACCAATGGACACGGAGTCTGAACTCGCAGCCTTGCGCCGGCGGGTTGCGGAACTCGAGGGTCGCCAGGGAAAGTCTCCAACCGGAAAGCGCCGGTCTCGCAAGAAACGCTAATCTCTCCACCGATGTTCGTCCCCAAGTTTCGTGGAGAAATGGTTCTTGGAGCGGCTGGCAGTGCGCGGTATAATTCCGCAGTGCAGCATCTCCACGCGCCGACGTGGAGATGGGGCAGAGCCAGGGACAAATTTGCCGCGCAAACAGAAGACAGCAGCAACGCGTCCTTCAACAGCCAAGCGGCCCCAGCGATCTCGGCCGCCATATCCCAAAGCTAATACTTCGAATTTTTGGACTGAGGCTCTGATCGGAGCCGAGATCCTTTTGTTGCACGCGACGCCGGTGTACTACGGGCTGGGCGTACCACGCGGCGATGGTTCCGCAGTCGTCATCATTCCTGGGTTTCTCGGCACCGATGTTTACCTGACGGAATTGCACGCCTGGCTCCAGCGGATTGGATACCGGCCCTATTTTTCCGGCATCGGCATCAATGCAGAGTGTCCGAATCTGCTCATTCAGCGCCGTCTCAATCAGACCATCGAAAAGGCATTGTTCGAGACCGAACGCAAGATTCATTTGATCGGGCATAGCCTTGGAGGAGTGATCGCCCGCTCGGTCGCGGGCCAGCGCCCGAACGACGTGGCTTCTGTGACCACGCTGGCCGCGCCCATCCGCGGTACGGTAGCGAATCGGGCGGTTCTCCACGCCGCGGAAGCGGTTCGTCTCCGCATTCTCGAGGAGCATGGCCGTAGCGTACTCCCCGATTGCTATACCGGGCACTGCACCTGCAATTTTCTCGGTTCCCTGCGCCGCAAGGTCCCCGATTCGATGGTCGAGACTGCGATTTACACCCGCCAGGACGGCATCGTGGACTGGCGGTATTGCATCACCCGGGACCCCGCAAAGGATGTGGAAGTTCCGGGCACTCACATTGGAATGGCATTCAATCCGGCCGCCTACGCCGTCGTCGCCGAGCGCCTGGCCAAAGCGCAATCGTCCGAGTAGGTCAGCCCACCATCTCCAGCACTGCACCCTTCGTCGTTTCCAGTCTCTCGGGTGATCCGACTCTACTCGGAAGTAGGATCGACGCAGCGGCCAGACTGTTGTTGACGACCTCGAAGTCGCCGGTGCAATCGGTCTTTAGATAAGGAAGACGGTGCACGCTCGGACCGCTTCCGTCGATCGCCGCTTCCAGCCGGAATCCATTTCTCGTTGCGCAGCAAAAATTCCATTGAAGACTTTCCCGGCTGTTACCGGTTTCCTGCAGATTCCGGAATAAGTATTTCTGACCGTCGTGCCAAAGCACGGCTTTTCGAAAAAGCAGCCCGAAGGGCATCTCGTAGACCAATGCTTCCAGGGTGCTCGCAGGTCGCCCGGTCCGCGGAAAATATGCATGCGTCCATGTCCAGAAGTTGCGATGCCGGTAACCACAGTTGTGTCCTTGCACTCCGAATCCGAGCGGGTCGCCGGCAACGCTCCGCCCATCAAGCCTGATCTGCCCGGAAAAAAAGGCGTCAGAGTGCGGCGTGCGTGAAAAACCAATCCAGCCTTTGTTGCTCAGGGTCAAGCGAAATGCAGAACTGTAACGCAGGTTCCAGGAAATCGCATGCCCGTCCACTTCCAAGCATCCCCTACAAGCGTTGTCTTCGATGGCATTCTCCCCAATTCGAAAATGAAATGGATTCTGCCCTCTCCCGCTCATGTCCAATCCCTGCAGCGGGAATCCTTGAATCAAGCTCCGTGGCGCCCCGCCCGCCGGGAACCAAGTGGCCCACACTTGCACAGGCATCCCCTGTGGGTTTCCAGAGCAGCCCCCCCGCCCGGGATTCATCAGCAAATAACGGAACCACCATGCTCCGCTGCCGTCGGCCAATCCCATACGGAGAAACCAGACTTCATACCGGCGTTCGACCGATAATCCGGAAAAGACCTCGTTCAGAGTGGCCACGATCTTGCTTGCTCCAGACAACCCTAGACTATCTCACAGAAGTTCCGAGGATCCGGTGATGCCGGTCACTGCGTGTCGGTTTGCGGAGGGCCATAGTTGGAACGGTACACCACGTTTATGCCGGATGCGTCCGCCATCGCCGCGGCCCTTGGCTTGCTTGCGCCCGACCAGGTGCGCGCTGCTCTGGAGACTCTGCTGCCCCAAGGCGCTACGCCCGCCGAAAAGATAAGTGCCATTGAGGCGGGGCTGCGAAGTCCGGTCGGCCAGTCCGTTCGGGAAACGATGGCGCGGTGGATCGTGGACGAAATCGTACCCGTGGACAAGCTGGTTCCGGAGGCTTATAAGCAGTGGCGGCCGCCGGTGCGGGACGCCATGATGTTCGTGGTGACGCGTCTTTCCCCGGCGCGCCTTGCCCCAAAGCTCCTGGAGCAAATCGAGCTTCCTCCCAAGACTCCGGCCGAGATACGCTTGCTGCGGCTCATTGCGAAGGTACCAGGCCTGCAGAAACTGGGACAGGTCATCGCGCGAAACCAGCATCTGCACCCGGCTCTGCGCAATGCGCTGGCCAAGCTGGAGAACGGAATTCGCGACGTCCAACCGGAAGACATCCGCGCCATTGTTGACAAGGCGCTGGGTCCGCGAGTTAAGAACTTCGCCGTAGAAATCGCCACCAAGATACTCAAAGAGGCAAGTGTGAGCGCGGTGGTGCGCTTCACCTGGCGCAATCCTGCCACTGGGCGGCGCGAGCGCGGCGTTTTCAAAGTCCTGAAACCTCACATCCCCGAATACTTCGCCGAGGACATGGACTACCTCCAGGGACTAGCTCAGTACTTCGGCGACCGGCACCACACTTACGGATTTGCGGCTCACCTCATCCCCGATACCTTTCGGAAAGTCCGACGCTTGCTTCGGCACGAGGTCAACTTCACCCGCGAACAAAAGACCCTCATCGAAGCCGGGACGCTCTATCACTCCATCCCTGGAGTCCGCGTTCCCGGCCTGATCCAACCTTTGTGCACTCCTACGATCACCGCGCTCACCGAGGAACGAGGGATCAAGGTGACGAATGCCGCCGCTCGCTTGCCCGTCGCCCGTCGTCGCAAGGTGGCCGAGCAACTGGTGGAAGCGTTGGTAGCCGTGCCGCTTTTCTCTTCGACCCAGGATGCGATCTTTCACGGCGATCCTCATGCCGGCAACTTGCTCTATGACAATAAGACCGGCGAACTCGTCATCCTCGACTGGGCTCTGCGGGAACGGCTGAGCCGCGAGCAGCGCCGTCATCTAGCGCTATTGTTTCTGATGGTTAGCCTGCGCGATCCCGTGGGTACGTCCAACGAAGTCCTGGCGCTCAGCCAACAGAGTATCCGGGTGACTTCGCCCCGGGGCCGGAGAGTTCGCGAGTCCGTGGCCAAATTCCTCGATGAGATGCCGGCATCCCGCATGCCCAGCGGGGCCGACGCCATGCGTCTTTTGGAGCGCGTTGCGATCGAGGGCGTCAAGTTTCCCAGTTCCCTGATCATGTTGTCAAAAGTGTTGTTCACTCTGGAGGGTATTCTCGGCGACATCGTTGGCTCCGACACGGGGATGGGCTTCACTCTCGCGCGTCACGTCGCTCAACACTGGATTACGAATCGCTCTGCGTTCCGGTCGCCACTCATGATCCGGGATTGGTTTGCGCTGCAGTGCAGCGCGCTGCTGTATACCAGCCGCGCGTGGGTACTGTGGGAGCGGGTACTCCTGAACCGTTTGCTGACGCCGAAGTCGAACGCAGCAGTCGCCCCCCAGAAAATCGAAGGGCGGTCTTCGTAAGGCGGAAGGCCGCCCCTCTACAGATTTAATCCCCCCTCGCTTAAACCGACAGCGCTTCTTTCCGACGGGTCGTTCTAGCCCGGCCATGCTTGGCCCGAGCGACATGCTTTTTGGGCGGGTTGATCAACGGCCCGACCAGAGACTTCTCCGTCGCGAAAAACTTCTTCACCCCTTCGCCCGTCAGGTTCACCATCGGCAACAACCGGGAAGGCGACATGAGCGCCATGGATCGAGTGGCAGCGTCCAAGTTCACGTTCATCTGCTGACCCATGACATCCAGTAGCCTCTTCTGCGCCTCGATGAAGGCGTTCCCAGCTTCGCGCGCCAGTTGCGACAGTTCGGTCTTTTTCACAACCTTGCCGGCGTGTGGCTTCCGGCTGCCGGTTGCTGCCGCGGCCTCCTGCGCCACCACGTCGAGAAATTTCTTCTGCGCGCGGGTGAAGGTCTCCACTCCCTCGCGGGCAAAGTCGACCAGATGAGCCGTGCGATCACCCTTCCCCGCTTTTTCTGACTCCAGCCACTGCAGCGTCTGCTTGCTGGTGGTCGTCAGCAATTCCTGCTG
Source organism: Candidatus Sulfotelmatobacter sp. (assembly GCA_049792875.1). Lineage (GTDB taxonomy): Bacteria > Acidobacteriota > Terriglobia > Terriglobales > Acidobacteriaceae > Sulfotelmatobacter. The sequence continues at coordinate 34,263 of JBARBI010000051.1, forward strand.
CATCCCGATGAAAGTGTCAAGGCTGCGCTGCGTAAGGTCGGTCATCGCAACTGCGGGAATGAAGCCGCCGATCCGTTCTTTGATTCCGTTAAAGATGATGTCGTTCTCTTGTTGCACCAGGTTGAGAAACGCTCGCTGTGCTTCCACGAGACTCGATGTTCCCTCGACGGCCAGCTCAGTCAGAATTGCGAGCGGGGAGTTGTCGTCGTGGGGCTTGCTATGGGTTGGCATGGACTGCCTCCGTTTGCTGCATTGCAGCATCACCATTACTGTAGTATTTGCGCGGCTCCCAGTCAACAGTCACCGTGCGCGTATTGCGTCGCGTCACTATGAAGTGTGATTCCCGTCACTGGAAAAAACCGGACGCGAAAGCAACCTGTTTCCTTGAGGTGTTCGTCGCCTCCGCACCTGGAGGGATGTGATGGAAAAACTCCCTGAAGTCGAGACCGCCAAGGCGTTAATGACCGAGGCCGTGACTTGGTCGGTAATGAAATGGTTGCGGGAAAAGAAGCGAGTACGGAAGACAGCCGATCAGGCCAATGCAGCCCTGGATCAATTGACCCAATCCGCGCAGGAACTCTGGCCCGATCGCGTACGGACTGCGTACGAAGCTCTGGTTCGGCAAAATGGAGGCGGCGCCACCGTGCGTAACCAGCCGAAGCCTCTGCCCGTGAACGACTCCGAAGCAACGTTCATCGCCAAGAAGATCAAGGAAACCGATGATGAAGCCCACCGCGCCCGAATGGATGCCGAAGAGACGTTCGACTTAGCAGAGCGGCAACTCAGCACTGCCCTCGCCCGCGAAGGATGTCGCAAAGCGATCGTTTCCTGGGAGCTCCACGAAAAGGCCATTCGCAAAGCGGAAGCGGTTATTCGCCCGAAGTGACGAACCCGGGCAGGAGCCCCCTGTAGATGGCCATTCCGACCACAGCATCCACGCCGATGGCATGCAAGTCGTCGACTTCTGTCTGGGATCTTATCCCGCCCGCCGCAATGAGTTGTCGGGCCGTCGCCTCGCGCAGCGGACGGATTACATCCAGCGGGAATCCTTGCAATAAACCTTCCGTCTCGACGTGCGTGTAGAGAAACGCGCCGCACCAGGGTTCGAGGGCCTGGATCATCTGGAGCGGGCTCACGTCGGTTACCTTGCGCCATCCGTGAGTGGTCACTCGACCGCCAATCGCGTCGAGAGCAAATACCAGTCGGCTGGAACCAACCGCGCCGGCCATCTCTTCCGCGAAGTCTTGATCCAATTTGTTCTGTGCGAACAGCGCCGATCCGAGGATGACTCTTTGAGCGCCCGCCTCGAGTGCAGCCTGGGCTGCCACCACAGACCGGATACCTCCGCCCACCTGGCATGGCAGCCGGTGAGCCAAATCCATCACGAGGTCGATGTTGTCACCCGTCCCAAGGGCGGCGTCCAGATCGATCAACTGGACCAGCGGATACTTCGAGAAGCGCTTCACCCACTCCTCGAAGTCATCGAACTCCAGAGCCTTTTTCCTGCCCTGAACCAGCTGAACAATCTTGCCGCCCATCAAATCGATCGAGGGAATCAGCATGGCCACCTCACCGGGATTCCCTGAGTGCCGAGGTGTTGCTTGAGATCCGCGAGTCGGCTGAAACCGTAGTGAAAAATCGACGCTGCCAGCGCCGCATCGGCATGACCCTCGTGAAAAACTTCGACAAAATGTTGTGCGCCGCCCGCGCCACCAGAAGCAATGACAGGAATCCGCACGGCGTCGGCCACGGCTCGCGTCAGAGGGCAATCGAACCCCACGCCTGTCCCGTCGCGGTCCATTGAGGTCAGAAGAATCTCGCCGGCACCGCTCGACTCTGCCTCCTGCGCCCAAGCAACGGCGTTACGCCCGGTCGCCGTCCGCCCCCCATGTGTGAAAGCTTCCCATTGCGATGTAGCCTCGGAGTGTTTGGCGTCTATGGCGACGACCACGGCCTGCGAGCCAAATCGCTCGGCGATTCGCGTGATCAAAGTTGGGTCGGCAAGGGCTGCGGAATTGATGCTGATCTTGTCCGCGCCAGCCGAAAACACCGCGGCCGCCTCCTCCAGCGTGCGAATGCCGCCGCCAACCGTGAACGGAATGAACAATTGGCGCGCAGCCCGGCTTACTGTATCAAGCAGGGTGGCGCGCCGTTCGTGCGCCGCTGAAATATCCAGAAGCACGATTTCGTCCGCACCGGATGCGCTGTGAGCCTCCGCCAGCTCCGCCGGGTCACCCGCGTCGCGCAGATTCTCAAACTGCACGCCTTTGACCACGCGGCCGCCGTCCACGTCGAGGCAAGCGATGATGCGTTTGGTCAGCATCTCAGAGCGCGCAAAAATTTCGCAGGATCTTCAACCCGATCTCCCCGGACTTTTCTGGATGAAACTGCACTCCGAACAGATGATCCCGTTCGACCGCCGCTGAAAACTGTCCGCCGTACTCGCAGCACGCTACGGTTGTATCGCCCAATGGCGCACGAAAAGAATGCGTGAAATATACAAACGAAGAAGACGACACACCCCGCAAAAGCCGTGCCGACGGGGCAATCTCAAGCTGGTTCCAGCCTACATGCGGTGATTTCACGCTCGCGGGAAAGCGCTCGCAGTCACCGTCCAGCATGCCTAAGCCGTGCGTCTCCGGCGATTCCTGACTCCCCTTGAACATCCACTGCATGCCGACGCATATGCCCAGGAACGGAATCCCCCGGGCAATGGAATCGGCAATGCCATCCCGCAGGCCGGAGCGTCCGAGCGCCGCCGTCGAGGCAAAGTGACCCACGCCCGGAAGAATGACCTTCGTCGCCATTCGAACCTGCGCCGGATCGGAAGTGATGACGCACTCTTGTCCTAGCCAATCCAGAGCCTTCTTCACGGAAACTAGATTTCCAGCACCGTAATCTACGATTGCGATCATCAGAGCACTCCCTTGGTGCTCGGCAGAAGGCGTGCCATCCGCCGGTCGCGCCAGCACGCCGCGCGCAGGGCCCGGGCAAACGCTTTGAACACCGCCTCGATCTTGTGGTGGCTCGATCGCCCATAAAGCACGCGCACGTGCACATTGGCCCGCGCCCCCCGGGCAAATCCCTCGAAGAAGTCGTGGACAAGTTCCGCCTGCAGGTCGCCCACCAGCCGCGTGCGGACCTTGGTGTCTACCACAGCGGCCGTGCGGCCGCAAAAATCGACTGCGGCCATTCCCATGGTTTCGTCCATTGGCATTAGAAAGTATCCGGCGCGGAGGATGCCACGCTTACTGCCAAGGGCTTTGTCAAACGCCTGCCCGAGCACAATTCCAACATCCTCCACCGTGTGATGCTGGTCCACGTCCAGGTCGCCGCGGGCCTTCAGCGTCAAATCAAAACCCCCGTGATGCGCGAACAGTTCCAGCATGTGGTCAAAGAACCGGATGCCGGTGGACACCTGATAGTGCCCGCGCCCCTCAATCTTGAGCGAAATCTCGATCTGCGTCTCTTTGCTGACGCGCTTGATGCTTCCCTTCCTCATAGGCGCGATGCTCCTTGCGCAATACCAAGCTCGTCGAGCGTTGCTCTGAGCGCGCTAAGCAATCGATCGGCATGGTCTCGTGGTCCGAGCGTGATGCGCACGCACCCCTCACAACCGTGATCGTTCGAGCGGTCACGCACCAAGATGCCCCGTCGCCGCATTTGCTCGACAAAGGTCGACGCAGGACCCACGCGCGCCAGTACGAAGTTCGCCTGGCTTGGCCAATATTGAATTCCGCTGGCTTCGAGGGCGCGCTCCAGACGTCCGCGTGACTCGCGGATTTCGCTCACATACAGCCGGATATAAGCCTGATCTCTCAGCGCCTCCGGCAGGCAAGCCAGCGCCACCGCGTTGACGTTATAGGGCGAACTGACCCGCCGAACCGATCGCATTTGATCCGTATCGCCAACCAGCACGCCGGCGCGAAGGCCAGCCAGTCCGTATGCTTTGGAAAAGGTGCGAGCCACAAACAGGTTTGGAAACTCACGACGCCGGGACAGTACGCTTTGTCCGTAGAACTCGAAGTACGCTTCATCCACGAGCACGGCTGCAGCCGGCGCGGAGCCGGCGATTTGCAGCACATCCTGCAATGACGCAACAGTTCCGGTAGGGTTATTTGGATTGGCGATGGCGATCAGTCGCGTGCGGGACGTAACTCGTTTGCGCAGATCATCGGAAGGAAACTGAAAACCCTCGCTCGCGGGAACGGTGACGACTCGCGCTCCCGCCGACATCATATAGATCCGGTACATGGAATACGTGGGCACCACGATCAGCGCTTGGTCACCGGGCTCAAGGTAGGTCGCACAGAGAAGATGGATGGCTTCATCCACGCCGTTGGTCAACAGCAGTTCCGGCGCCGCGATCCCCAAAACATCAGCCACCTCGGCCTCGACGGACTCGCGCTCAGGATATCTGGCAAGCTGTTCCGGACCAAGTTGACGCAGGCGCTCGAGCACTCGGGGCGAGCACCCGGCCGTGTTCTCGTTGAAGTCCAGACGCAGCCCGTCCCTTCCCGCCAGCGGAGGATGGTACGAAGGCAACGTACGTACCGCTTCCCTTGGACTAAGCATGGTTGCACCTCACGTGGATAGAATGCGCATGTGCAGGAAGTCCTTCCGCTTCTGCAAGACATTCGATCGCGGGCGCAATCCCCTTCAGTCCCTTGGGAGAAAGTTGCTGCACCGTGATGATCTTCACGAAGTCCACCACGCTCAGCCCCCCTCGAAATCGGGCCTGCCCCGAAGTCGGCAACACATGGTTGGGACCGGACGCGTAATCACCCGCTGCCTGCGCCGAGTAATCGCCCACGAAGATCGAGCCTGCATTCTGAATGAACGGCAAGTCTCCCTTAGCAATTGTGATGTGTTCAGGAGCGAGGCGATTGGCCCACTCCCGCGCTTGATCACTGGACCCGGCAACGAGGATTGCTCCCCGCCTGCGCAACGATTCCTGAGCCGTCCGATTGCCTTTTGCGAGTTGCGTCACGCTCAAGCTCACCGATCGCGCCAGCCTCCGAGATGTCGTGATAAAGATAGCCAGCGCCTCAGGATCATGCTCGCCCTGCGCGACCAGATCGGCGGCAATAAATTCAGGAACACCCGAGTCGTCCAGAACTACGGCTTCCGTAGGGCCAGCGAGAAAATCAATCGCGCAGTCGAACCAGACCAACTTCTTCGCCAGGGTGACATAGGCGTTTCCCGGCCCGACAATCTTGTCGACTCGTGGAATACTGCCGGCCCCGTAGGCCAGCGCCGCGACGGCCTGCGCCCCTCCCACGCGGTAAAACTCGCTCACGCCCAGCATTCCGGCCGCGGCCAAAACCTCTGCTGAGGGTCTGGGCGAAACCACGCGGATGTTCCTTACGCCCGCCACCTGTGCGGGGATGACAGTCATCAGCAAGGTAGAGACCAGCGGATAGCGCCCGCCCGGCACGTAGCAACCCACCGACTCCAGAGGGCGCACTAGTTGCCCAAGCGAGATTCCGCCTCGAGTCCGTATCCAACTCTTAGGCCTTTGCCAATTGCAGAAACGGCGGATGTTCTGAGCAGCCAGTCGGAGAGACTTACGCAGTTGCGGCGTCTGCGCTTGCCACGCCGACGCCAATTCCTCCTCCGACACTCTCAGAGGTTGCTTCGCACCCAGCCCGTCCCACTGTTCCGCGTAGCGTCGGAGTGATCGCTCCCCGCCGCGACGCACGCCGTCAATGATGCGCCGCACTCGCGGCTCCAACCCGCTGAGCCGCGCGCCTCGCGTGGCGAGTCGCTCTACCATAACAGCGGCCACGCGACCAGACACAATCCGCATCACAACACCACCTTGTTCAGCGGATACTCGACGATCCCCGTTGCCTGCGCCTCTTTAAGCCGAGGAATCACATCCCATGCGGCCCCCTCGTCGATCACCGTATTCACCGCCAGCCAGTCTTCGTCGCTCAAGTGAGAAATCGTCGGCTTCTGTAGTGCGGGCAATACAGCGAGCACCGCGGCAAGGTTTTCCTTTCGAACATTCAGCATCAACCCCACCCGGTCTTGCGCTTCCATCGCCCCTTGGAGCATCAGAGCCAGATTGTCGATCTTTCGGCGTTTGTCCCGATCCGCGTACGAACATTGGTTGGCGATCAACTGCGTGTTCGATTCCAGCACCGTCTCCAGAATGCGAAGCCGGTTCGCCTTTAACGAACTGCCGGTCTCGGTCACTTCGACGATGGCGTCGGCGAGCATGGGTGGCTTGACTTCCGTGGCTCCCCAGGAAAATTCCACCCGCACCTCGACGCCCTTCTTGACGAAGTAGTCGCGGGTGACCTTCACCAGTTCCGTAGCAACGATCTGCTGCGACAGGTCTTCCGCACGCTGAACCGTCGAATCCTCCGGTACGGCAAGAACCCATCGCACCTTCCCCCGGCTGCGCTTGGCGTAGATCAAGTCACTCACGGTGACGACTTCCAGTCCACTCTCGATCACCCAATCGAGTCCGGTGAGACCTGCGTCAATGGCGCCGTGCTCCACATAACGGGCCATCTCCTGCGCCCGGATCAGCATGCAATCAATCTCCGGATCGGCGGTGCTGGCGAAGTACGACCGCCCGTTTGTGTACGCCGGCAGTCCCGCTCGCGCAAACAGCTGTAATGTCGCTTCCTGCAGGCTGCCTTTGGGAATTCCGATGCGTAGCTTCATCGCGTCTCCTTCGGAACCACCGCGGCCGCTTCGGATGCTCTCGCGGGAATCGGTTCCGTGAAGCAGGACCGCGTCCCGCGGTGGCAAACCACCCCCGCTCCCTCCACCTGGACGCGCAACAACAATGTGTCGCGGTCGCAGTCCGTGTGAGCCGATACGACCTTCAGCCGGTTTCCCGAACTCTCGCCTTTCATCCATAGTTGCCGACGCGTCCGACTGAAGAACGTCACATACCCACCTTCCAGCGTTTGCTTCAGCGCCTCACGATTCATGAACCCGACCATCAGGACTTCCCCATTGGAGGAGTCCTGCACCACGGCGGGAAGCAGGCCGTTCAGTTTGTCGAAGTCAAATTCTGTACTCATATCCCGACTCCCTCTCTAAAAAACAAAAAGCCCGCTGAACGTTTCGCGTCAGCGGGCCGGAACTCCTGAAAAGTGCTGTTATCTCATGGATGCAATCTCAGGTGCACATCGCCGCCGGCACGCTATGCGCGTGATGGTGATGGCGATGATGGAAATGAGACAACATGTTGAAAAATAGCCTACGAGGGCGATCGCGTCCGGTCAACCAGTATGAACACTCGGTTGCAGCGATTTTTTCGATGCAGCCAATTCGGATTTTGCATGTCAGCCTAGGACGCTGGGATCTGCCCCGATTCGATCTTTCGCGCAGACTCTTGTTCTGGCCTCCAAGGACAACTTACAACTGGTTCTGCAACGAGATCCAAGGCCCGTTCCTTCACGATCCGGACGAGCCCGCCTTAATCTCCTCCGCCTTGCCGTCGCGATAGACCACGACGAGGGGCTTGCCGCCATTCGGGTAGCGCACCGTCTTCTCGTAAGAGCTATTCCCCGCATCGGGCACACCCATGCCGATCGCGAAATCTGCCTGCATCTCATTCATTCCCGGCTTCACTTCGTGTTGCTCCACCGCCTGCCAGACATCCGGGGGCCAGTGCTTGTACAAATCGTGCGGATCTTCAATGAAAAATATCTCGTCAGAATAAATCTTGATTTGCTCGTCGGCCTCATACCCGATTGGCACAGCGAACGTTCTCCCTTCTTTTTGAAACAGTGCCATCACCTGCCGCCGCTCACCCTTGCCAGCAGGCATCGCGGTAATGATCTCCTTAATCTCCAGCCTTTCGATCGGCAACAGCAGCCCCGCCTTGTGCGCGAAGTCAACCTGTTTGTGTCCCGAGTCATAACTGTAATAGGTATAACGGTATCCCTCTTTCACCCACACAGGCTGTTGGGTCAACTGTCTCGCGCTCTTTAAGTCGTAGGGGTACAGCTTCTTGGGACTCACGTAGTAGTCAGGATTGGAATAACCGACGTTACGCGCCTGCTTCTGTTTCTCAGCCGCGACTTCGTCCTCGTGCCGCTTGTACAAATAGTGGCCTGCGTACAAAGTCGCGACCACGAGCGCCAACGCCAGCGCGAGTTGAATCTTCTTCTCCACCTCGGGACTCATCATGGAAGAACTTTATCAAGTTTCCAGCGGCGGACGGCGTGAGCCCGCCGGGCCGCCACTATAAGGTAAACTGGAGGGGAGGTAATCTGCGCAATGCCCGCCATCACGGAACAAGATGTTTTGAGCGCGCTGAAGAGTTGCTACGATCCTGAGATTCCGGTCAACATTGTCGATCTCGGCTTGATCTACAACGTGAATTTTGCTCCCGCACCCACCGAGAATCCCGAGCAAGCGAAACAGGACGTTACGGTCGAAATGACTCTGACCGCGCAAGGCTGCCCCGAGCACGTCAATATCAGCGCGCAAGTGAAATCACGCGTCGAACAGTTGCCCGGTATCAACAACTGCACGGTAAATGTGGTATGGACTCCACCCTGGACCCCTGAACGCCTTAGCCCCGACGCCAGAAAGCAACTGGGCATCGAGTAACGCAGCCGTGTCCGCGAACTCTGTGGTCAAGGGCCTTCTGATTCCTGCTATCCCCCAATCTCTTCCCACGCTTCCGCCGCGCTCTGCCCCGCCGCCTCGGTAATCCGTTTGCCAGCGCGCCCCGCCATCTCCATCACTTGCATGCCGCGTTCGAAATAGTCGGGCAACGACTGCCGCACTCTCTCGAATTTCTCCGGATATTCTGCCGCGAGCACAGCCAGTCCAACGCCTGTGGCGAGCACACCAGCCGGGTACTTTTTCTTCATGAACAAAATCGCTGCCGACCCGATCGAACCGAGAACCACCGCTTTTTTCCAGCCGTCCATACTGGTCCCCCAAAATGGTCTTTTGCTGCGATTGTACCCCAGGCGCCGTTCCGCCGAGGATGCACCGTGCACCGCACTCTTCGCGTGCTCCTCATCCTTTATACTTCCAGGTTCGTTGGAGGCCCCATGTTCCTGTCATATGTCCGCCGGACCGAATTCATTCTGACGGTCGTTCTGGCTTCAACCCTGTCAGCCCAAACCAAGCCCCGTGCCCGTGATCTGGGCGTCCCGTTCGATGGCACTCCCGGCCCCAATAACGCCATCACCGACGTGACGGGAGTCGAGGTCGGGCACACTACCCTCATCTCCGGCGAAGGCAAGCTCAAGGTTGGTGAGGGCCCCGTGCGTACTGGCGTCACGGCGGTTCTGCCCCGTGGGAAGGATTCCCTCGACCCGGTGTTCGGGGCCTGGTTCACGCTCAACGGAAATGGCGAAATGACGGGAACGACATGGCTAGAGGACTCTGGCTTCCTCGATGGACCGATCATGATTACCAACACCCACAGTGTGGGTGTAGTCCGTGACGCGGTCATTGCGTGGCGCATACAGAAGGCCCCTCCCGATGCCGAGGGCTACGACTGGTCCTTGCCGGTGGTCGCTGAAACCGCGGACAACGAGTTAAACGACATGAACGGCTTTCACGTAAAACCCGAGCACGCTTTCCACGCCCTCGATACCGCCCATGGCGGTCCAGTCGAGGAAGGCAATGTCGGGGGCGGCACGGGCATGATTTGCAACGAATTCAAAGGCGGAATCGGTACGTCTTCGCGCGTGCTCGATGCCAAACATGGAGGCTATACCGTAGGCGTACTAGTGCAGTGCAATTATGGTTGGCGCAGTCAGCTTCGCATTGCCGGCGTTCCGGTGGGCCGCGAAATTGCCGACCACACGGTGCGCGGCGATGATATCGGATCGATCATAATCGTCATCGCCAGCGACGCGCCCCTTATTCCGACGCAACTTAAACGCGTAGTGCGCCGCGCCACGCTCGGACTGGGACGCGATGGCAGCTTTTCCGGTGACGGCTCCGGCGATATTTTCATTGCCTTCTCCACTGCGAACCCGGGAGCGGCAGGCTCAAAAGGAGTGCGCGACTTGAAGATGCTGGCAAATGCGCAACTGAACCCCATCTTTCTGGCCACCGTGCAGGCCACCGAAGAAGCCATCGTCAACGCCATGGTCGCCGCTGAAACCATGACCGGTATCAACAATCACACGGTAATCGCCCTGCCCCACGACCGCCTACGCGACGTGCTCAAGAAATACAATCGCCTCGTAAAATGACCGAGGTTTGGGGTGCGCCATCCTTCTTGCGTTTCTCGGGCGAGGGTGGGGACTTTTACTTTCTCGGCTGAGAAAGAACCTCGCCTCCGTGACTAAGCGCGACCGAACGTCCCGGTCTCGATTGGCGGGATTGGACGGCTCTTAGGACTATTCCAAATAGAAACGAGGCGACTGGAGGCCTGACCCGCGTCCCACGGTCGATCGCACCACTGTTTGTTTGAGCAGTCTTGTGATTTCCATTTCCAGTATCTGCCGCTCCTCTGCCCAATGGTTGGTGAATCGGAACGGCTGCAGGTAACCATACGCACCCCACATCGGAAACAGCATCTCGGCTTGGGGCCGTACAACGCTGGAACCAATCGGAATTGCCAGGCCAACAGGGGTCCGCTCTTCAAGGTAGTTCGCAACTTCCAACAACCCTCCCGTAAGGGAGAGTTGATGCAGCGCGGCTGGCAATTGTCGGCCATTCTCGAGTTGAATAATGGCCGAAATGCTTCCGCGCAGACGTACCCGGGGGGCTCGTCTGGCGGGTCGCAGTTGGGAGGAGTCGATCATCATATCCTCGACTATAAGACGCGGCGCAGAGCACGAAAACGTGCGGGAGCGTCACCGCTCAACCCTTGTTGGATCGCTGCCGCCAGCAATCGATCCGTCCGTTGCATCGTTTTCCAGTCGTACTCATACGCTGTTCCGCAAGCCAGGCATCTCTGATAATGACGCCCATCGTCATCGATGCGGGGCCACGGGAATTGGTGCCTGCAACCTCGTCTCAGAAGCAGCTTCAAGAAGTTCAATGCGTCACCCCTTGGTTTCGGCTCTTCCAGAGCTTGAGCCAGCGGCGGAAGAAGGGTTGGTTGCGCTCGTCCAGCATATCCTTCAGGGAGGACAAGAGAATATTCGGCGGTTGGGATTTGGAAAGAAACGAATCCACCGAGCTCAATTTGCTCGTTGGCAAAGGCCCATAAGCCGACAAAAGCATGATCGGCACCTGGGCATTGATGCTCTTCATCTTCGCGGCTACCACGTCGCCGTTCATCCCCGGCATTTGATAGTCGACGACCACCGCATCCACCGCGTGCGAGCTGAACAACTTCAGCCCCTCGTCCCCGCAAGTCGCTTCCAACACCTGATAGCCGCTCGCTTCGAGCAACATCTTGCGCGCTATGAGCCCGTTCCAGTGATCATCAATACAGAGAATTCTTGCCTTTGTGCGAGACACGACTGCTCACGGTCCGATCCGGCCAGGATTATGATTTGTGTTCAGCCGGCGTAGCCCCCAGGGCAGGAAGCTGCGATTGCTGGACTGCGAAGTGGCGGCAGAATGATTCTGCCCGCGATCGCTCGCCACTTCAAATTACGAATGTGCACTTCAGTAGCAGTTACCCACAACCCCAGCAAGTCAAGGGACCTGCTTCTCGCTTCAAGGATTAGTTCTGGCGAAACGACCTCCAAAGGAAAAAGGGCAAGTCGTCATCGACTCGCCCTTTCCTTTCGAGAGACTTCAGTGTTGCGCTGAACCCGCCAGGTCGTTCTTCATCAGGCTGATTTCCACCAATCCACTCGTGGGGTGCTTCGCCATCGTTCCTTCCCCGCCGGCCACCGGCGCGTTCCCCATGCTCATCACAAAGATACGGTAAACCGGTATTTGATAGTTGAGTACCAGGTAGCGCACCACCGAATCGGCCATCTTCTGCGAACTGGTAATCGCCGCCTGCCCGTGACCCGGAGCGAAGCCGCGAACTTCGATGATGTAGTTGCGCTGATCCTTTAGCGGGGCGGCCATCTGGTCAAGCGCATCCTTCGCGCTCTTGCTCAGAACAGTCTGGCCCGGCTGGAAACGGATCTCGGTTTGCGCGTCCCCCTTATATTGGTCCACACTACTCACCATTTGTTCCGCTGTAGACACACGGGTCGAAGCTTGAGTCGCAGCCGTCTGCGCCGACTGCGCCTTGTTGCTGGCCTCGATCGCGTGCTGGTCCGCCAGGCTGCTCTTCTCCGACGCCAGCTGAATGCCCTGCGTAGCGCGTGCATCTACGTCCTTGATCGCCTTGCCGTTTTCGGAAGTCAACTGATCCAGTTCGTTGAGGCGATCCCGGATGGGTCCAACTAAGCGCTGCACGTACTTCTTGTTGGCAAATGGATGTGTGACCAGGTTCACCAGGTTCGGATCATCCCCGTCCCAGAAATTTGTGGCCGTCGGAGGCGGGATCGGTTGCAGATCGCTGGTGCTCGCACCCTCAGAAGCAACTGCTGTTGCTGGCTGCGAGTTTGAGTTGGCTTGCTGCGCGAACCCCGAAAGCGCAAGCGTGGTGGACAAAAACAGGGCTATGAATATTCGACGTTTCATTTGGGACCTTCTTCCGAGTGGTACATGGGGGCTCCACTCCAGCCAGATGCGCGTCTTTCTCGACCTATAGATTGTGCCCCTAGTAGGCAAATGCTGCAAGCGTCAGAAACGCAGCGGGACGGCTTTTTCAGCCCAAAGCCTGCCTTTGTGCAGAAACCTTCATCTTGACAGCCGTGCGAATCTCCGCCCCCGTGATCACCATCACAGCGAGCCTGGAACCTGCGATCTAGCATTTATCAGGTCCCATCGGCCTTTGCCAGTTTTGCGGCAAACGTCCGACGCTTGCTTAGGAGGCAATATGGCTTCTCAAAATCTCTCCCTGGAAACCATCGAAGACTTCCTCGCCCAGAAACGCGTGGCCATGGTCGGCATCTCGCGCGATCCCCGCAGCTTCAGTGCCACCCTCTTCGAAGAACTCTGCCGACGCGGATACGACGTGGTCCCTGTAAATCCCAAAACGCCCACGGTGCAGGGCCGCCGCTGTTTCGCCCGCCTGCAGGACATCCAGCCTCCCGTCGACGCAGTGCTCCTGATGACCTCGCCCGAGATAGCCGAACGTGTCGTCGCCGACTGCGCCGAGGCTGGCATACACCGTGTCTGGATGTACCGCGCGACCGGGAAAGGTGCCGTCAGCGAGAGCGCGATCGCCCTCTGCCATGAGCGGGGAATCCAGGTAGTGCCCGGGCAATGTCCCTTCATGTTCTTGCCCCAGGCCGGAGCCGTCCATCGCTTGCACGGTCTCTTCCGCAAGATCACCGGCACCTACCCGCGACACACCTGCGCTTAGGGCAGACGTCTTAGCCGGGCCAACAAGCGCGAAAGCCTGCCGTGAGCGGAGTCGAAGCGCGGCGAAAGGATGCAGCCCACATCCTGCCCTGCGCTTGTCGAAGGGCGCGAGGCGTGGAGCAGAACGTGCGTTAACTCGACCGAGCTCCGGAGGGGCGAAGGAAAAGCCACGACACACGGCATCGCCGGCCACGAAATCCACACATCCGTCTAACATCACTTGCCATGCTCTTCGGTTCGTAGGGGCCGTCTGGTGTGCGTAGATCCAGTCTGACGCACAGAGGCAGTCAATTTTCAGCTTTGCGTTTTCCCATTTCTGGCGGACAAACCGCGGAGCCTCCCGTCTATCCCCAGGTTTCTATCCTCAGGTTTCCTGCACGCACCTTACAAGAAATTTACAACCATCAACCATGGTAGTTGCGGGAGAGCAATGAACACAAAACGCCATTACGTAAGTATGCGCACAACACGTAGCGTAGCGCGCGGAGCGACCTCACCAATCCACCCCTCCCTGACTCGCGCGCTCCAGCCAAGGAAGGTTTCGACATTCTTAGATTATGAAGAGTCTAGCGGTGGTGTTTGTACTAGCAACCTCGTTGCTGGGTCAATCCGGCAGTACTAAAGATGTTGAGGTAACAGGCGTGGCGGGCGAAAGCTGGCTCAACCACCTCCACAGGGCATTTGAAGAAACCAGCATGGGAAAGACGGGCCGCTTGGGGCCACGTACTTCGCGGAGCGGAGGGGAAACTCCTGGTTCGAAACTCCGGCTACCGGCCGACTCCACAAGCCAAACCGTAACCCTCCACGGCGCGGACCTGTACCGGCTGAATTGCTGGGGATGTCATGGCGAGTTTGGCCTCGGCGTGCCCCCAGAAATCAACTCCGTCATCAACCCAACCAGGGCGACATCCATCCCGGTCACCCTGGAGCGAATGAAGAAGCTCGGTATGAACGCGAGTCGGGCGGACGCGACTGAGCTGGCCAATCAAGCGAAGACCTCATTGCTGCAGCGGCTGCACCATGGGGGCACGGACATGCCGCCGTTTCCACACTTGAGTGAGCCCGAGATCCGTGCCATCTTCGCCTACCTGAAACAGCTTGCTGGAGTCCCCGGCGCGGAAAAGCAGCAAGAAGCGGTAGAGGAATCGCGCGTCCGCGTGGGCGAGCACATCGTGAAATCGACTTGTCACATCTGCCACAATGCGGCAGGGCCCAACCCCGATCCCGAACAGCTTTTGAAAGGCGCGATCCCACCGCTGAATACCCTGATAACACGGACAAACCTTGCAGAGTTCGACCGAAAAATCAGAAGCGGTGCCCCTATTGTGATGGGGACGTCGCCAGTGCCGTTCCGAGGCAGGATGCCAGTCTTTTACTACCTGGATGAGGACGAAGTGGCGGATACCTACCTGTACCTCAGGCTCTGCCCACCGTACGAATGGGCAGTTCTTGACTCAGCCCTTCCAGCTCCCGAACAGAACCAAGCAGCACGCAATATAGTGCCCCGCGTTCTGAGTAGCGAGCCGGCGACAGCTCTCCCGCCAAGCAAAGACCGTGACATGATAGTGGTCGCTTTGCCGGTCGCCGCGGAAATATTCGTAGCCCTGCTGCTGGCCGGAGGCCTAGGGTTCACTCTGCAGGAAATCAGAAGGCTGTCGGCGGCACGCAGAGACCGCAGAGTCTTGGTGATCGGCGCCGGCAGCATTGCCCCGCGCACAACCCACTCTGTGCCGAGCGGGTCTAAGCCTGGACCGGCGCAGCACCTGACGGGATCCGCGTCCTCCGATAACGTTGTCGCCGTCGACGTGAACGGTGATGACAAACAGGCGGTGAGTTCCTCGAGGTTTCGCTACAGCGACTATCGTACCTTCGAGAGCTCCTGGCTGGCGCGACGCCTTGAGAAGGAGGACCGCGTAGCTTAGTGCCGACGAACCCGAAATGAAACTTGCTTAAAACGCGGTCGCCGACACCGGTTGTCAAAAACATTTGCGGTAGACTCCCACAAAAGAACTCTAGTCCTTGACCGCTTTATCGGTAATCTCGAGACCCTTGTCGATGATGGCGAACGCTTCCCGCAGCTGCTGCTCGTTAATGCACAGCGGAGGGTTCGTGTAGAACGTATTCCACCGGACCAGCGTGTACAGACCTTGCTCGCGGAAAAACCGTCCGAGCGCAGCCATCTCGTCCGAGGTCCCGTTAAACGGAGCCATCGGCTGCCGTGTCTTCTTGCTGCGCACAAGTTCGACGATGCCGAACAGCCCGATCGAGCGCACCGCCCCGACCGAGGGATGTTTAGCTTGCAACTCAGCTCCAAGCTCTTTCATCACCACTCCCATCTTCTTCGCGTTCTCGATGAGATGGTCTTCTTCGTAGACGCGAATGGTAGCCAGCGCCGCGGCGCATCCCATCGGATGCGAGTTGTAAGTCAACCCACCGTAGAAGACTTTGTCCTGAAAATGCTGCGCGATGTGATGCCGCATGCCCACTGCACCCAGCGGGAGATAGCTGGAAGTGAGTCCCTTGGCCATGCAGATCAAATCTGGAACCACTTTCCAGTGATCGATCGCAAACCACTCGCCCGTTCGCCCGAAGCCTGCCATCACCTCGTCGGCGATCATCAGAATTCCGTACTTGTCACACAACTTGCGCACGCCCTCGAGGTATGCGTCAGGCGGAATGAGACTGACATTGGTCCCTACGACGGTTTCCAGAATGAAAGCGGCGATGGTCTGCGGGCCTTCCAGTTGCATGGTCTCTTCGATCATGGCCAGGGAAGTTGCAGCGGACTCCCACCCGCGCTCGATGCCGTGATAGGGATCAAGCACACGTACTACGCCGGGAATTCCTGGCTCCGCAGCCCAGCGTCGCGGATCGCCGGTCAGTGAGATCGCGCCCGCCGTCGCGCCATGATACGAGCGGTAGCGTGCCATGATCTTATGACGTCCGGTGAAGAAGCGGGAGATCTTGATGGCATTCTCGTTGGCCTCAGCGCCGCCGTTGGTGAAGAAGAACGTGTCGATGTCGCCCGGAGTAATCTCGGCAAGCTTCGCGCCAAGCCGCGCGCGCGGCTCCGTCGCCATGAAGGGATTCGCATAGGCCAGCGTCGCCGCCTGCTCGCTGATCGCCCGCACCACGCGCTCGTCGCCATGGCCGATGTTGACCGACATCAACTGGCTGTTGAAGTCAATGAATCGTTTGCCCTCGGGCGTCCAGAAGTATATGCCCTTGGCCCGAGCGACCGGGATGGGATCAACCTTCGATTGTGCCGACCACTCAAACAGGGTGTGTTTCTTGGTAAGGTCAACGATTTCCTGACCAGTCATGGAGGGAGTTGCAATAGCTGTATTCATGGATTCCTCACAATAAAGACTTCTTTACCACGGAGACACAGAGACACGGAGAAAAACCAAAACTGTATTCGTTTCTCGTACAGACCGTGAGGCGTTGCGGACCTTATCTTGATTTACTTGTATCCCTCCGTGGTTCCGTGTCTCCGTGGTGAAACCTTAGAACTTTCGGCTGTGCTCTTTGGCCCAGCGCTCGACGACGACTTTCTTGTCGGTGTAGAACTCAATGGCGTCGCGCCCCTGGCCGTGAAGATCGCCGAAGAAGCTGTTCTTCCATCCGCTGAACGGGAAATAGGCCATGGGCGCGGCGACTCCGATGTTGATGCCGATGTTGCCCGCAGGCGCTTCGTAGCGGAAGCGCCGCGCCGCCGATCCGCTGGACGTGAACAGCGACGCCTGGTTGCCATAGGCGCTGCGTTCAAGGAAGGCCAACGCATCGTCCATGTTGTCGGCGTGAACGAGGCTGAGCACCGGACCGAAGATCTCCGTATCCGCAAGATCGCTGGTCGGCGGAACGTCATCGAGGATCGTCGGCTTCACGAAGTTACCCGATTCGTATTTCGGGATCTTTGAATTGCGCCCATCGAGTAACACTTTTGCGCCTTGCTGTTCGCCCAGGCCGATCAGCGATTCGACGCGTTCCTTGCTCTGCGGCGTGATGACGGGTCCCATCTGCACGCCGTCCTCAAGACCGTTGCCCACACGCAGCTTCGAGGCGGCATCGGCGATCGAGTCACGGAACGTCTTTTGCGCTTCGCCGATGGTGATTGCGACCGAAACGGCCAGACAACGCTGGCCGGCGCAGCCAAACGCGCTGTCGCTGATGATCTGCGTTGCCATCGGCATATCAGCGTCGGGAAGCACGATGACGTGGTTCTTTGCTCCGCCCTGGCACTGGCAGCGCTTGCCTTGCTCGCCCGACCGCCCGTAGATATAGCGCGCCACTGGAGTCGATCCCACAAAGCTGATCGCGCGAACTTTCGGATGGTCGATCAGCGCGTCGACTACACCCTTGCCTCCGTTGACGAGATTGACAACTCCCTTCGGCAGACCCGTCTTTGCCAGGAGTTCATACACATAACGCATCGTCAGCGGCACGCGTTCGCTCGGCTTCAAGATGAACGTATTTCCCGTGGCAATGGCGTAGGGAAGATACCAGAACGCAATCATGCCGGGAAAGTTGAAAGGCACGATGGCGGCGGTGACGCCGAGCGGTTGGCGGATCATCATCTCGTCGATGCCGCGGGCAACGTCTTCGAGGTTGTAGCCCTGCATCATCATGGGTATGCCGCAGGCCACTTCGACGTTCTCGATGGCGCGTCGCATCTCTGCTTTGGCCTCGGTGAAGGTTTTGCCGTTTTCCGTCGTGATGATGCGGGCAATGTCGTCGATGTGCTCTTCGAGCAGCATCTTCAGCTTGAACAGCGGCTGGATCCGGTCTTCGGGCGGAGTGCGGCGCCATTCCGGGAAAGCGCCGGCTGCGGCTTCCACGGCGCTGTTCAGTTCTGCAGCGTCGGCGAGCGGGACGCTGGCCAGCACTTCGCCCGTGGCGGGATTGACGACGTCACGCCATTCGGAGGCGCGCGAGTCGGTCCATTGGCCGTTGATGAAGTTGGTGAGCCTGGTGATGGGAGGTGCAGCTACGCTCATGGTGAGGCCTCGGCTGTCGCGAAGTGTCTGAAGGTGGTCACAAACCGCTCGGTGTCCCGAGATAATTATGATACAGCTTTCAGGATGACAGATTTCTGATTGCGCAAGCGATAGCGAGCCAAGCTTTGCTCGGCCTGTTCGGGTCAGAGACCCGGACCCACACAATCACTTACAACACTAATTGCGCGACTGCGCCTTTCTGGTCACACACCGTCGCGATCGCTGATTCGAGCACGTCCATTCCCTCGTCCATTTGCTCGTCGGTGGCGACCAGCGGCACGAGCACACGGATCACGTTGGAATACGAACCCGCCGTAATCGTGATCAGGCCGTGCTCGTAGCAGTATTGTGTGATCTTCTTGGTTTCGTCGGCTGCGGGAGTCTTTGATTCCTGCGACTGCACGAGTTCGATTGCCTGCATGCCGCCGAGGCCTCGGACGTCACCGATGATCTGCCAGCGACGCTGCCACTCTAGGGCGCGGCGCTGGAAGCGGTCGCCGAGCTCATTGGCGCGCGCGAGCAGGTTCTCGCGCTCGAACAGATCGAGTACAGCCAACGCTGCGGCGCAGGAGAGCGGATTGCCGGCAAACGTCCCGCCGAGGCCGCCAGGTCCAGGGGCGTCCATGATCTCGGCGCGGCCGGTGACAGCCGCGAGCGGCAATCCTCCGCCCATTGATTTGGCAGTGACGATAAGATCCGGCTCGATGCCGTAGCGTTCGCTCGCGAACAGCGCTCCGGTACGCCCGAAACCGGACTGGACTTCGTCAGCGATGAAGAGGATGCCGTGCTTGTGGCAGAGGTCGATCAGGACCTTGAAGTAATCGAGCGGAGGCGCGATGAATCCTCCTTCTCCAAGAACCGGTTCCGCAATTACGGCGGCAACTTCCTCATTCGCCACGACACGCTTGAACGTGTCTTCGAGATGGCGCGCGCAGTACAGATCGCACGACGGATACTTCAGGCTGTAGGAGCAGCGGTAGCAGTAAGCGAACGGGACGCGATAGACCTCACCTGGAAAAGGCGCGAAGCCAGCCTTATAAGGATGCGTTTTGCTGGTAAGCGCTAGGGTCATCATCGTGCGTCCGTGGAACGCATCCTCGAAGGCGATGATGCCAGGGCGTTTGGTATAGGCGCGAGCAATCTTGACCGCGTTCTCGATGGCCTCGGCGCCGCTGTTCACGAAGATGGTCTTCTTGGCGAACTTGCCCGGCGTGACTTCGTTCATGCGCTCGGCGAGGCGAACGTAGCTCTCGTAGGGCGTGACTTGGACGCAGGTGTGCAGGAAGTGGTCGAGTTGGTCTTTCACGGCATCGACGACAGCTTCCTGGCGATGGCCGACATTGAGACACCCGATTCCGCCCGCGAAATCGAGATAGCGGTTGCCATCAACGTCTTCCAGCCAAGCGTCTTCGGCCTTAGCGACGTAGATGGGCGTGCCGTGGGAAAGGCCGCGCGGCACGGCTTTGGCTCGGCGGTCGGAAAGGGCCTTGGACTTCGGGCCGGGAATGGATGTGTGAAGTTGGATAGTGGACATCGTAATCTCGTTTGGTAGTTTGTCGTTAGCTGGTGCCGTCCCTGCCGGGACTCGTTCGTTTTCCCGATCTTTACCCGGCACTTCCGTGCCGGGCTTTCAAATTCCGCCCTTTCGGGCTTGGTTATTTTCCGCTTGCCGACCCACGGCTTGCGCCGTGGGCTGCATTCTTGCGCCGCTTAGCGGCTGTCACGATGCTCTGTGCTCGAAACGCAATACCGTCCTCAGTACCAGCCGATGGGCGCTTCATTCAGGTTGATGTGCACCTGTTTGGTTTCGAGATATTCTTCGATGCCCCAGGGACCCAGTTCGCGGCCGAAGCCGGATTGCTTGTAGCCTCCCCACGGCGCTTCGACATAGGTGGGCTGCATGTGGTTGACCCAGACGATTCCTGCGCGCAGAGCCTTCACGGCGCGCATCGCCCGGAAAATATCGCGCGTCCAAACAGCAGCCGCTAAGCCGTAGGGAGAATCGTTGGCGATCTTCAGAGCGTCTTTTTCGTCTTCGAATGGAATCACGGCAGCGACTGGGCCGAAGATCTCTTCGCGGGCGATGCGGGCGCTGTTGTTCACGTCGTAGAAGATTGTCGGCTGTACGTAGTAGCCTTTGGCGAATTTCTCGGGGCGTCCTCCACCAGATGCGAGTTTGGCTTCTTTCTTGCCGATTTCGAGATACGAATTCACGCGGTCGTATTGTTCTTTGCTGACCAGCGGGCCCATCTTGGTTTCGCGTTCGAGAGGAGGACCGAGCTTGATTTTCTTTGCTTTTTCCGCCATCGCTTCGACAAAAGTCTTGTAGATCGACTTTTGCACCAGGATGCGGCTTCCAGCCGAGCAGACCTCGCCTTGATTGATGAAGACTCCGAACAAGGCACCGTCGATCGCAGCTTCGAAATCGGCGTCGGCGAAGAAAATGTTGGGAGACTTGCCGCCGAGTTCGAGCGTGACGCGCTTGACCGTGTCGGCCGCCTGTTTGACGATGATCTTGCCTACGGCTGCGCTGCCGGTGAAAGCAATCTTGTTGACGTCGGGGTGCTGTACAAGCGGAGAACCGCAGGACTCGCCGAACCCGGTAATAACGTTAACCACGCCCGGAGGCAGGCCGCAATCCGCGAAATAGCGCGCGAATTCAAGCGCGGTCAGGGGCGTCTGCTCGGCGGGCTTCAGGACGCAGGTGCAGCCAGCGGCCAGCGCTGGTGCCAGTTTCCACGCTGCCATCAGCATCGGATAGTTCCACGGGATGATCTGGCCGGCGACGCCGACAGGCTCCTTTAGCGTGAGGCTCATGGCGTTGTCCGGGACGGGATTTACGTAGCCGACAACCTTGGTGGCCAGACCGCCGTAGTATTCGAAGCAGGTGGCGACGTCGTTGAGGTCGTACTCCGCTTCGACGATCGGTTTGCCGGTGTTGCGGCACTCGAGTTCGGCGAGCGCGGGCAGATTCTGCCGGACTTTGTCGGCCAGGCGGAACAGGACGCGGCCTCGCTCCTGCGCGGTAGTGGTAGCCCACGGACCCTCTTCGAAGGCAGCCTTGGCAGCCGAGACGGCGCGGTTGACGTCGTCGGCCGAAGCGTCGGGGACCTGGGCGATCACGTCCTCCGTCGAAGGATCGTATACCGGGAAGGTCTTCGTCGACTTGCTGTCGACCCATTCCCCGTTGATGAACATCTGGTAGGCTCTCACGTCAGTTGTGACTCCACCGGGCATGCAATCAACCTCCTGAGCGCGGGGGCTAAAGCCCCAATTCTTTTGCGCATCGAACGGCGCGGCTGAAGCCGCGCCCTGTTACGAATCCTTCTCGGCCCGCAGGCCCTTCCCAATCGGTTGCGAGCTGCGCTCGCAGGACAGCCGAGGGCGGCTGTCCCCACATAGATCAAAATCAGGGCCGGACCTCGCTCACGGGAACGGGCGGGGCGATTGCGGCGAGCTGAACCCGTTGCGACGCCTTACGGCGGCCATACACGAAAAAGAAAAAGGCAGCCAGGCCGATAAAGAACAGCGTGCCGCCGAACATCCACAATTCGTACGACCACAGCGACGTGATTTGCTGCGCCGGAAAAAATACCAGGGCGATGCCAAGAATCGTCGTCAGGAATCCGCTGAGTCCCGCGATGAGCAATGTGCTCCTGCTGTACTGGCCTCGGGGCTTCGATTCGGTCACAGCAAACTTCACCAGCGCACCGAACATGTAGACGAACGGCACGAGTTGAAGCACTACTGCAAGGGACAGAAGCTTTTGGAACACTTCTCCGGCGCCGGCAGGGCTCAGATAAAGGCGCGGCAACAAGCCCAGAACGCCCATCAACTTGTCCCAAAACCACCAGCCGAAGAAGTTCCCAAGCACCAGAAGTCCCGAGACAATTCCCTGCACAATCAGCGCCGCATAGGGCGTAGTGTAACGGGGATGAACCTTCCCCAGCCACGAAGGCATGTACGAGTCGAGCCCAGCGACAAAAGGAATGCGCGCGGAGCCGCCCATCCATGCAGAACCAATGCCCGCGATCGACAAGCTGAGCATGAGCGCAAAGGGTACTGAGATCCACCCAACGCCGACGCGGCCCGCCATGTGTGTGACGGCCTGTACGATTCCTTGCAGCACGTTGACATCTTTTCCGACTGCGATCAGGAGTGTGAGCGTCGCCCCGATGTAGAGAGCGCCGGAAAGAATTCCGCCCCAGGCGACTGCGCCAGGCAGAGTGCGGCGTGGCTCTTGAATCTCGTCGCCCATGACCGAGGCAAGTTCGAGGCCAACGAGACCAAAGCAGATCACGCCGAAGGAATTCAGCACGAACCTTGGATCGGCGGGAACTTTGAAGTCGGCGGCGGTGATCGTGCTTCCAAAACGCGACCAGACGACCGCACCGAGTCCGATAAGCACGGCCGCGGCAATGAAAGTTCCGATCGCACCAAGGTTGTTGATCCACTTGCCAACGCCGAGGCCGAGGATGTTGAGCACAGTAAGGAATATGAGCAGTGCGATGGAGGCGCTCGACGCGAAAGCTCGGCTATCCGCCAATCCCTGATGGCCAGGGCCGAGCACGTAGACCGATACGCCGACGAAGTAGAGCATCACCGTCGGCACGTAGAGCATGTTGTTGGTCCAGTAGCACCAGCCGGAAAGGAATCCGTGGAAGTCGCCGAAGACCTCTTTGGCCCAGAGATAGACACCGCCTTCGCCGGGATAGCGGTGGGCGAGTTCGATGACAGCGATGCCTTGCGGCCAGAAAAACAGGAGCAGCGAGATGATCCAGAGCCAGATGGTGACGCCGCCGTTGGCCGCGATAGAGGGAACGACGTTGAGATTGAAGACCGCAACCACGAACAGGAGCACCAGATCGCGGCGTCCTAGAGCGCGGATCAGGTGAGGCTGAGCGTCGGGTTGGGGCGTTGTGGACAAGATTTCTCTACGAGAGCCTCGCGTCGCTTTGGGCGGACAGCCGAGGCGGCTGTCGCCACATGAGTATTGGTGGTGCATGCAGGGGCGGACGAATGCGTCCGCCCCTACGTGATACTAGTGTGCAACCGCGACCGGCGCGGTCCGCTCTTGCTGCGCCTTTGCCAGCGAAGCAGCGATGTCGTTGAATGCGGCCAGGTGCTTGTCGATATCGGCCTCGGTGTGTTGGACAGAAATCGTCCACTGCTCATCCCACCAGTAAGGCTGAGCCATCACGCCGCGGTTAACCATGCCGAACCAGTAGTGGCGCCACAGGTCAACGTCGATCGCTTCCCAGTCACGATAGTTGCGAATTTCTTTCGGGTAGAACATCAGCGCGCCATTGGCTCCGGCTTGCGCGATGTAGGCCTGCAGACCGACTTTCGCGATCGTGGCGCGATAGCCGTCAGTCAGCTTTTTGCTAAGTTTGTCGACTTTTGCGTAGTTCTCACGGGTGAGCACTTCGCGGAAGGTCGCAAGACCCGCGGCCATCGAAACTGGGTTGGTGTTGTAGGTGCCTCCGTGGAAGACCTTGTGCTGCGAGATCAGGTCCATAACGGACTTGCTGGTACCGAATGCGGCGAGCGGAAGGCCTCCGCCGATCGACTTGGCCAGGCAAATCATGTCGGGATGAACGCCGAAGTATTCACTGGCGCCGCCCCAGCCGAGTTTCGCGCCGGTTTTTACTTCGTCAAAGATCAGCAGGGCACCGTGCTTGTCGCAGATTTCGCGCAGGCCCTTCAGGAAGCCGGGTTGCGGGATGCAGAGGCCGACATTCATGAGAATGGGCTCGAGAATGATCGCCGCGATCTCTCCGGGATTTTCTTTGAAACGACGTTCAACGGTAGCGAGATCGTTGAAGGTGGCGATGACCACGTTCGCGATTGCCGATTTCGGGACGCCAAGACCGCCGGTGACCGAGAGCGGCGCATCGATGTCGCCGTAGTCGGGAGCGTGCGGTTTCACGCTGACCAGGGCGCTATCGTGCAGTCCGTGGTAGGCGCCTTCGAACTTGACGATCTTGTCCCGTCCACTGGCGGCACGCGCGAGGCGAATCGCGTGCATGGTCACTTCGGTGCCGCTATTACCGAAGCGGCACATCTCGACTGGAAAGCGGGTGCAGATTTCCTCCGCGAGCTCCCATTCCATGTCATGCGGCATGCCGAACATGGTGCCGGTCGAGAGGCGCTTCTCGACAGCTTTCATGACGGCGGGATGGCAATGTCCAGCCATGAGGGCGCCGAAGGTCAGGTTGTGGTCTATGTATTCGTTGCCATCGAGGTCGCGGAACTTGCTGCCGCTGGCCTCTTTCACGAAGATCGGCCAGGGATCGTAGGCGCGATAGTTGCTGGCTACACCGAGGGGAATGCGTTTGAGATTCTTCTTGTGGGCCTCGGCGGATTTTGGCGTGCGCCGCTCGAAGGTGGCGAGTTCTTTCTGCAGATCGGGATACATCGAATTGCTCCGGGAAAACTCAGGCCAGCGGCTTCTTTGTGCAAGCGGGCCATTAGATTGCCCGGGCGGTTGGAGCCGCCCGGATTCGGTACTTTTCTACTTTACTCTGTTTCTAGAAGTAGAACTTTAACGCGAACTGCACGTCCCGGGCTTCGCGAGCCTGCAGCACCTGGCCGAAGGTCGTGTTGCTGAAGTTTCCGTCCGGGTTGACGAACTGCGTCTTGTTGAACAGGTTGAAGATGTCGGCGCGGAACTGGAAATATTTCCTCTCCGTTACCGCGATCTTCTTCGAGAAGGTGATGTCCCACTGGTTCTCGCCGGGTCCGCAGCAGATCGAACGTGGAGTCGTAGCGAATTGTCCCAGCGTCGGGTCAGTGAACTTGGTTTGATCCGCGTTCAGGTAATAGTGCCCTGAGGTCGGGCCGTAGTTGTACGTGTTAAAGGTCTGAACGACCTTCGGATCGACGATCGGCACGGGGCCAGTGAGCTGAGGGGCACCGGCTCCCAAGAAGAACAAGCTGCTGATTAGCTCGGTATCATCCTGCGTTTGAATGCGGATCGGAAAGCCACTTTGGAACTGGATGATTCCGGAGACTTGCCAGTCATCGACAA
>JBARBI010000052.1:0-47147 GCA_049792875.1 Candidatus Sulfotelmatobacter sp.
TTCCTTCCGCAATCCGGTGACGGCATGGCTCATGGCATCGGTCACAGTAACCGGCACGGTCACCAGGTTCACGTCGACCCGCAGAGCACCCTTGCGGCCTTCTCGCAAAGTGGGGATGGAAACGTGCGCGGTATCGACCTCGGAGGAAGTCTGGTCCGTTGTATTTCTTGGGCCCGCCGGCGGCGAGCCTGGAGATTGGGAAAGCGAGGGTGGCGCAAGAACGGTCAGCGCCAGAAGAAACGTCAGTGAGAACCCGACTACATTGGGACAGAGGCGGTGTAAACAAAGGCCAGCCAGACCCATGGACCCCCCAGGTTTGTGGCAAGAGCATAGCACAGCTCAGACCGGCGGTCAGGAAATCCGCGCTACTCGGCCTCTTGAGTCTGTCGCAGATCCCATTCCACCAAGATGGTCGCATATTCCAGCGGATGACACTGATCAATTTTGGACATACGGGCCGGACGAATCTGCGGAGATTGACTAAAGGGCATACCCCTATGCCTTATTTGAACAAATCCACGGTGGCGAACGGTTTTGCAGACCACGGCCGGAAGCGATTGAGCGTGAACTTCGTAGGCTGTCCCGGTGTCACGTCCACGTGCAGGTAGCTGTAGTCCTCCTTGGGGTCCTCGCCCTTCCAGTACAGATCCGGGGGGTAGCCGTCGGGAACCTTATTGTGCGTCCTACCGGGAAGAATTGGGTCTTGCTCCGCGCCGCCGCCGCCCAGCAACAGGTATTTCACTCCGTCGACCTGGTAAAGTTCCGTCGTGTGGACGTGCCCGTTGAGGACCACGATGTCCAGGTCTTTAGCGTACGCGGCAATCGTTTTGTGAGGATTCTGCGCTTCTGGGATGGGGCCCAGACCGCAGCGAGCGAACGCTGGGGCGTGAAAGGCGATGAAGACTTTCTTGATGCTCTTCGCCTTGGCGTCGTCCATCCACGCCCGGAGCTGCGTCATCTGCTCTTCGTAGACGGGCTGAGTGGCGTTCCACGCCGATGGTTCCTTCTCGTCGTATCCGCCGGTCCACAGGAAGATGAAGCGAACGCCCTGGTAGTCGAACGTGTAGATGAATTTCTTGTCGGAAACCCCCAACTTCTTCAGATGGGGAAATAGAGTCAGCAGACCTTCGACGTCGGTGTCGCCCCATACTTCGTGGTTTCCGACGGCCGGGAAAACTCGCCCCGACAGTCCGGCGGCCTTCATCTTGTGGTCCGGCGGAGGCAACTGCTTGAGCACGTCCTCGTTGACCAGCCTCCAGTACGGGCTGTCGGATGGTTTGTCGGCTTGCTTGCCCCACCACACCAGGTCCCCGGTACTGAGAATGAAGTCGGCCTGTCCGGTCTGAACATCCTTCACCACTTCGCGGGCAACCCAGTCGCCGCCTGCCACGCGATACATAATGCGGCTCACGCCCGGAAGGAGCTTAACGTCTTCGACCGCAGCCTCCGTGACCCAGCCTTGGTCAAACTTTAGAGTGGTCACTTCGCTGGCGGTCATGTACGGCATGACCATCTGCACCAACTCCTTGGTGGTTGGGTCATAGGTCAGCTTGACACTCTTCTGGACCACCGCATCCGCAAGTTCCGGGGGGACCGCCAGCTCGAAAATGTCAGTCATGAGCTTGCGAGCTTCCGCTTCCTGGTCTGCTTTGTACGGCAGGTACATCATGGAGCGCGAGTCACCGTACACGTCGAATGAGAACGCGGCTGGGGCGGATGCCTTCTGGGCGTGGACACTCCCCGTCAACATCGCGAGCGCGATGCTAACGACATAGGCTCGGGCCTTAACGTTGGTGAGACGTGGTTTCGCGTGATGCCTCTCTGATGCGAACGCATGAGATTATGCGAAGCATGCCGCTCCGGTAAACTGTCAGAACGACCAGTGCGGCACAGATCGGTTCCAGGCGGCGTCTGCGAAGCGAACCTACACCAGAACTGACACCATGGCCCCCGGACATTCCCTGCCCCGATTGCAAGTGGCGAGGAAACTGCTGTGCAATAATTACTGAGCACGAATTGCGAAAGTGGCGGAATTGGCAGACGCACCAGACTTAGGATCTGGCGGGTAAAACCGTGGGGGTTCGAGTCCCCCCTTTCGCACCAAAGCTTCCGAACTACGGTGGAAATCGCCGCGTTTCGAGAGGGACCTGTGCCTGCCTGGCGTTTCAGGTCGTCGAACCAATTGGAATCATGACCACGTCCCCCTTTCCGCTTCCCGAAGAATTTAACGCGGCGTCCTATTTCGTGGACCGCCACATCGCCGAAGGCCGTAGCGAGAAAGTTGCAATCGAATGCGAGGAACGTCGCCTCACCTACCGGCAACTCTTTGAGTTGGTGAATCGGGTTGGAAATGGCCTCAAGCAACTGCAGGTCCGGCCCGAGGAACGGGTCCTCCTGCTCCTCCTGGATACACCGGAATTCGCGGCCAGTTTCTTCGGCACCATTAAGATCGGAGCTGTGCCCGTCCCAGTCAACACGCTGCTAAAGCCGTCCGACTACGAGTTTCTGCTCAACAACTCGCGGGCGCGGGTGGTGATTGTCAGCCATTCTCTACTTCCTCATCTGCAGGCCATTGATCGGGGGAAGCTCCGTTTCGTCGAGACGATCGTCGTGGTTGGTGGCCCAGCAACGGCAGGCACTCTTTCGTTTGATAGCTGGATTCAGGACAGTTCGGTCAGTCTCGAGGCGGCGCGCACCAGCAAAGATGACGTCGCTTTCTGGCTGTATTCGTCGGGAAGCACCGGAACGCCCAAGGGATGTGTCCATCTGCAGCATGACATGGTCGCGTGCGCCGAACGCTATGCGAAGGCGATTCTGCATGCCACGGAAAGCGACCGCTTCTTCAGTGTGGCCAAACTTTTCTTCGCCTACGGACTGGGTAACGGGCTTTATTTTTCGCTGGCCGTCGGAGGGACCAGCATATTGCTGCCCGGTCCCCCGAAGTCGCAGAGCATTTTCGACGTGGTGGAGCGATTTCGTCCGACGCTATTTTTTTCCGTGCCTTCCCACTACGCCAAGTTGCTGGCGCATCTGGCTGAAGCGGGTCGCGGTCCGGATTTCTCTTCTGTTCGCCACGCCATTTCCGCGGGCGAATGTCTGCCGGCCGCGATCTTTCACCGGTTCAAGGAGCGCTTCGGGGTAGAGATTCTCGATGCCATCGGATCGACCGAGGCGCTGCATATATTCATCGCGAACCGACCGGGAGCCGTCAAGCCAGGGTCCAGCGGCACCATCGTCCCTGGATTTGAAGCGCGCATCGTGGACGAAAATCATCAGCCGGTTTCGCCCGGCGAAATGGGCGATCTAATCGTCAAAACGGACGCCGCCTGCGCGTGCTATTGGAACCAACACGAAAAAACCAAGGACACGATCAGCGGTCACTGGCTGCGTACCGGTGACCGCTATCATCAGGATGCCGACGGGTATTTCTGGTACGCGGGACGTTCCGACGACATGCTGAAGGTCAGTGGAACCTGGGTCAGCCCGGTGGAGATCGAGAACCACCTTCTCGAGCATCCGGAGGTACAGGAGGCCGCGGTGGTCGGGCGGAAAGATGAAGACGGGCTGGTGAAAACGGTGGCGTGCGTTGTGTTGCGCGATGGCCGGGATGGAAATCCTGAAACCGCGTCGGAATTACAGCGATTCGTTCTCGAGCGTCTGCCGGTCTTCAAACGGCCACACCGGATCGAGTTCTTTCCGGAACTGCCGAAAACCGCGACCGGCAAACTGCAACGCTACAAACTGCGCTAGCTCGCGAAATCACCGGCAGCCCGGAGGACCATGAACGATCACCAACTATTGCTGGAGGCTCTCGAGGAGGCGCGGCAAGGGCTGCGCGAAGGCGGGTTGCCGATCGGCTCGGTTCTAGCGGACCAGCATGGGCAGATCGTGGCCCGTGGACACAACCTGCGAGTGCAGAGCGGAGATCCCACGGCCCACGCCGAAACGGTATGCCTTCGTAACGCCGGCCGCCGGAGAGACTGGGCGGAATTGACTCTGGTGAGCACGCTCAGCCCGTGCATCATGTGTGCTGGTACAGCCTTGCTGTTTCGGATTCCCCGCGTCGTCATTGGAGAAAATCAAAACTTCCAGGGTGCTGAAGATCTCTTTCGGCAACACGGGGCCACGGTGGTCGTTCTCGAGGATGCGGAATGCATTCGCATGATGCACGATTTCATTGGCGCGCATGCTGACCTGTGGAATGAAGATATTGGGAAGTAACGCGCTGCGCGCCTCAGCGTACCGAAGGAAGATGCCGGTCCGTCTTAAGAGCTGCGGTTTCACTGCTGGGGAGAGTGTTTTTCAAATCCCACTTGCACAATGGGCAGCGGGTCGCCACCGAGTAGACGATGTGTCCAAACGCAACGCATTCGGTATTCACACAAGCTCTCATCTCGACCTCCAAGCTGTGATCGGGCAGCTTGAAAGATGACACTAGCACGAAGCACATAACCGCTTGAGCGTCTTTTCCACTTGGACAAATTAGTTTTTCTTCTAGTGTCCTGTCCCAGAAATAAGCGGCGTATTGAAACGGCCGGATCAAAAATGAAAGCCGCTGAAAACACAAGGTCCCTCCACTCCGCTTCGCTCCGGTCGGGATGACAAAGTTATTTCGCGAAGTTGTGGGACGGCACACTAGCTCGGCCTGACACGTCCGTCGTCGTGAGGAGACTTGCATCGAGTGTTGTACAATCCCACCCCAATCGAACTTGAACGACGAAGGAGCGGACTGGCAAATGGAGCCAATTCCGTCGGAGCTTGCTCCGACCACCGACTACGGCCTGCGGCGCGGCATTCTCTCTCCTCTGGAAACTCTGGCGCAGTCCGTTTCTACGATGGCTCCGACGACGACGCCTGCAGCCACGATTCCGCTGGTCTGCGCGCTCGCGGGCAACGGGACATGGCTAGCGTATGTGCTGGCCACGGTCGCGATCTTTCTGGTCGCATTGTGCATCGCGCGCTTCGCCCGTCATTCCGCCTCTCCCGGTTCGCTCTATACGTACGCGTCGATGACCTTGCCGCCATGGTTGTCCGCGACCGTCGCGTGGAGTCTGCTGCTGGCCTACGTGGCCACGGGCTCCAGCGTGATTGGCGGCTTCTATCACTATGCAAACCTGTTGCTGCGCGATGCCACGGGGCATGTTTTCTCCGCGGTGCTGCTGTCGCTGCTGGTGACGGGAGTTTCGATCTGGATTGCGTATCGCGACGTGAAGATTTCGGCTCGGCTTATGTTGTGGATCGAAGCTGCATCGGTCTCTGTCATCGTGGTCGTGGTAGCCCTCCTTCTGTTTCGTCATGGTTGGCATCTGGATGGGGACGAACTCCATCTGCATGGCATGACCGGCAGTGGGCTTCGACTCGGCCTGGTCTTGGCTCTGTTCAGTTTCGTAGGATTCGAGAGCGCGACGACGTTGGGTGAGGAGGCTCACAATCCACTCAAGACAATTCCTCGCGCCGTGATTCAGAGCTCCGTTCTGGCTGGTGCTTTCTTCACGGTGTGCGCCTACGCTGAGGTTTTAGGATTTCACACCGTGGGACAGGATCTTGGGGCGAGCCAGGCTCCCATGTACGTGCTGGCGCAGGTTGGCGGCGTGCCGGTGCTCGGACTGCTGATCGACATTGGTGCTTTGGTGAGCCTGTTCGCCGGCACCCTGGCGTGCATCACGGCAGCGGCTCGGGTGCTGTTACGGATGGCGCACGACGGACTCGCGCATGACTGGTTCCGCGCGACTCACACCCGGAATCATACGCCGAGCCGCGCTGTGGTCATCACCGGCATTGCCGCCGTGCTGCCGGTGGCCGTGCTGGCTGCGCGCGGGGCCAGCGGACTGGACGTGTATGGGTGGCTGGGGTCGCTGGCCACCTATGGTTTCATTGTGGCCTATGCGCTGGTGTGCGTGGCCCTACCCCGCTATTTGCAGCAGCATGGCGCATTTCGACGGGGCGCCCAGATCGTACCTGGGCTGGCTGCGGCGGCCATGTTCATGGCCCTGATCGGCAATCTCTATCCCGTACCCCAGGGGCCTTACGGAAAGCTGCCTTACCTCTATCTCGCGTATCTGATTGCGGGACTCGGATGGTTCATGGTTCGCACACGGCGCAAGAGGGTGGGATCCACGGAGAGCATAGAGTTGTCCCAGTCATAAAAATTACTGATTCGGGTCAAAAGAATTTTCATTGAGCCTCTACCTTCCCCTTTCGCCAGAGTTCGCGTACATTGGCGGGCATAGTTTTCCAGCCTGGCAGTGCGGAGCCAACCAGCTCTGCGACTACGTCGCACACAGTCACACAGTCTGCGGCCGTTCACGGTTGCTCTGGATTTGTGTTTCTACTCCTGACGAGGTTCACACTGATGGCGAAGAAGATGATGGTGGGCATTTTCTTAGTGGTTGTGCTTTCTCTGTTTTCCTTGTGCGCCTTGGCGCAGCAGACCCTGGGCGGCATCACCGGCACGGTTAGCGACAGCAGTGGCAGCGTTCTGCCTGATACCACGGTCATGATCGTGGGGGATCAGACCAAGCTGACGCGCAGTCAGAAAACGAATGCCAATGGCGCGTACGATTTCGTCAACCTGCCCATCGGCACTTATACGGTCACTGTTGCTCACGAGGGATTCCAAACCGAGAAACTCCCAACGATCCTCGTTCAGGCCAATCGAACAGCCACCTTGAATGTTGGGCTGAAGGTCGGGCAGGTAGGGACGACCGTCGAAGTTCAGGCGGCGCCGGCCATGAATGCGGTCGACACCACCAACGGCTACATTCTGGAGAAGGAGCAGATCGACCAGATCCCGCTGCCAACGGGCAGTTTCACGGGTCTGGCAATCCTTTCGCCGGGGGTCAATGCGGAATTGCCAAATGGAACCGGCGCTAACGCCGGCTTGGGGAACCAGCCCATTTGGGCAAACGGACAACGCGACACCAGCAACACATTTCTTCTGAACGGCGTCGACGCCAGCAATCTTTTTAACGGCAAGAGCACGAGCCAGGTGGCTTCCGCGCGTATCGTCAACAACACTGGCGTATCCGGAGCCGGGAGTACCACCGCGCAGGTCATTCAGAGCACGGCGTCACCTTATCTTGCCATCGGCCAGGCGTTGCCGACACCTGCGCCAGAGACCGTGCAGGAGTTTCGCGTGAACACGTCGATGTACGATGCGCAACAGGGATCGACCAGCGGCGCCCACATCGACATGAGCACTGCCTCCGGCACCAACACGCTACACGGCCAAGCCTACTTTCATCGTGGAAGCGACTGGCTGAATGCCGCGCCGTATTTCTACAATCAGGACCCCAACATTCCCAGCAACGAGAAGGTCCCCCAGTTGCACCGGTACACGGCGGGCGGAGCCCTCGGCGGGGCTCTGATGAAGGACAAGCTCTTCGGTTTTGTCAGCTACCAGCACATTCACGTTTCCGACACTGAGATTGGAACGTCGCGCACGGCGGTGCCTACAGGGCTGAGCGACGATCGAAGCCCCACCGCGCTAACCGCTGTCGTCCTAAACAACTGGGGGACGGTTGTGAATCCGGTGGTCGCACCTAACGCGCCGGGGGCAACCGGAACGCTCAACATTGATCCGGTCTCCTTCGCCATGTTGACCGCTAAACTGCCGAATGGCCAGTATCTGTTCCCCTCGGCGAATCCGAACTACACACCAACGCTGAACTTTCCGGAAAATGTTTTCCTGACCCAACCCGCGTATTTTATTTCCGACCAGGCAGTCTCCGATCTCGATTACCTGGCCACCACAAAGGACACGCTCTCGTTGAAGTACTACTACCAGCACGATCCGACCACCGCACCTTTCGGATATTCCGCAGTCGAAGGGTTTCCCCAGCACCTGGATGCCGGCAGCCAGGTCGCGTCGATCACGAACACGCAATCCATCACACCAAACTTCAGTGTGGCCGAGGTGTTTGGCTTCATCCGCGAAAAGGTCTACAGCACGATTGGGCAGCCGTTCAGCCCCCAATCGGCGGGCATCAACACATTTGGCTCCAACGTTTTTCCGGGAATCACGATTGTGGACGATCTGGGAAACTTTTCCCCGCTGAACACGAACTTCGTATTCAACGCCGGAACGACGATCGGCTCCACGGCGGCCTCGCAGGGAGCTTTCACCGGCATTTTCCAGAACCGCTGGATGCCCTCCGTCAATGCCGTTTGGAACCACGGCAAACATACGTTCACGTTCGGCGGAAGTTACTCTTACACCCAGCTCAACGCCCGCGACCAAAGAACGAACTCGGGCATGATCGGATTCACCAACTTCGACAACTTCGTCACGGGCACGCCGATTACCTACACCGCGGACGGATTCATTGCCACGACCTTCCTGCAAGGCGATGCGAACCGCTATTACCGCTCGAACGAAACGGGCTGGTACTTTCAAGACAAATTTCAGCTGCGTCCGAACCTCAGCATCAGCGCCGGTATCCGCTTCGACTATCACGGAGGCTTGAAGGAGAAGAACGGCCGCATCTTCAATTTCGACCCGTCACGGTACAGCTACGACCAAGCCACGGATACGATCACTTCGAATGGCTTCATTGTCGCCGGAAACAATCCTGATTTCCCCAGCAAGGGTGTGAGCGATTCGACGCTGACGGGCCGGCAGTGGGGCCTGGCACCACGGATCGGGTTGGCGTGGAGCCCGAGAGTGTTCAGCGACAAGGTGGTGGTTCGGGCAGGGTGGGGGATGTATTACGACCGTGGCGAACTGTTCGCGTATCTTTCTCCGGGCTTCGCTTCCGGCGTGATTGCGGGAGGTCCGTTCGGGGTGAATCAATCTCCACCGTGGGTGAATGCGCAGGCTTGCAGCCCCTATGCATACTCGAACTGCAGCAATTTTGAGGCGCCGTGGGGCCCGACGCTGGGTACGCCGCCTTCGGGCAATCCCGCAGACCTGGTGATCCCGAATGCAGCTACGATCGCGACCGGCCTGCCGCTGTTCTCGTTCGCCGATTACAACCGCGCCAACAAGCTTCCTTACACGCTGAACCAGACGCTCGACATTCAGTGGCAGCCGCGCCACGACCTCATGATTGAGATTGGGTATGTCGGAAATCTTGGACGCCATGAAGTCGTTCCCCTGCCTTTCAACCAGGCGCAGATCGCCTCGCCCAGCAATCCCATCATGAAGGGTAATCCGCTGGGTTTTGAGCAGGACTACACGTACGGCTATTCGGTCGTCACCCAAGCCGGCACCTTCAACCCGGCGCCTCTCCCGAACGGGCAGCCGTACCTGCAAACGTTCGAAGGCGGGAACGTCGATCTGCGCGTTCCGTACATCGGATATTCCTCGGAGTCTGAGTCCTATACGGCGGCCGGCATCTCCGCCTACAACGCCCTTCAGACTCACGTCGAGAAGCGAATGAGTCACGGCTTACAGGTCGGCTTCTCGTACACGTATTCGCACGCGACCGACGAGCAAAGCGCCATGGGCCTTTTCTACAACGGGAACAACCCGCAGAACTTGCGGTCCGGTTATGGCCTCTCGGATTTCGACCGCCAGCACGTCATCAATTTCACCTACACCTATGAGTTGCCGAAATTTTTCTCGGCAACCTCACTCAAGGGAAGGTTCGCGGATGGGTGGGCGATCTCTGGTTTGACCGTCATCCAGAGTGGCCAGCCCTATAGCGTTGTCGATTATTCAGGCGCAGTTGGCAGCATCTTCTACGGAGTGAACGACGGCATCACGAATCCGGTTGTTCCTCTCGCCGGCTGCTCACCCAAGCAGGCACTGACCGGAGCTTCGGGTGCGCACTCCAATCCATCGGATCCTAACTCATTTGCCCTGAAGGCCTCCTGTTTCGGCTTGCCTTTGCTGAGTCCGGGAGCCTTGAATGGCGCGATTCCTTCCAACGATCCGTACGAGACCAACTTTATTGACCATGGCCAGCGGAATATTTTCCGGCAGACCTGGCAGAAGCGGTGGGATCTGTCGGTCTCGAAGACGGTCCAGATCACTGAGCGTTCCTCGCTGAAGTTCACCATGGATGTCTTTAACCTGACGAACACCGCCAGCTTCGATATCCCGATTGACGACGTGAGCCAGAACATCAACTTCAACGGTTTCCCCGCGGCCGGTCAAGCGGGAGCAACCACGCCCTGCAACACGGATTACACGGCCCTGTACGTCTGCCCGACGCTAAGCGGTTTGGGGATCACGAATAAGACCATCGGAAGCCCGCGGCAGGTCCAGATGTCGCTGCGGTTGATTTTCTGAGGGAGAGTTGCAGGAGGGTTTTCAGGAGAGGCCAAAACTGGTCGCTGCCGTCTCGACGATGGTCTTGCCGATGGCCAGCGATGCCGTGGCGGCCGGCGAGGGAACGTTGAGAACGTGCAGCACCTTGCCGGAAGGTACAAATTGAAAATCGTCCACGAGGGCGCCGTCGGGCTTGAGGGCTTGCGCCCGCACGCCCGAGCCGCCGGGGACCAGATCCTCCTCGGCCACTTCGGGCAACAGGCGCTGTAAGGCGCGCACGAATGCGGGCTTCGAAACCGAGCGATGCCATTCGTCCAGACCATTCCGCCAGTGCTGTCGAGCCATCCGCCAAAAACCGGGGAAGGCTAGCGAGGACGCCAGGTCGCGCACGCTGATGTCGGTGTGCCGGTATCCCTCCCGGGCCAGAGCCAGCACCGCATTCGGGCCAGCATCTACTTTGCCGGTGATGCGCCGGGTGAAGTGCACACCGAGAAATGGAAAGCGCGGATCGGGCACAGGATAGATCAGTGCCCGCACCAGCGAAGCGCGCTCCGGCACCAGGTCGTAGTACTCGCCACGGAAGGGGACGATCATGACGCCGGGTTCGTCTCCCGCCATGCGGCTGATGCGGTCGCTGAATAGTCCGGCGCAGTTGATAAGAGAAGCGGTGGAGAACGCTCCTTTGGTGGTTTCGACCACGATTTCGCCCGCGAAGCGACGGATGCCAGTTGCGGCCGCAGAAGTGAGGACCGTGCCACCTGCAGCAGAAATCAACTCCCCGTATTTCTCGCACACAACGGCATAGTCGGTGACACCGGTCGAGGGTACGACCAAGGCCTGCAGGCCGCTGGCGTGGGGCTCGATCTCGCGCAACTCCTCGGGTCCAATGAGGCGCGGTCCCATGAGGCCGTTGGCTTCTCCGCGCTTGCGCAGTTCTTCAAGGCGCGGGAGCTCGTCGGCTTGGGTCGCAACAATCACTTTGCCGCAAACGTTGTGCGCAATCCCATGCTCGCGGCAGAACTCGACCATGGCCGCGGCTCCGCTTACACAAAGGCGGGCTTTCAAGGAGCCGGGCTTGTAATAGACGCCGGAGTGAATCACCCCACTGTTGTGGCCGCTCTGGTGTCGGGCGACGCGTTCCTCCTTCTCGAGGAGCAGGAGACGGAAATGGGGAAAACGCCGCGTGATTTCGAGCGCGACCCCAAGCCCTACGACACCGCCGCCGATAATGACTACGTTGTAGCGAGAATCGGTCATTGACCTTAGAGACTGGACTTTCGAGCAAGCGAGGCTCCCTGGTGCCAATGGGTGCCCGCAACGTCCTAGTCTACGATGAGAATGACTTGTGCGCTCTGGCCGGCATCGGGCATCGTTCCTGGCGAGGTTCCGGTCACAGTAATGTGGTAAGTCGTAGGCTGTCCTCCTCCCGGAGGGGATGAGCCGCCTCCACTGCTGACCCCGCCACAGGAAAGTAGACACAATAGCAGGAAAGGCAACACCGCAATGGAACTCAGCCGATAGCGTATGCGTTTCGCGGAACGAGCGCCCGCCCCGTGCCAACCGATCACGATTCCCGGCAACAGCAACCACAGCGCGAACAAGATCGAGGAACGACTCGGACGAGACTGTAGTCCAGCCTTCTTTGCGGCGGTGGAAATGTTCATCACAACATCGACTGCGGAGGTTCCCGGAGTCACAGGAGTTGATGGATTGAATATGCACTGCGCCTGGGAAGGCATCCCGGCGGGGCAAGCGAGCGTCACTGCACCAACAAACGCGGCGCCCACGGGCTGAACTCTCAAGTTAGAAACGCCACTGGTCTGGCCCGCGGTCACGTTCTGGCTTGAGGTGGAGGAGGTGACAAGAAAATCCTGCGACACGCAGTTGCATATGGTCCTTGTCGGAGTCGGGGACTGGGTTTTGAGGAATGGTCTGTTTTGCGCCTTGGGCTTGGACGATCGGAACGCCCAAAGAACAACTCAGAACGAGCATTAGTACTCGCAACGAGCGAAGGAACTGACGACTTGGCATGACGACCTTGCTCACCTGCCAGTATGGGAAGCAGCGGTGGGCGATGCAATGCAAAAGGTGGGTGGTGAGTGGTCGTTGGACCACTTTAGGAAGAAGCTGTTGGCGCGACAGAACTCCACGAAGACGCGCTCGACCTGTACAATCTGCTTTCTGTGGTTAGTGGCGACCAGGCTGCGGAAAAAGTCCGTTGCCACGCCACAGACGACCACAGGGGCTGAAGCCCGCTTTGATTCCATGTGCTTTACGCGGCCCTTAAGGGCCGCTCTTCCACGGGAACGTGGGCGTTCCGAGTTTTTCCGCAGCCTGCTAGGGGAATATCAGAATGGACTGTCACCTTGAGAGAAGCCAAAGAGCTATCCACTCGCGCTACCAACTACACCGATCCTTCGCTTCGCTCAGGATGACAGGGGCGGTTTATTTGATCGCAGCGTGTGTTGCGAGTGCGGCCTGGGCCTGGGCCCAGGACAAGACAAGCACAGCGGAACTGACCGTGGCGGCGGCGGCCGATTTGAGTACGGCGCTAAAACAGATCGGCGATGCCTACGAGAAGAAGACCGGCGTGAAGGTGAGGCTCTCGTTTGGGGCGTCCGGCGCTCTGACCCAGCAGATTCAGAACGGGGCACCGTTCGACTTGTTTTTTTCTGCGGATATGGACTATCCGCGCCAGTTGATCGCTACCGGCAACGCCGATAGCGCGAGCCTGGATCAATACGCGGTAGGAAAACTTGTGCTCTGGGTTCCGGCGGATTCCCGGCTCGACGTCGAACGACAGGGCATGAGGGTTCTGCTCGATCCTTCGGTGAAAAAGATTGCCATTGCCAATCCGCAGCATGCCCCGTATGGCCGGGCCGCGGTGGCGGCTCTAAAACATGCGGGGGTGTACGATCCCGTTGCCGATCGCCTGGTGTTGGGTGAGAACGTATCGCAGGCGGCACAGTTCGTGGAGTCGGGAAACGCTCAAGCGGGTTTCATCGCGCTGGCCCACGCCCTGGCCCCGGAAATGCGCGGCAAAGGAAAGTATTGGGAGATTCCGGCGGACGCCTACCCTCCGCTGGCGCAGGGAGTTGTCGTGCTGTCGCACTCACGACAGAAGAAGGAAGCGGCGGGCTTTGTGGAATACGTCAAGACGAAAGAATCCGCCGATTTACTTCGGAAGGTCGGCTTTACTCTGCGGTAAACGCAGAACGGGTAGCGCCGGCTTGCGGCCAGTTGTTGCGAGGGCATCTCGCCCTGGCGGGGACGGGACGGCGGCGATACAAGAAGCACATTATGGCAATCGATTGGCAAGCCCTCTCGCTGACTCTGCAACTGGCGATCACGGTATCGGCCCTACTGCTTGTGCTTGGTCTGCCCGTCGCCTATTGGATTGCGTTTTCCCGCTGGCGCTGGAAGTTCCTGGTGGAGGCCGTGGTGGCGCTGCCCATTGTGCTGCCGCCGACGGTGCTGGGATTCTACCTGCTGGTGGCGCTCGGACCGCACAGCCCGCTGGGACGCTGGTGGATCTCGCTCACCGGCCATACGCTGGCCTTCACGTTCAGTGGACTGGTGATTGGTTCGGTCCTCTATAGCCTGCCGTTTGCGGTGCAGCCATTTGCCGCGTCGTTCGCCGGCGTAGATCGCAGGTTGATTGCCGCGTCCGCGACCCTGGGAGCTTCCCCGTTGCGGACTTTTTTTCGCGTGCTTGCACCGCTTTCCGTCCCTGGATTGATTACCGGCACGGCCCTCAGCTTTGCTCACACCATGGGAGAATTTGGAGTCGTGCTCATGGTGGGCGGCAACATTCCCGGCGTCACGCGCACGGTTTCGATTGATATCTATGAC
The DNA here is from genome assembly GCA_049792875.1 of Candidatus Sulfotelmatobacter sp. Classification (GTDB taxonomy): domain Bacteria; phylum Acidobacteriota; class Terriglobia; order Terriglobales; family Acidobacteriaceae; genus Sulfotelmatobacter. Next base: position 14,066 of record JBARBI010000052.1, read on the forward strand.
CGGGTGCAAGCCTCCGATTACGCAGTTGCCAATCAGACCGCGCTGCTGCTGCTGGTGGTGTGCTTCTTGGTACTGACCATGGTATACGGCATGAACCGGAAAGCTTGGGCAATTGGTCCCGTGAAATAGACTGCGATGAGCGACTCGCACACTGACGAATCCGTGGCCGTTGCCGTTTCACCATTGCCCGCTTCGAATCACAAAACCGGTCCTGTGCTCGATGCGCGATTCCGCAAGCGCTTCGCCGCGAAAACTCAGGAGTTTGTGCTGGAACTTGAGTTTCAGGCTGGGCCGGGATTCACGATCCTGTTCGGGCCGTCCGGCGCCGGCAAGACGACTCTGCTGGATTGCATTGCGGGATTGGCCAAGCCCGAGTCGGGGCGCATTGCCATCGGCGATCGTGTCTTGTTTGATGCGGCGCAGCGCACGGATCTTCCCGTGGCCAAGAGGCGACTTGGCTATGTGTTTCAGAGCCTCGCCCTCTTCCCGCATCTGACGGTCGAGCAGAACGTCAAATACGGGCTCCGGCATTTGCCGCAGACGCAGCGCGAGGCGCAAGCGTCCGCAATGCTACAGGCATTTCGAATTGCTCATCTCGCGCAGCGGTATCCTCGGGAGATTTCCGGTGGAGAGAGTCAGCGCACGGCATTAGCGCGAACCCTGGTGACCGATCCCTCGGTGCTGCTGTTAGATGAACCGCTGGCTGCACTGGACGCGGGGACGAAGGCAAAGATCATAGACGATCTGCGCCAGTGGAATCAGGCCCATCGCATTCCTATCCTTTATGTCACTCACAGTCGCGAAGAGGTTTTTGCTCTGGGGGAGCACGTGCTCGTCCTCGATGCCGGACGGATCGTGGCCCAAGGCACGCCACACGAAGTCATCACGGCGCCGCTCCAGGAGACGGTCGCGCAGTTGGTGGGATTCGAAAACATATTTGACGCGGTTGTGGAGTCGGTACATCCGGAGCGTGGCACCATGTCCTGCCGTATAACTGGGGATACTGGCTCGGTGTCGCTCGAAACTCCACTCGTGCGCGGGGGTGTGGGCTCCGTACTTCGCGTGGGAATCCGGGCGGGCGACATCCTGCTGGCTACGGCGCCGCCGGTCGGGCTGAGTGCGCGGAACGTGATCCCGGGGCGCATCGCCTCACTCGAGCAGCGGGATGTCATCGTCTCCGCGCGGGTGAAGTGCAGAGTCGAGATGGAAGTCCACCTGACGTTGGCCGCACGCGATTCATTGCAACTTGCGCCGGGCCGTGAGGTGTGGCTGGTGATCAAGACGCATTCGTGCCACTTGATGCAGAAGTAGGCAGGCTGGCGCCCTGTAAACTCAGTGATAGGGATGTACTGTCATCTTGAGCGTGGCGAAAGACCTGTGCACTCGCGGGCCAACTACAGAGGTCCTTCGCTTCGCTCAGAGTCTGTGACTTTTTTAAAGTCGTCGAAAATCGACGCTGCAAACAAACCAGTTATGACGACAAAATGGCCGAAAAATCAAAAAAGTCACAAACTCGGGATGACAGGGTCGATTTATGCGGCTTCTCTTGAGTACTCAACAGATCAGAAGTCAAATCCGCGGCTAAAGGCCGTTCCGTTTGCATCCAGGATCTCTCCTTGCTGCATTTCGATTACCGCGATCCATTGCCCTTTGCGCTCTTCGGAAAATACAACCCGCCCACCGAGAATCCGCGCTGCCGCCGTCGGCGGCAAGTCGCGGTGGTAGCCGAAGAACCTGCGCTTCAGACCTACCCATGTCTTCCAGCGATCCAAGAGTGGGCGCGCAGGCTCGCACTTCGTGGAAAAGACCAGAGCGGCGTCGAAGTGAGAGCGGAACTCGGCGGCGGAAAGAGTCTCTTCCAGTGAGAAGTCTTCGATGCGCACCACTTGCACCGGACGCGTAACATAACCCAGCCAGGGGCGGGTGAGTTCGTCCGACGCTGGCCACGCCGTGAGCGCGTGTGCCATGGGATAGCGAGCTTCGAGGAAGCGTTCTCCGTCCTGGTGTAGGGCGATGTAGTCGCGGTAGGCGAGATTGTCCTCCGGCGAGAATCCGTAGGGTGGATTCCAGAACCAGGCCGCAGCGAATGCAACCGCAACGAAAGCTACAGCCGCGGGCCAATAACGCAGCCGCCGGCGCAGCGTGGAGACTCCCACGATGATCACAAGGGGGACCGCCGGCAGCATGTAGCGCGCCAGCACCGCGCCGCCGATCAATGCCATGGCAACCACATACACTTTCACGACCACAAGAAATATCATCTGCACCGGGATCGCGATGCGTCCACGCTCGACGCCGTCATCCTTCACCGGCGGCAACCGCATGGCCAGCAGCATCCCCAACGTCAGCAGCCACAAATGCATGTAGCCGAAGACCTGCCACAGCCGTAATGCCAAAGCCAGCAGGAATCGGAGAGGATTGAGAGTGGCGGCCACGTTGTAGCGGAAGAACTCCGGATTGCCGAAAACGTATCCGGTGCGGGCATAGTGATACGCGTACCACAGCGCCAGCGGCAGTAGCGGAAACGCGAGCGGCAGAATGCGGCGCGACCCGGCTGTCGAGCTTCGCTCGACCGGACAGCCGGGGGCGGCTGTCCCCACATAGTTCGTCCAGTATGGCGATACAAACCGCTGAGGCACAACCAAACGCAAAGCTTCCCAGCAGGCCAACCCAACCGGAGCGAGAATCGCAGTCTCTTTCGCCAGAACCGCCAGCGAGAACCAGATTGCCGTCGCGACCGGACGATCCTCCAGATAAGCACATAGGCCCCAGAAGATCAGGCCCGCGGCCGCCAGATCCACCTGGGCCAGCGAGCTTTGCGCAAAGAAAACTGGATACAACGCCGTACACAACGTGGATGCAATAGCCACCTGAGTATTGGCCACGCGCTCGGCTAAGCGAAACACTCCCAGCAGCGAGAACGCTGCCACAAGCAGCATCGCCGAGCGCGTCACCAGCGGCGCGAAGCCGACACACTTCCACCACAGGGCGATCCAAGCCAGCACCAGCGGCGGATGCGCATTCGAGACCGTGGTTTGCGGAATCAGGCTTCCACTCAGCAGCAGGTCGCGGGCGGCAGGAACGTAATATCCGGCTTCGTCCCAGAAATATGGAAGCTGCAGCAGCGGCGCGTGCAGCAGGAAAATCACAACGAACGCCACCGCGAACACCAGAGCCGGATGCGGGCTAGGGGAGCGCATGGGAAGAGCCATTTTATAGGTGGAAGCTGTTTCCTGGAGACCGCGTTCTCGCGTTCCATCGTAGAGACGCTGCTTGCAACGTCTCCAGTCATCACCCGGAAGACTGCCTGCAGAGACGTAGCAAGCGACGTCTCTAGGAATGGTGCAAGCGTTAGTGCACCGGCCCCTGGGGGCCCATGCGCGGGTCGAGCTTAATCTCTCCGAAAGCGCTCTCGTAGCCGGCCACGTTCTGCTGTAGAAGGCCCAACAGCGCCTTGGCCTGTTGCGGGCTGAGATAGATACCCTGGAAGTTCTTGATTTCAACCTGAGTCTCGGTTTGCTGCTGCAGAGTGCCGAAGACCAGGAAGAAGTCCCAGATGTTCACCCGCATCTGCACGCTGTTGGCATAATTCTCGCGGTAGCTGGCATCGCTCATTAATTTCACGTTGGGCTGCGTCGGATTACTCATAGGCAGGAAGTTTAAACGAGATTGCCGCTGGGAAGGAACGGGCCTGCAACGAGGGTCTGAAAACGCGCTGGGTGCCACCGTCCTGATGCAACTGACAAAAACTGTCATCGGGTTGATGGTTTGCGGCTGGTTACGGAGTGGTATATCCCTATCCACGCGCCGTTGGTGGTGCTGTTGTTTACTGAAAACAAAGGAGTTATAGGAATACCGCCCATTACTTTGGGAAGTACCTTATGGCGCGCAAAGTGCGATAGAGTTTATGTTCCTCCGTGGAGACACGGAGACTGTGGGCTACTTATGACCCAAAACGACGATCACGCGATGATGGAAGAAATCGTACTTCCTGAGCATCTGCTCCCCTTGGGATCTGTGCTGGGCCAGGGAGTGAGCGCCATGGACCTGTGCATGGTTCTGGCTAAGATTTTTCATGTGCAGTACACCGAAGTCGCCTTGTTAAAGCTGGATGGCGGGTTGCTGCACTTTGTGTTTCCCGATTATTTGCGCACCTCCGGCGCGATTCCTTTGTCCAGTAAAGCGGTTGCCGCGCACACCGCGCTGAGCAAGAAGGCGGAGATTTTCAACAACTTCGCGCGGGTAAAACACGCCAGTATCTTTGAAACCATCAAACCAGATGCGGGCAATACCGAGGAACCGATCGCGCCCTCGCCCATTCAGAAACTCATGTCGGTGCCGATCATGGACCGGGCTGCTGCAGTGGTGGGCGTGATTCAGATTTCGCGCAAAGGACTCGATCCGAAGTTTGCCAAGGATTTCAGCCGCGAGGATCTGCACGACCTGGAGCTGGCCGCCGGACTGCTGGCCACGGCGCCCGCGTTGCTGGCCAACTAGTGTCCTGTCCCCGAAATAAGCGGCATATTGAAACGGCCTGATCAAAAATGAAAGCCGCTGAAAACACAAGGCCCCTCCACTCCGCTTTGCGCCGGTCGGGATGACAGAGTTATTTCGCGAAGGCGTGGGACGGCACACTAGTTGTAGCGTCCATTGGGAGCGTGGGATGAGGCGGGGCATGCCCCGCCTGTCTCATCTTCTGGGCTTCGCGACCCCGTGACGGGCCTCCGCGGTCAAAAAGCATTCCCCGGCCGCCGATGGCTTGCCCGCCGAAGGACTCAGCCCTTCACCAGAACCCGCAGATCCGTTCCCGTCATCTCTTTCGGTTCGTCTACGGCGAGCATTCCCAGTAGGGTCGGCGAAATATCGCGCAGAGATCCGTTGGGCTTCAGCGTAAACTGTTTGGCATTTTCCGCGACCACGATGAACGGCACGGGGTTGGTGGTGTGCGCAGTGTGCGGCCCGCCGGTTGCGGGATCGATCATGAGCTCAGCATTGCCGTGGTCGGCGGTGATCAGCATCGCGCCGCCCTTGGCCCGAACCACGGTCTCAATGCGGCCGAGGCAAGCGTCCACGGTCTCGACCGCTTTGATCGTGGGTTCAATCTTGCCGGAGTGACCCACCATGTCAGCATTGGCAAAGTTGACGATCATTACGTCAAACGTGCCTTCTTCGGTAGCCTTCACGACCGCGTCGGCAACTCCGGCGGCACTCATCTCCGGCTTCAGATCGTAGGTGGCGACTTTGGGCGATTGCACCATCACGCGCTCTTCGCCGGGGAACGGAGTCTCTACGCCACCATTGAAGAAATAGGTGACGTGGGCGTACTTTTCCGTTTCTGCCACGCGCAGGTTGCGCATGTTCATCCCACCCATTACGTTGGCCAGAATGTTCGCCATCGACTCCGGCGGAATCACCACCGGCAAAGTGAAATTCTTGTCGTACTGCGTCATGCAGACGTAACGCAGATTCCTGGGCACGCGGTCGCGCGGGATCGTCGTATCCAGATCGGCCGCCCCTGGGAGATCGCTGCCGCCTTTGTCGTTGAGTCCGCTGTTGCGAGTGAGCGCACGCGTGATCTGGCGAACGCGGTCGGCGCGGAAGTTGAAGCAGATGCAGGCATCGTCGTCGCGAATGGTGGCCAGGGCCTGGCCGCGGCTGTCGGTGCAGACAAAGGGGATTACGAATTCGTCGGTGACCCCCTGGTTATAAGACTGTTTCATTCCCTGCACGGGATCGGCCTGCTTGCCGCCTTCGGCGTCGGCGAAAACCATGGCGTTAAATGCCTTGGAAATGCGCTCCCAACGGCGGTCGCGGTCCATGGCATAGTAGCGGCCGTTGACCGTGGCGATCTTGCCGCAGTTGTACTCGCGCATCTTCTGCTGCAGTTGCTCGAGATATCCGGCGCCGTTGGTGGGCAGCGTGTCGCGCCCGTCCATGAAAGCATGCACGAAGACGCGATCCAGCCCGTTCTGCTTCGCCATCTTTAACAGCGCGTAGAGATGCGCCTGCTGCGAGTGCACGCCCCCGTCGGAGAGGAGCCCGAACAGGTGCAGACGCCGTTCTCCGGTGCGCGCGTGCTTCATCGCGTCGAGCAGCACGGGATGCGAGAAGAATTCGCCGTTCTGGATCATCAGGTCGATGCGCGTGATGTCCATGTGCACGATGCGCCCGGCGCCAATGTTGAGGTGGCCGACCTCGCTGTTACCCATCTGCCCCTCGGGCAGCCCGACGAATGGTCCGCTGGTATGAATCAGCGTGTTGGGATAGTCGCGGAGGAGCCGGTCGTAAGTCGGCTTGCGCGCGAGCGCGATGGCGTTGGCTTTGGTTTCGGCCCGGTATCCCCAGCCGTCAAGAATGATGAGTACGAGAGGTTTAGGACGGGACATAAAGTCAGCTCTCAGCTCCTAGCTCTTAGCTTGGTGCGCAAAGCCGCAAATGACGCCGCTCCCCATGCTGATGAAGAACTATAAATGCATACACTACCGTGGAAGAACGGCGCTTTGAGCGCAGCGAAACGAGCAGCAATCAATGCGGGCTTTGGCGCTCCTTCAGTATATCCAAGTCCCGTACTCGGTTACGGATTGCTCGTTAATCGAGTACATCGAATTACGAGCGCCCCATCCAAAGCTTACTGAAATTCGAGCATCACAATCTCGGGATTCGATCCCAGGCGCAACGGTGGCCCCCAAGTTCCTGCGCCACTCGAGGTGAGCACTTGCATCTTCCCGATCCGGCTAAGGCCATAGACGAATTGCCGGTAGATCTTGCGCGCAAACCAACTCCAGGGGATGAACTGCCCAAGGTGCGTGTGCCCGGAGAGCTGCAGAGAAACGCCGGCAGCCTCAGCGACCTCCGGATGGTCGGGCGCATGGACCAACAGAATGCTGGCGCGTTCGCGATCCAGACGGACGCTATGAAGCGCCGATGCCAGGTGCTCTTCTCGCGTCGCGTGATTGTAGGGCACGCCGACGATCTGCAGGCCGTCTACGTCCACTTTCTCGTTGCTGAGCACGCGAACCCCGGCCGCGGATATGGCACGCAGATATTTGCTGTCATCGCCGAATTGCTCGTGGTTTCCCGCGACGAAATAGACGCCGTGCGGCGCGGTCAGTTTGTTCAACGGTTCCGCCGCCCGCCCCGCATCGATGGCGGTGCCGTCATACAAGTCGCCCGCGATGAAAATCGCATCCGGCTCTTCCCTCAGAATCTTGGCGACCACGCGCTGCAGAAAGCCGCCATTTCGCACATGCCCGAGATGCACATCACTGATGAGCGCTGCTTTTCGTCCCCGCCAACTCAGGGGCAGATTCGCGAGCCGCACAGTGGTTCGCGTGATCCGCGTCCAGCTTGCATTGACGACCCCGTAGAGTCCCGCCACGATCGCAGCGCCGAACAACCATTCGGCTGTCCGATGAAAATTCAAATTCAAACCGGCCAGACGTGCCAGCGCAAACGCGATCCAGGACAACACCATGGCTGGAATGAGGAAGTTCTGCAATCCCAGCCAAACCGCAGCAACGCGGTACAAAGCGCGCAGCGCCGGATTGGTGTAGCGAAAGGCCAACACCGAGGCGGCCACGAAACTCACCGACAAGAGGCCAAGAACTATTTTGACCCACACCGCGCCGGCAGCTTGCCCCGCGACCGAAAACGTCCACGTCTTATACAGCAGGAAATGCTCTAGCAAGAGGATGGACTGAAGGATAGCGATGAAACCCACGAAGCGTCTTATCCGCATGGAGGATTAGATTCTCAAACGTGCCATTCGGACTAGATTCTTTCCTCGGGGTCCCGGGCGCCCGTGATCAAATGTTGCCGCTATACTGAGGAAAGGAGATCATCATGCCTATTCGCGACCTGCTGCTGCCTGAGTTTGACATGGAGATGGAAAAGACGCGCACGACTCTGGAGCGCGTGCCCGCCGACAGGGGAGATTTCGCGCCTCATCCCAAGTCGATGCCTTTGGGCAAGTTGGCCCCGCACGTGGCGCAGCTTGCCGGTTTCGGGCTGACCATTCTGACCACGCCCGCGTTTGACTTCTCCACGGGCAGCATCAAGCCGTTGCCATTCGAATCTCCCGCCCAGCTCGTGCAGGCTCTCGATGAAGGCGCGGCCAAGGTTCGCGCCACTCTGCAGGCCATGCCAGACGAAGCGTGGAACGAAAACTGGAAGCTGAGTTTTCAGGGTAAGACCATCTTCGAGGGCCAGCGATTCCTGGCCTACCGGGAGATGTTCCTGAATCATCTGGTGCATCACCGCGCGCAGCTTGGCGTCTATCTACGCTTGACCGACAAGCCCGTACCGGCAACCTATGGCCCGTCGGCGGATGACAAGATGGGGTTCTGAAGTGCGCACTGCCTCCCCCATTGCAAACCCTCTCCAACAGTCGCGAGAGGTGGGTCTTCGCTTGGTGGACATCGACTTCCAAAGGATCGATAAGGACTAAGTCCTTAGCTACATCGAGCTTGATTACCCTTTGTAATTGAGCGCCTTCAATCCCAGGAACCGGGACGTCCCCGCCAATTCTTCTTCGATCCGCAACAGTTGGTTGTATTTCGCGATGCGGTCGGTCCGGGACGCCGACCCGGTCTTGATCTGTCCCGCTCCCGTGGCCACCGCGAGGTCGGCGATAAACGTGTCTTCGGTCTCGCCCGACCGATGAGAAATCACCGACGTGTAGGCGTTGCGCCGCGCCAGGTCGATGGCATCCAGAGTCTCGCTTACCGTTCCGATCTGGTTGACTTTCACCAGAATTGAGTTGGCCACGCCCTTGTCAATTCCCTCCTGCAGAAACTGAATATTCGTCACGAAGATATCGTCGCCCACGAGCTGAATCTTCCCGCCCAGTTCTTTCGTCAGCTTCGCCCAGCCGTCCCAGTCATTCTCGGCCAGGCCGTCTTCGAGCGAAACGATGGGATAATCCTTCGCCCACTTCGCCCAGAAAGCGACCATCTCGTCGGAAGTCTTGGCCGACTTGTCCGATTTCTTGAAAACGTACTTGCCGTCCTGAAAGAACTCACTGGCCGCGGGATCGAGCGCGATGGCGATTTCCTCTCCGGGCTTGTAACCGGCCTTGGAAATCGCCTCCAGCACGACTTCGATGGCCTCCACGTTCGACTTCACCGACGGCGCAAATCCGCCTTCGTCACCGACCGCAGTGTTATAGCCACGCTTTTTCAACACTCCCTTGAGCGTATGGAACACTTCCACGCCCCAGCGCAGAGCTTCGGAGAACGAAGGCGCGCCAACGGGCATGACCATGAATTCCTGGAAGTCGACGTTGTTGTCGGCGTGCGCTCCGCCAGTCAGGATGTTCATCATCGGCGTGGGCAAAGTGTTGGCCCCGGCTCCCCCGAGGTAGCGATAGAGCGGGATATCCAGGCTCAGCGCGGACGCGCGGGCCGCGGCCATCGAAACCGCGAGCAGGGCATTGGCGCCCAGCCGGCCCTTGTTCTCGGTGCCATCCAATTCGATCATCTTGCCGTCGAGCCCGCGTTGATCGAAGCCATCCCCGCCGGCCAAGGCTTCGGCAATCTCGCCGTTCACGTTCTCGACCGCCTTGAGCACGCCCTTGCCCAGGAACCGGTTCGCATCTTCGTCGCGCAACTCGACTGCCTCGTGCTCGCCAGTCGAGGCGCCGCTGGGAACGATCGCCCGTCCCATCGAACCGTCCGCCAGAAATACTTCTGCTTCCACCGTAGGATTGCCACGTGAGTCCAGAACCTCTCGTGCATGAATCGCTGCAATATTTGACATAGGTAGGTCCGTTTCCTTTGATTGAGTTATCAGAACTTAAGGAGCCCAGGGTAGTCGCGACCTCGGGGACTATCAACGAGGTTAAGGAACCCTTACAGGGTTCAGACCGGCCCCCCCAGGGGCTGAAGAGTGTGCGTGAGAACTCGTACCGTCCCTGCGGGACTCGCCTCATCTTCCCACTTCTACCGGCACTCCCGTGCCGGGCTTTCACGTACCGCCCCTTCGGGGCTGGAATTCTAATGACTCCGTTCCACCCCGTTTCCCGAAAAGCAGTTCTCGCGCAGTCTCTGAAACCCGCATTTCTTGCGGCCTTGGCGGCACCACGGCTTAAGCCGTGCCCTACCCAAAACCGATTTTGAAACCAGTTCTAGTCGCCGACATCTGTCACCGACGAGCTGGCCGATACCCTGATAGCCTTTTCCCAAGGTGTGGATGAAACCAACGATTATATCGGATGAACATGAACGCGATGTGACGCTGGACACACCTTCTCGCGGCGATTTTCGCCTTCGGGACTGTCCGTTTGGCCACTGCCTGCAGCTCTTATCTCCGCTGGTTCCCCTGTCCTGCCTGCGTATTGTCGCCGCCGTCGGCGGAGACTAGAGTCAAAGAGAGCACTTAGGATTTCAGGAGGTACCGATGAAGAAGTGGATGCTACTGCCCTGCATGCTGTTGTCGGCAATGTTGGCCGCGCAGACGAGCGCGCCCGTCCCCGCAGGAACTGCCCTCATGGTCCGGTTGGATTCGACCCTCGCAACCTTCAGCAACAAAGTCGGAGATCCCTTCCAGGCTAAGGTGACCCAGGCAGTCGTCGTCAACGGCAATACCGTCATTCCTGTGGGAGCGACTGTCGAAGGCCGCGTGACCAAGATCACTGAGCCACGCCGCATCTCGGGCAAGCCGACCATTGGAATTCTTCCCGAGGCTGTGGTTCTTCCCACGGGAGAGCGTTACTTCCTGGACGCGACCCTGGTCGACGCCAACATCCGGGGCAGCGACGTGAATCAGGAAGGCCAGTTCAAAGGATCAGGCCACGACCGTCGCGACACGATCGAGACCGGCGCCGGCACAGCGGGCGGCATGCTGGTTGGCGGACTGATCGGCGGAGGTCCGGGCATCCTGATTGGCGGCGCCGTGGGCGCGACTTCCACTACTGTGTACTGGCTGGTCAAGCACCGTTCGGCGACTCTCCCGGCCGGCACGGAACTCACGCTGGAATTGAATCGGCCGATGGCGATGGGCACTGCGGCTACATCCACACCTACACCCGCACCTCCCGCACCAAGCGGAGGTAGCAACTAGGCAGTTTTCAATTTTCCAGCAAGCAGCCGGAGGCGCAAGCCTCCGGTTTTTCTTTGTCCCCGCGTGAAAACCGCACTATGCCCCGAAGATCAAATCTCCTTCGCTCAGCACTTGCAGTTCAATCCAGCCTTCCAGCGGCAACGAATCCACTGGCAGACGGTTTTGCCACAGGCTGAAGCGCAGACGCAGTTTGCTGGTAGGAGGCACTGCGGTGACCCGGCGCTCCTCGGCCCGTTCCGCCGGTACAGCACTCGGAGTCGCCAGCAGCCAGGCCAGCGGCAGCTTGAATTCAAAGTTCCGCAGCAGCGCCACCTTCGCGTGTTCGTCCGAGTGAGCCGACGACGCCTTCAGCCGCTCCTCCGACCCGTTCTCGATTTTCCATGCGGCCAGCTTCCGCTCGTGCACCGAAGCTTCGACCCGCAGAGCACGCCGCGGGCGCGGTTCGCCGCTGGCCCACGACTCGACATTCACCACTAGCTCAAAATCCTCTTCGGGAACTTTGTCGGTGAAGTCCAGCCGCCCATACACATGGGTAGAATCGATGCCGGCATAGACCGAATCCAGCAGAAACTGTTTGCCATGCATCGCGCCCGCGCGGTGGTCTGCGGTGTATACGGCCGCGCCCATCCACTCGAAGTAGCGCACCTTGTCGCCCGTCACTCGCGGATGAATGTAGGCCGTTTGGGGAACGAAGGAGGGACGCACCTCCGCCCCGGTGATGGGCTGCGCCAGAGAGTCCGGCGGAACCGCTCCCAGCGCCTGATAGACGTTGGAGAGATGCTTGCGGTAGAGTTCGTCAAAATCGCGGTCGTTCGCCGAGTGATGTTCCGGTCCGTACCACCAGTTCCAGTCGCTGCCTTCGGCAATCAGGATTTCCTCGAACGCCAGCTTGCGCTGCGCCTCGGTGGCACGCGCCGCGTTCTGCGCATAGAACTCGCGAGCGTGGTGCAGGTAGTCCCAGGCGCGATTGTCTTCCGGCGCGCCGATCCACACGTTGAAGTTCGCGTTGATCCACGAACCGGGCACCAGCGACGTCATCTTGCCGAAATCCTTGTGTCGCGCAATCGCCTCAGAAACCGTAACGGCCTCCACGCCCGGCTCGCCCTGCAGCCCGTCATAGAAGCGCCTCAGAAACTCGCGTCCGGACTTCGGATAGTATTCCCAGGCGTTTTCGCCGTCGAGAATGATCGACACCACCGCGTCGCGCCCCTTGGCCAGCACCGGCTTGGCGGCTTCCTTAATATTGCCAATCAGATGCCGCGCCGCCTCCGCCGGAGGCATGCCGGAATACACGAACCCGATCAGGTCGGAAATCGTATGGTCGCGAAACACCAGGTGCATCGCCGCCGTGCCACTCTCGTAGCTATGGATGTTGTAGAGCTTCTCGGCCAGATTTCCTGTTAAACGCCCGTTGCCGTCGCGGGCAAAGAACAGTCCCGTGCTTCGTCCAAGGACACCTTCGTCAGTGGCCATCCACTTCACGCCCACACTATGCGCGATGGCCAGCACCTCTTCCGAGACGCTGCCCTCTGACGGCCAAACGCCCTGGGGCCGCAGCCCGAAGACCTTCTCGTGCAAATCGAGACCTCGAGTGAGCTGTTCGCGTGCGTCTTCGGGATGCCGAAACCGGTTCTGCGGCAGCGGCAACCCGGGAGACGACACCGCCCCCGCGCTGGTGTCGCACACCAGAGGAAGGATCGGATGATAAAACGGCGTGGCCGAGAGCTCAATCGAACTCTTCTTCGCGGCGGCCGCGTGCACCGGCAAGACCCTGGCCAGCAATTCCCTCTCGCGCGCGATCACAAATTTCTGATCGTCGAGCGAGTAGTTGTGCCCCTTGGCAACCAGCGCCGCCACGTCTTTCTCTTCCAGAAAGAACTCGTCGAACCACGCAATCTGCGACAACACCTGCAGGTCGGTGAAATCCTGCGGCTGAAAGTAGCGCTCCGCCCGATCGGGATGATCGCCATGCTCGCGAAACCGTTCCCACAACTCGCGATACCGCGGGTAGCGCCCAATCAGGTTCAGCGGGTTCGCCTGAAACAGATACTGCAGGGCAAAACGGCGCTCCTCTTCCGTTAAGTCCTTCGCGGGTTTGGCCGCCACCCTGAGAAACGGATCTTGCGCCGTCCCCGCAACATAGTCCTGAATCTGCACCATCAGCGAGGGGACGAGGTTGAAGGTCTGGTGAACGTTGGGGAACTCGTCCAGCAACTTGACCATCCCGTAGTAGTCTTTGAGCGCGTGCAACCGGGTCCACGGCAGACGATATTCACCTGTAACCAGATCCTTGTAGAACGGCTGGTGCTGGTGCCATAGCAGAATGACGCGCAATGCGGGCATGGCTGGAGAAGTCAGTCTAGCATGGGGATTTTCCCGCGCTCCGCACGAATGGAGGTACCGGATGCGGATGCGAACGCGAAGAATCCGGGCTGGGGGCGAGCTGCCTTCGGCTGCCCGCACACAAATCCGTGCGTACGAGCAGCCAGTTCTGTAAACTAAAGCGCGCGTACATTCTGTCCCCGCCTATGAGTCCTGAACAGACCATCGCGAGCCCCGAGTTCCTTACCAACCAAGACCTCTACCTGTTCAACGAGGGTAGCAACTACCGCATGTACGAAAAGATGGGAGCCCACCTCTTCACCCACAATGGTCAGGCGGGAGCGCTGTTCAGCGTGTGGGCTCCGAATGCGCGTTCCGTCTCGGTCGTAGGAAGTTTCAACGGGTGGGATTCCAAGTCACATCGCCTCAGCCCGCGTGGCTCTTCCGGCATCTGGGAGGGCTTCATCCCCTCAGTGACCCGCGGTGCACTTTACAAGTTCCACATTGAATCGCAGCGCCATGGATACCGAGTGGACAAAGCTGATCCGCTCGGCCTGCTGCACGAAAAACCTCCGCGCACGGCTTCGGTGGTGTGGGATCTCGACTACCAGTGGAGCGACCAGGACTGGATGCAGAAACGCGCCGCCCGCAACTCGCTGCGCGCTCCCCAGGCTATTTACGAAGTGCATCTCGGCTCGTGGATGCGCGTCCCCGAAGAACACAACCGTCCGCTGACCTACCGCGAGACTGCCCCGCGTCTCGCCCAATACGTCGGCCAAATGGGCTTCACCCACGTCGAGTTCCTGCCGGTGATGGAGCACCCCTTCTACGGTTCCTGGGGATATCAGACCACGGGATACTTTGCGCCTACGTCGCGCTACGGCACGCCGCAGGATTTCATGTACCTGGTCGACTACCTCCACCAGCACGGAATCGCGGTCATCCTCGACTGGGTGCCATCGCACTTCCCTTCCGACGCCCACGGCCTCGCATATTTCGACGGCACGCACCTCTATGAGCACGCCGACTCGCGCCAGGGATTTCATCCCGACTGGAAAACGCACATCTTCAACTATGGCCGCGCCGAAGTGCGCAGCTTCCTTATGTCGAGCGCTATGTTCTGGCTCGACAAATATCATATCGACGGCCTGCGCGTGGACGCCGTTGCATCGATGCTCTATCTCGACTACTCCCGCAAGCAGGGGGAATGGATCCCCAACAAATTCGGCGGACGAGAGAACTTGGACGCCATCGACTTCCTCCGCCGATTCAATCAGGAAGCCTACAAAGAGCATCCTGAAATTCAAACCACGGCCGAGGAATCCACTTCCTGGCCCATGGTCTCAAAGCCGGTCTACGTCGGCGGTCTCGGCTTCGGGATGAAGTGGGATATGGGCTGGATGCACGACACGCTTCGGTATTTCCAGAACGATCCCATTCACCGCAAGTATCACCACAACGATCTCACCTTCCGCAGCCTTTATTCGTTTCACGAGAATTTCGTGCTGCCGATCTCGCACGATGAAGTTGTCCACGGCAAAGGATCGCTGATTGGCAAGATGCCCGGCGACGAATGGCAGCGCTTCGCCAATCTGCGCCTCCTATTCGCGTACATGTACGCTCAGCCGGGCAAGAAACTGCTTTTCATGGGCTGTGAATTTGGCCAGATTCGCGAATGGGGACACGACACCAGCCTGGAATGGCACGTGGTGCAGTATCAGGTTCACCGTGGCGTGCAAGCCTGGATGGAACAACTCAACCGCTTCTACCGCAGCGAACCCGCCATGCACGTGTTCGACAATGATCCGGCCGGAATCGAGTGGGTCGATTGCAACGACAACGCCACCAGCACGATTTCTCTGCTGCGCAAAAGCGAGTCGGACCAAGATACGGTGCTCATCGTCTGCAACTTCACGCCTGTGCCCCGCATGGAGTACCGGGTCGGCGTCCCCCACGGCGGCTACTGGCGCGAAATGCTGAACAGCGATGCGCGCGAATACGCCGGCAGCGGCCTGGGCAACCTAGGAGGCGTCCACGCCGAAGCAATCCCCGTGCACGGCCGTCCGTTCTCGCTGAAGCTGACTCTGCCCCCGCTGGCTGCGCTCTTCTTCAAAGCACAATAAGGCTGCTCCGGGCTTCGCCCGTTCGACTCGCGATTCGTCCTCGGGGCCGCTCGGCTGCGCCTTTGCGGGACGGACGAACGCGTCCGTCGCCACATGGTCATCTTCGCCACATGGAAAACAGCGAACTCTGCTGCTGCTCAGAAAATCGGGCGTTGATTACGACCCGCCTCCCACGTGCCCGGCTTACCCAGGGCTTACGCCCTGGGCTAACGAATGCCACCTCTACGGGGTTGAATCCTGGTTGCCTCTACCCGAACCCCTGATATTCTTTCCAAAACTCAGGCCACGGCAACCGCGGCGGCCCGCACACAAAAATGTCCGGATGATCGTCGCTCTCCTCGTTGTGAACGCCTAACGAATTCCCGTTGTGCCCGGCCCAACGGCACGAGGTAAACAGACGATCCGCCTCTTGGCGCGACTGTCCCAGCACAATCAGCGTCGATGGCAGAGGCAGGGGATAGCCGCGCAGCCATGACGAGTTGACTCCGCTGATGGGCGGAGGCAGGTGATAGGCCGGACCCAGAATCTCGATCGCCCCCTGCTCACCGTAATTCCTCACCGCGACGCCCACATTCTCCCTCTGATCTGGAGGCAGGGAATCCCGAATGCCCGCAACCGTGCTGACCAGTTCGTCCCAGCCGATCTCCTCACGCAGATCGCCATTGTTCTTGAGCGCGAACTTCATCAGCGCCCCGCTGGAAGCCAGTGGAACGATTATCGCCCCCATGAATAGTCCCCACCCGATCAACCCGATAAAGAACACAGCCACCAGGGCCCGCCGTGGCACCTTCGACAGCGACGCAACCCAGCGCTCGCCCGCGACGGCACCCATTGCCATCAGCATCGGATACGCCGCTCCCAGGTAGTAGCCGCGTCCCTTGCCTACGGCGAACAGCGCCAGAGGAATCAAATACATCCACGCCAGCAGACGATACCTCGAGTCCCGCAAATACGCGATCAGTCCGCCAATCCAGAGCGGCGCGGCAAACAGATTCGTGCAAATCAAAAATTGATGGCGCAGAAATCCATCCGCCCGCCCCTCGCCCACATCGCGGGTGTGAATGTGCTGCAGGAAATGCAGCGAGATGAAGCCGTGCCGCGCCTGCCACGCCAGGTTCGGCAAGCAGATGGCAAACCCCAGCGCCATGCCGCCCCAGAACCATCCGCTCCCCAGAGAGCGGCGAGCGCGCGTCAGCAGCACTCCCCCCAGAATCCCGCAGAGATAAAACCCCATCGTGTACTTGGTCAGAAAACCAACGCCGATCGTCGCGCCGATCGCCAGCCACCATCGCGGGTTCTCGGTCTTCAATAGGCGAATCACGAAGTAGGCAATCAGCACCCACCACAGATAATCGAAGGTCGTGTATTGGAACTCCGTACCTTCGAACAGCGGCAACGGAGAGAGCGCAATCGCCAGAGCAGCCGTCACCTGAGCCAAACGCGTTCCGCCTAATTCCCGTGCCATCAGCCCCGTCACGACGACGGCGAAGAGCTGCGAGATCACCGAAAACAATCGCAGCCCCACCAGCGACAGGCCGAAGACAGAAAGCCCAATCCGTTCCACAAACGGGGTCAGCGGCGGATAGGGCACAAATCCCCAATCCAGGTGACGGGCATCGCTCAAAACCTGCAATTCATCGCGATGAAATCCATAGCGACTATTCGTGAGCAGATGGATCGCTGCCACTGTCGCCGCTATGCACACTAGAGCCGCAGTGTCTGCGCGAAGGGTCCCATCGGTCGGTCCTACATTTTGCTCTGCGCTCACCAGTGACATCCCCCTTCCAACAGCGGTACGCACCCAAGCCCGCTCCGGTTCCGTCTTCGGACCAGGTCGTAGAGGCGGACGTTTTCTACGTCCCACCTACGGTTCCCGCACCCGGGTCCGTCCCCGAATGCCCAACAGCAGTCAAAGCGCACTGACTGGACGTCCGCGCAGGCGACCCTAAATTAAATCACGGCGGCCCGTCAGCGCCACTTCCGCAACTGCTTCCACACTTGGACGAGGGTCTGCATCTGGCGGGGGCTGGGAAGCCGGCTGTAGATCAGACGGCAGTCCCGGTAAGCCTGCTCGTAGAAGTCGCGGACGGCTCCCAGGCTGAGATGCGCAAGATTGTGGCGGAGTTCCTTCAGGTCGTTCTCATTCAACATCTCTACTTCCTCGCGATCCGGGCGCCGGGCCATGGCGGAACGATGCTAGCATATTCGCTCTTTGTTCGCCGATCTCAGTCAGGCGGTTAGATGGAAAGCGGGAGGGCACGGAGCGCCAGATCTAGGGTTCGAGGCCGAAATCGGCCGGACACTCAGGGTGCTCGCAGATCTGAGGACCACTTGAGAGGGCAGTTTCAAGGATGCATTTTCAATCGCATTTTAATAGTGCGAGGGGAGAGTGCGATTTTGACCATTCTTTTTCCTGCGCTTATTCCATGATCCAAACGACAGGAAGCCAACCGCTGCGGACTCGAGCCTTTCGAGCTGTGCGCAAGTGTCCGTCTCATGGGGGAATGACAAGATGCATACCCGGCTCAAAACGCTAGGTGGTCCGGTGCCGCTATTGGTTGTGAAACGACTACGTGGTTCTGCAACGATCCTGCTGACGGTCTGTCTGCTCGGATCAAACGCACTCTCTCAATCAGAGGTCGAAAGACTCGGTATGTCGGCGAACGAACTGACGCGAAGGGTGGTCGCCAACGAATTGGAGTCGCAAGTTCAGGATCGGGGCCGCTGGATGTACCGCCTCGAAAAAGAGGAATCCGGAAGGAAGCAAGTCCAGAACATCATCGAGACTAACCAGGGCTCCCTCAGTCGTCTGGTCTCGACCGATGGCCGTCTCCTCAACCCCAGACAGGAGCAGACCGAGAACCAGCGCATCCAGCGGCTGGTGAGCCATCCGGATGAGCAACGAAAGTTGCAGCAGGCGAGCGCAAAGAAGGCAGAACAAGGCGCGCGCTTGTTCAGAATTCTGCCGAACGTATTTTTGTTCAGCTACGTACGTCGCCAAGGGGACCTCGTCACACTGGCTTTCAGGCCCAACCCGAATTTCCAGCCGCCTTCGCTGGAAGCACGCGTTTTTCACGGCATGCAGGGTGAGATGACGGTTGATACCAAGCAAGAAAGACTTGCGGCGATCAATGGCCGCCTCGTGGAAGACGTGAACTTCGGAGGTGGACTCTTAGGACACTTGGACAAAGGCGGCAAGTTTGAGGTAAGGCAGGCAGAGGTTTCACCGTGGCACTGGGAAATGGTTAGCCTGACTGTGGACATGAAAGGGAAAGCTCTCCTGTTCAAGACAGTCGGCGTCTACGAAACCGAAAGCCACAGCGACTTCCACCAAATGCCTCGCGATCTCACACTGGCCGAGGCAGCCGGCATTCTTAATAAACAAACCGTCGTAGCAGACAATCGCTAGCGCAACCTTATCACGCGGGGGTACGCTGTCCGCTGCTTCTGCATCAGGTTCGCTCGCGCGCCGTCAGCGCCCGGTTCGCGCCATCTGAATTCGCAAACATTTGGTCCCCTTTGCCGCTCCGCTCGAATCACGCTTCCGTTTTGCACGAGTCTGCTTTCTGTCGCTGGCACCTCCCAGTTCACTGCTCCGGTGCGACCACGGCGCCTGACGGTCGGCGACTTCCATCCATGTCGAAATACTCGGCGGAAGTAGAGACCGGCACGGCCAGGAACCTCTGTACGGTTTCGCGTGCTCATCGATCGACAGCCGCCAGGCATCGCTCATGGGGTTGACGTAGACGGCCAAGGCAACGGTATAGTTACTGGGCCAGGAATGTATCCGCTGATCCGACGACCGAAGCCGATTGTCGATCGACAGTTCGAGATTGAATTTCTCGATTCCGGTGCGGAGGCCCTTTCGTTCACCTTCGGCTGATCGAAGGAAACTGTCGCGTTACCGGCAGTATCGAAGTGGCAGAAGTGCCATGACAACCGCAACGTCTGAAATCCGACCTCCTTTGCCTCCGTTTACGCGCGAAAGTGCCATTCAAAAAGTGCGCCTCGCCGAGGACGGATGGAACACCCGCGATCCTGGGAGGGTTGCTCTGGCCTATGCCATCGATTCTCGATGGAGGAACCGCTCGGAGTTCATCAACGGGAGAAACGAAATCATTTCATTCCTTTCTCGGAAGTGGGCCAAGGAGTTGGATTACCGGCTCATCAAGGAACTGTGGGCGTTTGCGGGGAATCGCATCGCGGTACGATTCGCTTACGAATGGCACGACGACTCGGGTCACTGGTATCGGTCCTATGGCAATGAAAACTGGGAGTTCAATGACGACGGACTCATGGCCTCACGGTTTGCGTCCATCAACGACCTTCCCATCTCGGAATCAGATCGCAAATATAAGTGGCCTCTTGGCCGCCGCCCGGAAGACCACCCAGGCTTGAGCGACTTGGGTCTATAGTCTTCCGGATTCTTCCAGTGGTTCATGCCCCTACTGCACTAGCGCATGAAGGAAATGACCGCCAATGACGACTTCGAACGGTTCCGGACCGGGGCAGCGAAGTATGCCGCCTACCTGGAGACGCCCCAGGGCCGACTGCGCCTCGATCTCGCCTTCGCCAACTTGCAGGAGTTTCTGCCGCAAGCCTCACGGTCTTTGCGCGCCCTGGATCTTGGGTGCGGTACCGGCGCCATCGCGGTGCGCCTGGCGCGACTTGGCCTTCATGTCACCTTGCTGGATTCGTCTGTACCAATGCTGGATTTCGCGAAGAGTGCCGCGTGGGAAGCAGGAGTTACGGAGAGGATAACCCTGAAACACGGGGACGCTGCGCAATTGGCAACTCTGTTCGACGCCGGATCGTTCGATCTAATTCTCTGCCACAATATCCTGGAGTATGTCGACGACCCGAGTGTTGTGTTGCGCGGTGCAGTTCGCACGATGCGAGATCCGTCTGGCATACTCTCGGTTTTGGTGCGTAACCAGGCAGGTGAAGTGTTAAAGGCCGCAATACAAGACGGCGACTTGTCCGCGACCGAGCATAATCTTACTGCTGAGTGGGGACATGAGTTCTTGTACGGAGGAAGAGTGCGGCTATTTACGGCGGAGAGCCTGCAGGCCATGGTGCTCGAATCGTCACTCGCGGTCACAGCAGAGCGCGGCGTACGGGTCATCTCGGATTACCTGCCGCAAAAGATTTCCCGAAGTGATGAGTACGAACGGATTTTTGAGCTAGAGCGTAAGCTGGGCAGGCGACCGGAGTTTGCCGCAGTCGCCCGCTACACGCATTTCCTTGCACAGCGCACAGGCCCGGTGATGAAGGACGTTACATGAACAACGTCGCGGCCCAGACCGGGTCGTCCGGAATCGCATGATGACACCTGATGCCGGTATTGCGCTCGGGCTGGGGCTCACCAACGAATGTAATCTTGCCTGCGCCTTCTGCTACCGCGATCCGACTCGCGCGGATCGTCTCGCGCTGGATCAAGTGAAGGCAGTGATGGAACGCCTGCCCGTGCGCTCGGTGAATCTCGGCACCGGTGAGAACGGCATGCATCCCGACTTCAAGGCAATACTGGCCTACCTGCAGACGAAACCGGTCAAGCTCACCATCACTTCCAACGGTCATAGCATTGCTGTCTTGGATGACACTGAACTGCGAGCCTTCCATGACATCGAGTTCTCTCTCGATTACCCGACCCAGGCGGAACAGGATGCACAGCGCGGGCATGGCAATTGGGCACTCATCCACCAACAGGCAGAACGGTGTCGGAAGCTGGATATTCCGCTAACCATCATCGCCGTCATGATGAAGTCGAACTACTTGCGTTTAGCGGATGTGGCGCGAGCGGCCAAGCAGTTTGACGCTCCTTTGCGAATCAATGTGTACCAAGCCGTGCGATCGGACGTTTATGCCCTCAGTTACGAAGAGTACTGGGAAGGGTTCCGGCGCCTCTTTGAGGAGACCGACGTAATCGCAATTGGCGAGCCGCTGGTTCGTGCGATGGCGGGGCTGCCGCCGCTCCGAACCGGTTGTGGCGTGAGCACCGTGCGAGTGACGCCAAGAGCCACGACCCAACCCTGCGTTTATTGGCCAGGTTCGGGGGAGCCGCTCTCAGATTTGATGCTCGCAGGCGCCAACATTCTGAGCTCGATACCTTTCGAGCAGGCACGGACACTTCCCCAAAGCTGCAATCCGTGCGAGTTCCGCGAGTCCTGTCACGGCGGATGTGCCGGACGGCGACGCTTGCAGGACGCACTGCTGCAGCCTGATTGTTATTGTCCGATCATTCGGGGTGAGCGCCCACGACTCGAGATCCGCATGGCCGCAAATCGCGATTTGCCTAAACTGCGCAGTTCCTGCACCACCGTCGTCATTGCCAGGTAGTCTGATTCGCGACGAACCACATCAGCCATTCGAATAAGCCTACCTCATTGCGCTTTCATCCAGGCGTCCGAGCCCGTTACCTTGACCGCCACATCCGAAAACCAGATTCGTATCGGCTTGCCATCGGCGTAGCCGCGGCGATCGGTTGAGATCAGAAGAGGACCTGCCATTTTTTGGCCGCCCCACGTTGCGAACACAAAGCTTGGCTTTTTGGCGCCGCCGCGGTGGTAAACCCAATATTCGACGCGGCCGTCTTTGCCCACGTAAAGTTCCCAGGTGTCGCCGGGCGTGTAACCCCCGCCTTCGGCGGGATATTTCACTGCGACCAGCTCGGCCGAGCCGCTGCCCACCGGCAAGTTGTACGTACCGGCGTCGATCACCGCGGGGCTGCCGTCCCAGTAAGCCTTCAAGGGAAACAGAAGCGTGTAGTTATCGTTGATGAACCCCGGGTCAGTGTCGTTCTTCACGGGGTCGGGCTGGCTGCCGAGCTCGGAGCGCTTGTAGGTGACTTTGACCGGCTTGCCGTCTTTATCCTTCCCTTCGTAGGTGACCTGGGTGGTCTTGGGTTCCCATTCCCATGTACGGGAGGCACTGAATGTGCCCAATTGTATGTTCCAGGTGTAGCGGATCGCCTCGATCTTATCCCACGAATCGAGACCATACGTCTTAGCCACCTTCTCGAAAATTGGCGGGCGCGTCTGCGCTCCTAAAGTAGCAGGGAGGATCCACAGCATGTTGAAGGCTAAAAGGCGGATCACATCGAGTCGGCCCAAATTTCTCATGAACGTCCCTCCTCGGTGAATTGAACAGATGTTGCGTTGGATGAGCCCTCCGGATTTTCGGATACAGAAATTGCTTGTGGGCCTAATAGGCTTGACGAACAAGTCCGCTTAAGCGGGGGGTGCCGCCGGCCGTAGGAGACGGCGGAATACGATCATGGCACCGGCCCCTGCCACGCATCCGTATTCCAGCACCATTACCCAAGCAGGAAGCGCTCCCCACGGTCGCCCAAGTGTGCGCCAGTGCCACATGACGTAAGTCGGGATAATGCTCACAGTCCAGAGGGCGATCAACAGCGTCGAGGCCGACGTCAGAAATGGCAGCAGCGCGAGAAGATACCACGGGAATACGACGGGCGCACAAAAAAGAGATGCTGCCATTGGCCAGGCAAATTGGTCGGGAGACCACTCCCGCGCTGCGCTTCTGAGCCAGGTTGCAGTCACTAATCCGACGAGCACCGCCAGCCCGGCTAGCAACTGCGGAGGCGCCACATGATCGAGTGCCGCAAACACGGGACCATTAAAACGGAAAGTCTGGACATACGTACCCAGTGAGCCGATGGGAATGCGGCCGTGATTCAGAAATGGCACGTACAGGAATCCGACCACGGCTGCCGCCAGCGCCGCGTCGCGAATGCGAACCCGCTTCCAGTAGAGGGGCAAGAGTACGACGGGCAGCAATTTCACTGCGATAGCCAGCCCAAGGGCGACGGCCGCTGCCGCTCGCCATCGGCGCACCAGCGCAGCGGCGGACAACGTCAACAATAACGCGCCAACAATGTCGATGTGACCGCTTCCCGCCACCTCAATGGCCAACAATGGGTTCCAGGCGAACGCCAGAACCAGGTGCGCTCCCTGCTGGGTGCAACGCAAGACGGCGAGCAATACGAAAACAATTGCGAGCTCGCACACCACGAATGCTACTTTTAGTGCAAAGGTGGACTCCTGAATCGCGGTTACTGTGCGGAAGAATAGCTCTGCCCCAGCTGGATATGGGCTCGGTAGATCCGGGTTGTTCAAGTTGCGGGTTTCTGGGGTATGCAGCCCCTTCACGGCGGGATCGCTGGGAACGACAAGATAGGGGTTATAGCCGAGCCTCTGCAGGCGGCCGTCCCAAACATATCGATGGATGTCATCATCGGCGCCCGGGGGCACCCGAAGAAATCCAATGTGCCACACAGCGGCCAGGATGAGCCCAATGACGACGACGCGCCGGGAAATGCGTCGGTCAAGTTTTGGCGTGGCGAAAAACTCACGGATCGCTAAGAGGTATGCGATTCCCGCAAGCGTCAAAGAGGCCATGAAGTACGGTCCACCCCTATCGCCGAAGTTGCGTGCGCAGATCGTTAGCGCAACGCTCAACGTGGCGCCGAGTATGTACAGTCTCCATTCGGGGGCGATCTTCACTATTCTCCTGTGCCCGTCCGTAATTGTGCCGCCACAAAGGTTTGTATATGTGGAGCGGGCACTCCTGCCCGCTTTGCTTGCGGCGGCAAGGGCTAGCGGGCAGGAGTGCCCGCTCCACATAATCTCTCCCACTCTTTAAGCCATGCCGCCGTGCGAGGCGCCCTCGCCGGAGCCAGCCGCAACTCCTCTGCGAGCCGAGTCAGGTCGTCAGCTACATCAATATCGTAAAAAGGATCTGCGAAACCTACGGACAGATCAAGAGTTCGTGCGCGCGACAGGAGTCTCTCCAATGCGCTGCTGGTGCCCATTCCGTCGTGTGCGAAAAGCGTAGGATGAGAAGCCTTTGCCCCGACGAGATAGTAGCCTCCATCGTGCGTTGGTCCCACGACCACGTCATGTGCGGCCAGCATTTCGAACGCGTCTTCGAGAACAGAACGCGGCAGGTGTGGACTGTCGCTGTTGAAGGCAATCACGCGCCGTCGATGGGCGTCCCTTTGATGATCTTCTCTTTGATAACCCGGCGCGAAGTGCGCAAACACCGAGGTGAGGCCTGCGGCAAGGCCTTCACCTCTCTGGGCAACCACGTTCACTTTGTTGCCTGCCAACGGCGTCAGCGCGTTTACGTCCGAGTCCGGGCACATGATGGCAACTTCCACGTCAGCCAATGATCGCGCCAGTGCCAGCGTGTCGTCCAGAAGACAGCAATAGAAATCAGTGACGGCCACGGGCGAAAGGCTGGGCGTCAGGCGGGTCTTCACCGCGCCTGGCCTTGGCGCTTTCGCCATGATTACCAGCACACGGTCACTCCGTGACCAATGCGCCGTCGGCTCGCTTGAAGATTGCATAGATTGTTGGGGCAATAATATACGACGGGTAACGCCACAACAGCAGGTCCCTCCACTCCACCGATCATGGCAGAGCGATGATCTGTTCCGGTCGGGATGACAGAATTGAGAAGATCTCAACATCCCACTCAAGCCAAAACCGGGCCTGGTGAGCCACCCGTCGGCGCAGCAAATAGGCGGGCGCGGACCTACGCTGGCCGTGATGTTCCGGTTCTTCGATGTCGGAAATAATAGCGCACGATCAAGCTGAGAATGAACCAAGCGGCGCCGACCGTACCCTTCAGTGTGCCGCTGATCTTCGATTGTCCGATACGCGGGTGGTAGCTTACCGGGACTTCAACCACGCGGAATCCAGCCAGGGCGCCTTTGAGGATCATCTCGACCGCCCAGCCATAGGTGGTCTCTTCGAGCGCGAGCGCGCGTAGTACATCTGCGCGGCCAGCGCGAAACGGGCCGAGATCGGTGATTTCCAAACCATAAAGGAGCCTGATCAGGCTGGCGGCGAGACGATTCCCAAATACCTGATGCCAGGGCAACGCCCCCGCAGAACGCGGCTCCTGTAGGCGGGAACCGAGTACGATGTCCGCTCGGCCCTCAGTGATGGGCACCAATAGAATCGGCAGTTCGGAGGGCCGATCGCTATAGTCTCCATCAAGGAACACAACCACGTCAGGGGAATTTGCCGTGGCCAGACCGGTGAGGCACGCTCGCCCGTAGCCGCGGCGTGGTTCTGGAACGACGCGGGCTCCCATTCTTGCGGCGATCTCGGGCGTCCCGTCACTCGAGTCACTGTCGACAACGATGACCTCCGTGGTGAGATCGGACGGGAGATCGGCTAAAACGCGCCCAATCGCCTGCGCTTCATTGTGGGTGGGGATGATGACGGATACTCGCACGTGTTCGTGATTCAAGTGAGTCTAGCCCGATCACCACAACAGAGATGATGGCCACCGTTGCGACAGCCACGCGTCAACGCCCCATCTCCGGCCGGCGCTTCCGATCGCGAGCCCGAGCGATGCGAGCACCGGAACCAGCAGTTCCCAGATCCACGCGGTGCCCCACTCCGAAATCCAAAGGCTGCCGAGAAACAAAAACGCCACACATGCGGCGGGCCGGGTAACCAGACCGATGACGAGCAGGATACCAAGAGAGATCTCGGTCAATCCCTGCATGGGAGCGGCCATCGACGCGTGGCTTGCTGCCAGGCCCATCACCGCCTTCCAGGCAGCCGGGGCGTGGCTCGCTTTGAGGTAGTAATTGATGAGACCCGCGTAACCCGCCGCAGTGTAGAGGCCTTTCCCCAGGTTTTCGAAAAATACCGACACGAACATCGCGCCGATCGTCACTCGCACGATTGCCAGACCGGTGGCGGCTTGCGGTTGGTAGGCCACTTTGGGTGTATCGCTTCGCATGGACGTTGCGATCGTTGTCATTGTGAACCTCGTCGTTGGGATGCTATACCAGATTGGAAATATTCGAAAAGGCTTCAGATCTTGTCTCAGCGAAGCAAGGGGTGCGAATTACCGCTGAAGTGGCTTTCTTTGCAGCCGTGACAGCGCGCGGTGGCTGCTGGTAAAATCGCGACCCATGGTCCACCGATTAAGGAGTGTCTCCGTGAAGCTGCGAGTCCTCTCGTCGTTGCTGCTGCTGCTCTTTTTTCCAGCATGCCAGTTGGCCGCCCAAACCACTTCGAATGGCCAGAAATTCAGCCTGCCAACCCGCACCTTTCGCTTCACCTACAACTTCACCGTGAAGGATATTCCCTCCGGAGCGAAGCGAGCGCGAGTCTGGATTCCGGTGCCGCAGACTGACCAGCATCAGACTGTGCGCGTTCTGGCGGTCAAGGCTCCGGTTAAAACGCGGATGACGCAGGAGCCCCTGTACGGCAATCGGATGATGTATGCCGAGATCCAGAATCCTGCTCCGGGCAAAGCAGAGTTCACTCTCGAGTACAAGATCACACGCCGCGAATACTCGCGGGGCGATTATGCGCAACTCAAGCGAACAGATCAGAAGCCTAGCGTCGTGTCCGCGTCGATGAGCCGTTTGATTGCGCCTGACAGTCTGATTCCTACGGACGGTAAGATCAAGGAGTTGGCGGTCGAGGTAACCGGGTCCCAGAGCGGCGCGGTCGCAAAAGCCAAGGCAGCCTATGACTATCTTTTCACGAATATGCGCTACGACAAGACGGGCTCAGGCTGGGGACGCGGGGACGCAGTGTGGGCCTGTGACGCCAAGCGCGGCAACTGTACGGACTTCCATTCTCCGTTCATCGGCATGTTGCGGGCTGACGGGATTCCGGCCCGCTTCGACATCGGTTTTCCTCTGCCCGAAAACAAGGACAAAGGAGATATCGCCGGGTATCACTGCTGGGCTGAGTTCTATGCGCCCAAAACCGGCTGGATCCCCGTTGACATTTCAGAGGCGTGGAAAGCGAAGCAGAAAGAAGATTATTTCTTCGGCAGCGTTGACGCCAATCGCGTGCAGTTATCGACCGGCCGCGATATCACACTGGCTCCTAAGCAGGACGGTCCGGCGCTCAATTACTTCGTCTACCCGTATGTCGAGGTCGACGGTACGCCCTACGACAAGCTCGACAAACAGTTCAGCTTTGAGGAAGTAAAAGCTTCGGAGTGAGGCGACCGGTTTGAACTGCCCTGTCACCGCAACTTCTCACAGCTCGTTCTGCCAGGAACACTCCGAATCGTTTGATTGATTGCGCCGCGTGTTCGATTGCCGATCACTGGCCCCACCCACCCCTACTGAGGTGGGTACGTTTTGTGAATAGAACGCTTGTTCGTTTGCTTTCCCGCGTGTGCCGGTGCGTATGGGTCGCCCTGCGTATACAATCAGCGTACAAACAGGGGTCCACGGAAACATTCGGCCGTACACATTCATACCGATTATCTGGATTCGTTCTGAGCATGCGACTGCTGAGGTGAGTTCGGGGGTTCGGCGCCATTCTCCAGTTGCCTGGGCTGATGTTTGTTTTCCGTGCGATAGATATCGATGAAACGTCGGTTCTATATCGTTGCAATCGGCGAAGCACTATCCAGACGCCCAGCGGTCGATGTCCAAACGCGCTGGCTCAACCGTCATCGAGGTTAAGGGTAGCCACGCCGTGTACGTGTCGCGTCCACAGGATGTGGCTGCTTTCATAGAAAAGGCTGCGCGAGGCGCGGCACGGAAAGATCTGGCAGCGGCAGGTGATTAGCCGGCCCGAATAAGTCCGTGCCTCCCGCTCTTCATCGAGAATGCTGTTCGATGAAGTCGACGTCAAGCAGGTGCATCACGGGATCAGAATCACGAGGTTCATGGTGCAATCCCAAAACCCAGCGCCGATCAACTTGTCGCACTTCATGTTCTTTGATCGTTAGCGGTGCCGCGCTGGCAACAGCGAAGTCTTCACAATCTGTAGGTAATTCAGAAATGCAAGGAGTGCATTCTATGCCAACGATTACGACCAAGGATGGTACTCAGATTTACTACAAGGACTGGGGTAAGGGCCAGCCGATTGTATTCAGTCACGGATGGCCACTCACCGCGGACGACTGGGACGGCCAGATGCTGTTCTTCGGCCAGCGCGGGTATCGAGTCATAGCGCATGACCGGCGAGGACACGGCCGCTCGGAGCAGACCTGGGACGGAAACGAGATGAACACGTATTCCGACGATCTCGCAGCCCTCACAGAAAAGCTCGACCTCAAGAACGCGATCCATGTGGGCCACTCAACCGGCGGCGGAGAAGTTGCTCGCTACATCGGCCGGCATGGCTCGAAACGTGTCGCCATGGCCGTGCTTATCAGCGCCGTACCGCCGCTGATGGTGAAGACGGAGAAGAATCCTGCGGGCGCGCCGATCGAGGTGTTCGACGACCTGCGAGCTCAATATACGAACAATCGGCCGCAGTTTTACAAGGACATTACCCTTCCCTTTTACGGCTACAACCGGCCCGGCGCCAAGATTTCCGAAGGCATCCGGGAGAAGTGGTGGCTCCAGGGAATGATGGGCGGGATGAAGGCGGGTTACGACTGCATCAAGGCTTTCTCCGAGACGGACTTCACCGAGGACCTAAAGAAGTTCGACGTGCCCACTCTCATTCTTCACGGCGACGATGACCAGATCGTGCCCATCGGCGCAGCGGCCCTGCAGTCCGCGAAGCTTGTGAAGGGTGCAACGCTGAAGGTGTATCCAGGTTTTCCGCACGGGATGCCTACAACCAACGCAGACCAGATCAATGCCGACCTGCTGGCATTCATTGAGCAACGCAAGCAAGCGGCCGCATAGCCAACATCGATGCCCCGGCCGCTCGCAGTTGTCGCGAGCGGCCCGGGTACAAACCATCGCCGCTACACCGGTTTGGGTTAATGAAATAACGCGGGCCAATTGCTGGATTTCTTCCGTCGCCGGATGTTCCGGGGAACCTCGGCTCGATCAATTGCAGGTGGATCATGACTCGTCCAAAAGAACAAAACCCCGAGAATCGGTTTCATGATTTCGCTGCGATTACTGCGACGCAATTCATGGCTGCGTCGCAGGCTTCGCGGTGAAGATGCCGTTGAAGCTTTCGCGGTACTGAAGGAAGACCAGTACCCACAGTACTGAGGCGACCAGAGCCGGAGCAATGCTCGCCGGGGCCATCGTCAGGTGGAACGCGAGGATGTTGTAGAGCTCCGCAGCAAGCAGTGTCAGCGCAAGTGGCACGAAAAAGCCGGAGAGTAGCAGCAGTCCGCCAAGCACCTGCAGCGCGAAGAAGAAGGCGGCAAAGTGCGAGGCGCTGACCGCAACAAGGAACTGGATCGCCACGGGGTTCGCCGGTGGCGGCTGGGGGATAAAGTGAAGGAACCCGTTCAGCCCAAAGACGGTAAAGATCAGCCCCAGCAGGTGGCGTGCAAAAATCGAAGCAATCTTCATGCGTGATCTCCCTGGAAGGTCTGCGCGTGCGTCCGCACGGACTGAAGGTGCGGTGCAAGAAATATTTTCCGGTCCTTCCCCTGGTTCAGCGCGCTGGTCCCCCCTGCGGTGAGGAAGGTCGCGTCCGTCACGCCAAGAAAACCAAATACGGACCGCAGATACGGCTCCACGAAATTGAACGAGGCCATCTGCGTCTGGGCGTCGTAAATCCCGCCGGTTGCGATGATGAAGGTCGCCTTCTTACCGACGATCAGGCCCTTTGGCCCTCTCTCCCCGTAGGAAAATGTCCTGCCGACACGCGCGATCTGGTCGATCCATAGCTTGAGCACGGACGGCACACCAAAGTTATGCATCGGCACTCCGATGACGTACTCATCGGCCTGC
Source organism: Candidatus Sulfotelmatobacter sp. (assembly GCA_049792875.1). Taxonomy (GTDB): domain Bacteria; phylum Acidobacteriota; class Terriglobia; order Terriglobales; family Acidobacteriaceae; genus Sulfotelmatobacter. The sequence goes on from JBARBI010000052.1 coordinate 44,237, forward strand.
TCCAGTTCGGCGAGCAGGGAGTCGGAGAGCGAAAGTAATTCCTTCTGCTGCGGAGTGCGGGCCTGTTCCGGCGTGTAAACGGCACCGACCCATTCCGCATTGATCGGCGGCATGGCTGTTGCGTTGAGGTCGCGGTCAATGACCCTTCCATTCGGGTGCGAAGCCTCCCATTGAGTGACGAACGCAGCGGTCAGCTCGCGAGAGACTGACCGACCGTAGAGTGGGCTGGAATCGATATGAAGCAGCGTTGACATTGCGAGTTCCTCCTACGCGACATATGATTAGTAATCAACATATGTCGATTCATAAAATAAACAAGTGTCGCTTTAGTCTGCAAGGAGGTATCCTTACGGTAGGCATGGCCCAGCTTCTCCAACCCGAGACCGGAACGACGGATCCGCGTATTCTGCGCAGCCGCCGCATGCTCATGGACGCACTGGCCAAGTTATTGATGAAAAAGGAGTTCGAAGAACTTTCTGTCCAGGAGATCGCTGACGAGGCCACCTTGAACCGGGCCACCTTTTACCTGCATTATCCAGACAAGAATGCGTTGCTGCAGGCCATGACAGGCGTACGGTTCCGCGACTTAATAGAGCGCCGCGCCATCACCTTTACCGACTGCAATGGAGCTCTGCGCGCGATTGCACTCGGCGTATGCGACTATCTCGCTGAGACCACAGGCTGCCCCAGTCAGTTGGCTCGGATACCGCTCGAAGGCTCCATCATCCCCGTCGTCGAGGATATGTTCAAGGAAGGCCTTGCCCTTCATGGGATTGCACCCGGTGTCGATGCAGCACTGCTGGCGACAACCGCGGCCTGGGCCGTTTTTGGAGCCGCGCGACGCTGGTTTCAGACCCCCAACCGTATCCCCGCCGAGGAGATGGCAGCCAGGATTGAAACCATGGTGAGTCCGGTTCTTTTCGGCGCCTCTCAATAGCCGAACAGTGGCAACGCCCACCTGACGGAGCAAAGTTCAGGTACGAAAACTCGAGGCGGAGTATTCAAAGACGGCTCCACTGTAACTATCGCGGACAAATTCCGTTCGACACACTTTTCGCATGCCGGCTTAATCGGCCCTAGCCGTAGCTACAGAAACCGATGGAGTAAGTGCAGTGGAGGGCCCTTAGGGCTTTGCGGGCAACGGCTGCCAGAGCTCGATCTTATTCCCATCCGAGTCATAGATCCAGGCAAAGCGACCGTAGGATTCATTCATTCGTTTGGCGTCAATCTTTACTCCCTCTTGTTTTAACCGGTCGAGCAAAGCATCCCGATCGTCCACGATGTAGTTGACCATGAACGGTGCGTGGCTGGGATCGAAATAGTTAGTGGAGGTGGGAAAAACAGTCCAAACTGTAACGTGTTCCTTTTGCGGGTCGTCGTGTTCGCGCCACGGAAGCATCACGCCCTGGCCTTTGTCAGCGAGTCCAAGATGCTTCGAATACCATTCGCGCATCTGATCACGATTAGCGGATTTGAAGAAGACACCGCCGATTCCAAGGATGCGCCCGCGCTGCTCCATTTTGACAGGCGGCTTCGACTTTTCAGGTTGCGGAGATTGCACTTCTTGTCCTCCTTTTGAACACACCGAGATGAGCAACAGCGAGCCGAGCGCAATTGTGCTCCAGGGTATTCCTTGCATGTGTGGATTATATAAGGTTTCGATTCGAATGGAGAAAACAGTTCGCTCAAGGTTCGCCGCGCTTCACCCTTTCCAGATCGCGCATGATGTCTCGAACTGGCTTGGCATCGCCCGTAGAGAACCAGGCTTGCGGGATCGCAACGTATCCCAGATGGCGTGTTCATCGGCACGAGGCGCGGATGATTCCTGCAAAACGCGTAGCGCTTACGAACTCCCCGCACCATCATCCTCCCTGCGGCACGCTATCGTAGAGTCATGAAAGCTTTGGTCAAAAGCAAGAGCCAGCCAGGCCTGTGGCTCGAGGATATCGCCGCCCCCGAAATCGGCATCAACGACGTCCTCATTCGCGTATTGAAGACCGGCATCTGCGGCACCGATGTCCACATCTACCAGTGGGACGAGTGGGCACAGAAGACCATTCCCGTCCCCATGGCGATCGGCCACGAGTTCGTCGGCCGCATTGAAGCCGTGGGCTCCAATGTGGTCGATTTCTTCCCGGGCGACATGGTCAGCGGCGAAGGCCACGTGGTCTGCGGCCGCTGCCGCAATTGCTTCGCCGGCCGGCGCCACCTGTGCGCCCGCACCATGGGCGTGGGCGTAAACCGTCCCGGCGCGTTCGCCGAATACATCGCGCTGCCGATGACCAACATCTGGCGCCACCACGAGGGCATCGATCTCGATGTCGCCGCCATCTTCGACCCCTTCGGCAACGCCGTGCACACTGCCCTCTCCTTCCCCGTGCTGGGTGAGGACGTACTCATCACCGGCGCGGGCCCCATCGGCATCATGGCCGCCGCGGTGGCGCGCCACGCCGGCGCGCGCTTCACCGTCATAACCGACCTCAATCCCTACCGCCTCGCACTCGCCGAGAAACTGGGCGTCACCCTCGCCGTCAACGTGCGCGAGCAGAAACTCGCCGATGTGCAGAAGCGCCTCGGCATGAGCGAAGGCTTCGATGTCGGCCTCGAAATGTCCGGCAGCCCCGCCGGTTTCCGCGACATGCTGGCCAACATGAGTCACGGCGCCCACATCGCCATGCTCGGCATCCCCAGCGCCGAGATGGCCATCGACTGGCGTACCGTCATCTTCAACATGCTCACCATCAAGGGCATTTACGGCCGCGAAATGTACGAGACCTGGTACAAGATGACCGTCATGCTCCAGTCGGGGCTCGACATCGAGCCGGTTATCACGCACCGTTTCCCTTACACTGAGTTCCAGAAAGGCTTCGACGCGATGATTTCGGGTCATTGCGGGAAGGTCGTGTTGACG
>JBARBI010000053.1:0-3060 GCA_049792875.1 Candidatus Sulfotelmatobacter sp.
CGCGCGTAAATTTCCGATTGGCGATACAGCGGCAAGTGATCGCAATATTTCGAGACCAACACGTGTGCCAGTAGCCCCGGACCTGCAATGCCGCGCTCGATGGGACGGCTTGGCGCTGCGGCTTGCACGATGCGTTCGCAGCACGCGCAGGCCAGCTTCGGTCGAACCTGCCGAATCACTTTGAATCGCGCCGGCACGTATTCCAGGATTTCCGAAACGTCTTCGCCCAGAAGTTTCAGCTTGCCGCCGCAGTCCGGGCAAGCTTTCTGCTTGGGCGGATACTTCCGCACTTCGCGCGGCAGGTGCTCTGGCAGAGGTCGCCTCGCCGGTTTTTCATTCCCTTTTGGACCGGGCGCGACGACAGCAGGAGTCTGTAAAGCACTGCTGTTCTCCGCTTGCGTTGCCTGCAATTCGTCCAGCCGCAACTCCAACTGCTCGATCTGCCGGTCTAGCTTTTCCGACTTGCGTCCGAACTGCATTCGCCGCAACTTGGCGATCAGCAACTTTAAATGCTCGATCTCGTTGTCACGTGACAACAGTTGTTCGTCTTTCGACAGCAGTTGTTCGTGCTGCGACAGGATCAATGCTTTCAACTCAGCGGGATCAAGCTGATGGAGATCGGGGAGAGTGCGAGGAGCGGCAACCATTGCCGTGAATCTAGCAGACTTTTGTTACAACAAAATAAAAATGCGCGGGAAAATAAAACTTATTTTACTCACACCGCCATCTGCGGCGCGTAACTGCGCACCGGCCGCCGCCAGTCGATCCCTTCCAGCAGCATCGACAGCTGCGCGGATGTGAGCGATATGGTGCCGCTGCTGGCCTGCGGCCAGATGAACCGCCCACGCTCCAGCCTCTTGGCCAACAAGCACAGACCGTCCCCATCCCACCAGAGAATTTTAATCAGATCGCCGCGCTTGCCGCGAAACACAAACACCTGCCCCGAAAACGGATTCTGCTCCAGCGCCGTCTGCACCATCCCGGCCAGCCCCGTGAAGCCGCGCCTCATGTCCGTCACTCCCGCCACGATCCAGATCCGCGTCCCTGCTGCCAGCCCGATCATCCGGCCAAACACTCAATCGCGGCGCGCAATGTGGACACATCCACGGCTCCAGCAATGCGCACAGTTCCTTTCGCGAGTTGGATCTCGATCGTTCCCGATCGCCAAGCGTTTCCGTCACCTTCTGCTTCTCTCACGGATCGCTCGTCGGCGACCCTCACCGGCAGCAGCTTCGTGGCTGCGCTGTCTCCCAGCCGCCCTTCGCGATACAGTTTCCGCCAGTGGAACACCTGATTCGTGTTCACATCGTGACGCCGAGCCACTCGCGACACCGACGCCCCAGGTTGCAACGTCGCTTCCACTATCTTGCGCCGCTCTTCCACACTCCGCCGGCGCTTCTTCGCCCCCGCTGCTCTCACACTTACTATCTCATTCGATGTGTCCACGATTCCCCTTCGTGGACACAAATAAAAATGCCCACAAAGATCATCTTCCTCAACTACTCACACTTCGTCCACACGTCACAGACCGGACGCTTACCCAATGAGGGTATCTTCTGGCTCTGAAGGAATGGCGCTTGAACAATGGCGACGGATATAGCGAAGTTTGGGTCACGGACGAATCACTAACTGAATGTGGCTTAGGATGGGGATATTAGGAGCTGCCTTTCGCCATGATGATTGACCAGTCTCTCCGGGATCGGGTCTCCGATGCCGTTACCCAGGCCTTGAGACCGCTCCCGGCTGTGTTTGCCGGGTGGGAGGGTGGCAGCGCGGCTTTCGGTACCGTGGATGCCTACTCGGACATCGACTTGGACTTCATAGTGGCCGATGATGCGTCATTCGATGACCTGTACGCGTTAGCAGAGAGAGCCATCGAGACGGTGTCTCCCATTGCTGCCAGCCACACCCCGCGGACTGGTCGATACTACAAGCTAAAAGATGGTGGCGACTTCTTCCTTGTCGACCTGATCTTTCACCGGGCCACAGACCCCGATCATCACCTCGACATCGAGCGACATGGTGCGAACGTGCCTCTCTTCGACAAGGGAAATTGGCTGCGACCAAAGCCCCTCGACGAGCGACTGTTGGCGGTGCAGCGGGACCGGCGGTATCGGGAACTTCAGACGTGGGTTCCCATGAGCCAGGTCTTTGTCCGCAAAGCCATTCTGCGCGGCCAGCACTTCGAGGCCGTTAGCGCGTTCTGGGCGTATACGTTGAAGCCGCTAGCCGATCTCCTCCGCATGCGTTACTGTCCGGCGCGATGGGATTTCGGTGTGCGCTATCTCGATCGCGATCTGCCTCCCGCTGCATACGATCAGGTTCGGGACCTTGCGCTCGTCAGTAGCCTTCGAGACCTCGACGTCAAGTTGGCGAGAGCTACGGCCTGGGGTGCCGCGCTGTTGCGAGAATTGGAATCGATGGGCAGCCAGGAGCGTTAGGTGCTCCGGCAGATCAATCGCGCCGCGTCAGGCTCAAACTGACCCACTACCTGGCAAGACGGAGTGACTACGCAAACCGGCGACGATATAGAAATCCTTCTTCGCATTTCGCCCACAATAAAGAAGCTTCGCTGACGGCATCGTCTTCTCGTCATGTGGGGAAACCAGATTCCCAGGTTCCGATAAGACCTGCCAGCTCAACTGGTCGATGCAACACCTCGTAAGCAGTTCATCAGACAATACTTCCCGAAAAGAATCAATCCGCACGGCTGGACCAAATCAGAGACTAACAGGGATTTCGTTTTGTTTGAATTGAGGCTCGCGAACAAAATCAGCCTTCTAGGCTCTTAGAACAGGACCGTGGTCACGTGTTGCATCGACCCATTTAGACCGCCCGTCTTACCGGAAACCGGGTTTTTGACCTTACGAATGATGAGCCTCAGACGGCACTCATTGATGTCGGTACCGCTCCTCAGCATGTGGCTTGAGGCGGACGGCTTCCGGAGCGCCGCTTGGCATCGCTTTCTCTGCCGGCCAAGACGCTTCCTGAGAGCGACTCGCGGGTCCGGATGTCCCGTTTGTTTCCTTTTGAGGCGATGGCTATAATGGAGATGCCAAG
>JBARBI010000054.1:0-6386 GCA_049792875.1 Candidatus Sulfotelmatobacter sp.
GAGCGGGCCTTTGTGAATCTGATTGGCAACGCCATTGAGGCCATGCCGGAGGGCGGCTCGGTCCGCATCTCGGCACAACTCGATCGGGGCTCGGTGCTGGTGCACGTGGACGACACCGGTCCCGGCGTGTCGCCGGAGATCCGCCCCAAGCTGTTCCAGCCTTTCGTCACGGCGGGCAAACGTAACGGGCTGGGGCTCGGACTGGCGCTCACGCGGCAGACGGTGCTGGATCACGGCGGCGACCTGTCGGTGGGTTCGGCGCCCGGAGGGGGCGCGCGCTTCAGCCTGAGGCTGCCCGGAGCGCACGCGGTGCAGCCTCAGAGCATGGGCGTGGCATAAGGCGAAACAAGATGCACGAAAAGGGGAACTGACAAGCTGGGCCGGGTTTGCCGTTCGTCAGCCAGAGACCGAAATCCGCATACAATGAAGAGAGGGAGCCGTTGGCAAAAGGCGAACCGGTCGAATCCGGCGAAAGCTTCGGCAAGAAGTGGCCGCTCGTGTTCCTGGATACTAACATAATGGTCGGGTACTAGCGGGGAGAGCCATCGGCAGCTCAATTGTTCTCCGCTGAAGCCGAAGGCCGCATTCGTTTCGCCGTAAACCCAATCGAGCTTCAGGAATTGCTTCTCGCTTGCGGATGCTACCGGCAGGCCTGAGTTTGAACGAATCCGAGACCACTTGCGAGTACTGCCAGTGGACTTCGCAAAGGCCGGAGCTTTACTCCCACGCGTTCGGGCTCTCAGAAATCGATTGGCCCACTCGAACGACATTTAATTCTCAGCAGCGCCGTTGAATGTGATTTTCTGGTTACCAGGGAGCGATGAGTTGCAAACGGTGAGCTCGCCATTTGCAAGTCATCCCTGCCGAGCAGAAGGCGCGAGTGGAAAAACTCGATAAGGAGCTGGTCGGACCGGCGAAAGTGGCGCAGATGCCGCATCGAAAGCGGTCTGCGTAGACGAAATTGCTGGAAAAATAAAGCGAAGATCGATTAAATCGTTTGGAATGTGGTACGCCCGAGTGGATTCGAACCACCGACCTTTTGCTCCGGAGGCCGTGGAGCCCATAGGGTATATGCGCGAGAGGCCCGTCCTTACGGGCTCGACAGCCTGTGAACATGGGCGCTTGAGGCCCCAGAGGCATAAACTCATCATCAATCCATCACCCGCAGTGCGACCATCGCAAAGCGGGCTGGGCTGGCAAAGCTCAGAGCATGTAACGACCGTCAAACCCCATCACCAGCAATCACCAAAGACGACCGAGACCGCAACATCAAGGCTTGGCACGGTACCACGAATTAGAATGACAAGTCAAGATCCCCCCGTGCGGATCGTGCGGATCGTGCGGATCGTGCGGATCAGCGATTCCGCATCGGGTGTTCTGAGGGGCGGGCAAGCAACAGTAGCGAAAGGAATTGAGGAGGTATCGTGCGGTCAGGGCAGGTTCGGATGGGCATTTGGACAGATTGACAGCGGTGCGGAACGCGGGACCGAGACACGGATAGCTGGGGAGACGTAGGAGTCGTGGGCAGGAATCGGCTGAAGGGGAGGACGACAGGCGTTGGCGCGGCTGTCGATCAGGGGGCGCGCTGGGGTAGGGTTCCGGTGCCAGCGTAGAGTTCGGCGGCGATCAGACAAGCCCAGTATTTCTCAGGCTTGCTGTCGCGGAGTTGGGGTTTGAGGTTCAACCCGAGGAAGGCATGAAAAATGTTGTAAGCCAGGAACGCCATCAACAGGAATGCCTCGATGGCTTTCGGATCGTGTTTGTAAATGTGGTCGGCTTCCCAACCATTGGCCAGTTCATTGAAGCCGAAGTTCTCGATGTCCCATCGCTGATGGCCCCAATCGACGATGCGCACGGTGGGAGCTTGCTGGCACGGTAGAGTCGTCACCCAAACCCAATCGCTGGTTTCGTGCGTGAGCGTTCGATTCAGTTGACGGCGCACGCAGTAAGTTTCCAATGAGCGCACCACGCGCAGCGGAACTTTCACCTGCGGCCAGGAGACCAGATCCGGGAAGTCCCACCATTGGCAGGCTCGGCCGCGCCGCTCACCGCACTGCGGAGCGACGTGTGCGAATAGGCCGGCTGCATCCTGGTACAGATTGCGGCGCTCGTCTTTGAGTACTGACAACACATGCTTGCCACGGTCGATCAGGAAGTTGAAAAACGGAGCGGTGGCATAAAGGGCATCAGCCAGGACCAGATCAAAGGCTCGCGGATAGGCTTCCAGTACGCGGGTGAGTAAGCGGACCGCGCAGGTGACTTCATCTTCACCGGGACGCATCGGCTCACAGTCCAACAAAAGGCGGAGGGGCTTGCGGCCCACGCCAGGCCCGGGCAAGAGCATGATCGTGACTTGCCGGTGGTAATACTGAGTGCGTTCTCCCTGTTCGGTCTTTACGCTTCGCTCCAGGCATCCCGCACAATGGCGGCGATAGCTGGCATGTTGCTCGTGGCCATCCAGGACGGCGACATCCAAACCCAAATTCAGCGGCAGCGCTTTATTCCGTTTGAGCCGGCTATAGACCTGGTGGAGACCGTCCCGTAGTTGGCCGACATCCATCACAGCATGCACCCGTCCCATGGTGTCGGCGCTGATCATGGGCCCTTCCAGCCAGCGTTTCCAGAATCGGGCGGTGGAGATGGTTTCCAGGGCATTGAGGCTGCCCAAGCGCGCCCAGGACATCGCCAGGGCGGATTTCAGGATGAGTGCGGTAGGTGTCCGCGGACGCGGACGCTGGTCGGTAACTTGGTCGAGCACCTCGCTGGAAAGGTCAAACACCTTCTCGGCGTAGCGAATCAGACGGTGGAGCAGGCTCTCAGCGTTCCGGCAATTTCTTCTCCCGCATGCGCTTCCATTCGAGTTCGGAGACTTCTTCGATGAGGCGTTGCAGTTGCTGGTAATCGCTCACCGCCTGCCGGACGCGGGGTTCCCACGACTTGGGGATGCAGAGTTGTCGCGGTTTTCCGTCGTGGCTTTGGACCACATACAGCGAAGCGTGCAATTCGTGCGTTTGTCAACTTGATTTGGCCCACTTTGATGCTCTGATTTGGCCCCCCGCTTCGCTACCTCTTCTCCGGTCAATGCCGGTAATCAGCTAAAAGTCCGCTAATCACCGGGGAGTTGCTTTTGCCTTCTTCTTCCCCTTGTGGCCTGACGGAAGGAGCCCGTAGGGCGACTGGAGTTAGGCCACAAGGGGAAGAAACCGCCGCCGGCCGCCATCGCTAAAATGGCGGCTCTGGCTCGCTGCCCTCCGGATCAAACATATGTTCGAACGGCAGGTGCTCCGTCGCCCTGTTCGATCCCAGCACGACATGAAACTCGGTCGAATCGCCGCCCAGGCAATCCAGCTTCACAACCTGGGCCAGCCTGCTCTCCACCCAACGCCGTCCTTCGTCATGGCTGTGCTCGGCTTGGTGGCCGATCTCCAACGCCCGCTGGAATGCCGTATCGCGATCCTCACTCCGGTAGATATGAATCGCATCCTCCCATTGGCGTAGTCCTTCTTTGCCCTCCACCATGACGGCCCAACGAAGGTGCGCGTAATACCACTGCTGGCAGCTCATGCTTTGCCGCCTTTCTTCGCCAGCGTTCTCCGGAATCGGTAGGATTCCTCCCCGGTCTCAATAATGTTGGCTTGGTCCGTCAACCGGTCGAGCATCGCCTTGCATAACCGCGCATTGGGGAACTTGGTGGTCCATTCGGAAAATGGTAAGTTCGTTGTCACGATCACCGCCGACCGCTCGGCCCGGCCCGCGATGATCTGAAACAGCAACTCCGCCGCGGCGTCCGGCATGACGACGTAACCCAGCTCATCGATCACAATCAGGTCGTAGCGCGTCCAGCGATCCCGCACGCGCGTGAGTTCCAACTGGGTCTTGGCTTCCATCAGTTCGGTCACCATTTCCGCCGCCGTCGTAAACCGCACCCGCTTGTGCTGACGGCAGGCGGCCACCGCCAACGCAGTTGCCAAATGCGTTTTCCCCGTTCCCGCATCTCCCAGAAAAATGACCGGCTCTTTGCGCGCCAGATATCCTCCCTCACTCAGATTCCTCATCACCGCCACGGAAATATGCGGCACTACCTGGAAGTCGAACTCCTCCAGCGTCTTCACCGTCGGAAAGTGCGCTTCCTGGATCCTCCGAGTGATCGCCCGGTGACCGCGTTCTTCTACTTCCGCTTCCAGCAACGCCTCCAGATAACTCAAGTGCGATTGCTTTTCTTTCACCGCTTCTTCGGCCAGGCGCGCAAACTGATCGCCTAGCGTGGGCAATCGCAGTTGTTTGGCATACTGCTGGATCGCCGCTTGCAGGACTGGCTTGGTGGCGCTCATTGGATCACCTCCGTCGCCGGCCAGTTCGGCCTCAACCGATCATAATCGTCCAGTTTTGGCTGCGGCCGGTCATAACGGCTCAGCACTCCGATATCTACCGGTTTGGCTGGTGGCCGCTGCTCCAGGTTGGTGACGTTCATCAGATAACGGATTGCCCCTATGTTCGAACACCCTAATTCCAACGCCTCTTCCACGGCTCGCCGCACTGGCGCCGCGCCATACTCGCGGCCCAGCAACAGAACGTCGATCATCGCTCGTGTTCCGGCCTGCTTGCCCTCCCGCTCTTTCAGCAATCCCCAAAACTGGTCGTAGCTGGCGGGCCAGCGTCCTTGTGCGCGGCACTGCTCCAACGCCGTCGATCCGGCCAGGGCTCCCGGCTTCTTCATCAGCGCGTCCAGGTAATGCTCCAACTCCAGAACCTTCTTATGCCGCTCATAGCAGCGCTCGTGCCGGGCTACGCACTTGGCCTCATGCCAGATCTCCACGTATGCCGAATAGACCTTCACCTGGACCGAAGTGCCCACCGGCAATGGCGCCGAATAGAAATTCGTCAGCGCCTTCGCGCACCCGCTGGCATTGATCTCCGGGAAATGCAGGGAGGCCAGATCGAAGCCCTCGTCGGCCAAGGGCAGAAGATGTTCCCGTTCGGCGATCATCCCTGCGCCGATCGATTGCGTGCGGCCATGGACCACCCGGTTCTGCTCCTCGCGTGATCCCGCCGCCAGCAGCAGGTTCAACTCCTCCAGGTGCTGCACGCTCGGCACGGGCACCAGATAGTTCCGCCGGAACTGGCCCCCTTCGCCCTCCACACCGCCTTTCTCGTGTCCCTCACCGGGCGTACAGAACTCCGATGCGAATCCCCAATGCGAGCGGAATCCGATAAACCGCGCCGTTTCCTCCCGTTGGTGGCCGCGCAGAATCTTCTTTACGGCGCTCTTCAGATTGTCGTAACGCAAAACACGGAACACGCCACCGAAATAGGCGAATGCCAGCTCGTGCGCTTCCAGAAACGCTTGTTGATTGGCGTGCGGATAAGCCCGGTGAAAGGCGCCGCCGCTGGCCATGCTGCGCAAACAGAACACGTACGTCTTGCGGGCCTCTCCGTCGAACTCGACCCAGCCCTCGTACCAATCCACCTGCGCCTCATCACCGAACCGATAGGATTGCGGCACGAAGGTTTCGTGCCCCAGCAGGCCCATGGCAGCCTTCCTGGTCCGCACATACTGACGTACCGTCGACTCGGCTACCTCGGCTTCCGGCTTCTCGCGGCGAAGCCGCATCCATATCCGATGCGCTGTGTGTCGCTGCTTTCGGGGTGCCTTGCGGTCGGCCTCCAGTATCGCGTCAATAAACGGGATCGCCGCGGCCAACTTGGGACGCTCCCGTTCCGGGATTTTCCGCTCGCGCGGCATCGCGCTAGCCAGGGCTTCCCGGACCATCCTCCGGTGCACGCCCAACTTCTTGGCAACTCCTTTTATCGTCCCGGCGCCATGTTCATACTCACGCCGGATCTGCTCGTGTAATTCCACTTTGGCTCTCCTGTTCTCCAAACCGTGTCCGCCTTCCGGGCTCGGAAGCCCGAAACAGGATACACGGCTCTTGGTTTACAGGGGGGCCAAATCAGAGCATCGAAGTGGGCCAATTCAGAGTATCGAACTCAGCCAGAGGGCGTTATCCCCGACACACCGCCATCCGGTTCTTCCTGAAGGTCGAGGGCGTACGGGTCGGACGCGCACGGGTCGGCGAACCGCATTCCGCGCGTAGCCTGCTCTTCGGATGGCCATGTCTCAGACTTGTGACCATTGCAGCCTCGACACGCATAGTAGAGGTTCGTATAGACGGAATTCAGCTCTGGGAACTTGCTTGTTGGACGGAAGTGCTCCACCTCAAAACATTCTTCTCCCCCCATATACTCTTCGGGGCGCTCGCAGTATGCGCAGCGGGCTTCAAAATCGGTTTGCAAGTACCGCCTGTACGCACGCGAGTTATTTAAACCCGGCGGCCGGGTCACTCGAACAAATAGAGCCATGATGAAGGGACGGTTATTGTTTAAGC
>JBARBI010000055.1:0-3945 GCA_049792875.1 Candidatus Sulfotelmatobacter sp.
GACTGGTATCCCGGTTTTTCCCCAGGTACCCACAATGAGTCCACCCACGCAGAAAATGAGCCCAACCAAGCTGCAGAGTCTGAACCAGCACTGAGACTTCATATCGGCTCCTTGCACCACTCGTTCCCAGATGGCGACTCCGCGTTTTCGGGCATCTCGCCGGTAAGAGACCCGAGGAACCTGATCAAATCTGCGGGAGCTTTGAGCGTCTTCAAACTCCGGTAATAGATGTAAGCTACATCATCCCGACATTGCAAGCAGTTGAGAAAAGTCGCACCGACGCGCTCCAACCGCCTGCAACATCTGCTCGATGCGGCTTGATAGGCGGAAGTCGAACATCCACATCAAAGGATTCAATGCGTGAGTGCGTGGGAATGTGAGCCAGACACGACAAACCCCATCAGTTGTGTGCCTGCGGCCCTCAATTTTTCCTAAATTGCTTCGAAAAATGTAGCGCCCGATTGATTCGCCCTCGTCGCCCTTGTCCACGATTTCCAACCTGATGCCCTGTGACGCGGCAATGCTCGACATTCGGGATACCACTTCGGCGGGTAATTCGAGACTGGGCCTATGCTCATCTGGGCTTTGCTCCCACGCCACAATGATGCCACAGGTATGCCGTTTGGTGAAAAATCGCGATTGTACTCATCGAGGAGACAGCGAAGGAACTCCGGTGCACTTTCATCTCAACGGAATGTTCGGCAGGGCTGATCTCAGCTTCGTCGTTTGACGAGTCGGACCGTAACGGTGTCCCCTGCATCTTTACGAATGGCTTTCCTGACATCGGCTCGTACCGGCAGTTTGTGGGTGCCATCTCCCAAAGCCATGAACGAACTTTGGAACGGATGCCCATCAATTGTGCCTTGTACCTTGACCAATCCACGGGTCCCAAAAAACTCCACAGACTTCGACCAGACTACGTAGGTCCATCCGGCTTGGTTTGGATTCTTCTGCAATCGTGCCGTGAACGATGCCTTCATGATTCCAGCATTTTACCGCGTTGTCGTAATATCTCGTTTCCATCAGATATGCTGACGGGCTGCCTGGCTGCGATCTGTCGACAATGACATCCAAGCAAGAGCGCTTCTTTTCGGACGTTGAGGAGTACTCAGTGGCAGCCGGTCAAACATGTATGAATCTGTTTTTTTTCTTCATCGAGCAAGACAACGGCGGCAGAATCCTGGCTCTACCGGAAATGATCGACCAGCATTATGTCGCAGTCCTTCTGTTCGACCTTCGCAAAAAGGAGCCAATGCCGGTCAGGCGAGATCGAGAAATAGATAATCCCCTGCCGTTTCAGTTCAAGCACTCGATTCACTTTCCTGGATTCAAAATCGAAATACGATAGAGTCGGGCCTTCCACGGGCAGAAAATAAATCCCGTCCCGCGCGACTGCCCAATTTGTCAGCAGGATGTCGGGCATTCCTTCTACCACCGATTGCGGACCCGGGTGTTGGAGCGAGACCATTTTGAGAACCACGCGCCCGGCGGAGTAGACCCCGAAATAAACCCTTTCTCCATCAAAGGATTCTTGAGGGAAAATGCCGGTACCGGTGGATAAAGCCTCGGCAGTGCCGCCCTCCGGTCGGCACCGGTAAATTCGACCTGGGCTGCCTCCTGCGATGAAGTAGATCCACCTCCCGTCGTGCGACCAGCTCGGCTGCGATGGTTCCGGAACATTGGTAGTCAACCGGTGCGGCACGAGGTCTGCGATGTCGACGATGTACACCCCTTGATGGCCGTTGTGCCGCGAATCGAAGACTATTTTCTTGCCGTCCGGCGACCAGTTGGGTGTGCCTGTCTGCGGATTATTCAACTTCGACACGTTCGTGATGCCAGTCCCATCCGAGTTAGTCATCCATATCTCGTTATTGCCGCTGCGATTCGAAGTAAAGGCGATGTATTTTCCATCAGGCGAGTATTGTGGTTGGACGGAAACGCGGGTGGAAGCAATAACCTTCACCGGCTCGCGTCCGGGATGTAGCAAATCGCTCCGGTATATGTTGACGCTGGCATCGTGGCGCGACTGGTAGGCGAGCCTATCGCCTTTGGCGGATATTGTGGGGTACTCCCCCCTTTCGCCGAAGGGCAGCGCTCTCAGCTGGCCGTTGGCAACCGTGACTTCGTACAACAGGTCGTGAGCCGTTCCCTCCAGTATTCTGGAGCCGACCAGCCTCCGGTCGTCGTATGTCCATGCGATTCCATTTGGCCATCCAGCATAGAGTCCCACCTGGTGTGGTATACCGTCTGGAAGCGCGACCGTATATAGACCGAAGCCGCCGGACTCCAGGATGCATACATAAGCCAGCTGGCCGCCACCGCGAGAAAAAGCCGGAGAAACGTCTTCCTGACATTTTTCGCTGTGAGGAACCGGCGTGATCTCCAGAGAACCGACGGCAAGCAGGCTCAGACGGTGGTGCTCTCCGGCGGCCGTCGAGTCCGAGAAAGCGATCCATTTGGCGTCCGGGGACCAACTAATACCCGAAGCGTTAATTGCGGCGCGAGTGGACACTAACTTTCTTTCCGGTCCACCGAGAGCGGGGACAACATAAATCCCCGTCTCCGATCCAGCGTTCCGATGGAAAGCGATCGACTCGCCGTTGGGGGACCAAGCGGGGCTGATCCAGGTTGACGGGTGGTTCGTCAATCGCAGCAGGTTCTCGCTGCCGGATACCTTGACATACAAGTCGTACACCTTTGAGCCCGAGGCTGGGTCGCCGTTCCAAGCGAATGCGATCTGCGATCCGTCGGGGGAGAAGGTCGGAGCAACTTCCATCCCCGGAAAGGCCGTGAAGGGGACGGGGATCACTGACTCAGAACCAAGGCGAGATCGACTCGGCCGAAGGTAAATGAAAGCGGCAAGGAGAAGGAGACAGAACAGTCCGGCGACGGTCCAGGGTGCGAGGAAGCGCCAACCCAAGAATTGTGCGGAAGAGAGGGCTGTGGCGTCGGGCGTAGCAGCCGCGTGTTGGGTGCGCTCGGCGGCGGACTCGTTGGTGTTAGGGACGGTGGATTCGGTCGCGGAGTCCGAGGCGGAGCCGTTCGGCTTGGTCCACTCCACGGTACCCATGAAGCGATAGCCGCGCCGGGGCACGGTTTCGATCCACTTTCCTTTCTCCGCCGTATCCGACAGGATTTCGCGCAGGCGTCGCACAGCTGAATTGAGGCTGTGGTCGAAATCGACAAAAGTATCGTGCGACCAAAGCAAGGCGCGCAACTCCTCGCGGGTCACCAGTTCGCCGGGCCTTTTGACCAGGAGCACCAGAATCTGCAGCGGCTGTTCGCCTAGTCTGAGCCGGACGCCGAACTTCCGCACCTCGCCCGAGCGAACGTTCACTTCGTATGGGCCAAATCGTGCGGTTCCCGGAGTTGAGGTCGATGGCGTCATGCTTGCGGAATCCACACAAACAAGAGCAAAGCGGGGAGGGGGTGGCGGCAATTCTGAAGCCTCTGGGCCTGGCCTGTCAAGCCCGAATAGGCGCAAAACCTCACACTGTCAATGGCTTCGGCTGTGATGTCCAAGTTATCCCGAAGTGATCCGGCCTGCATTGTCGGCAAACGACGGCAACGCGATAATCCCCGGCTGCGGATCAGCCTGATCCAAAGGAGCGTTCCCATGAAAGGTTTTCCCGAGATTGTTCGACGCTGGCTGTTGCTCGGCATGGCGGCTTTGGCCCTTGCGACCACGCTGCTGGCGCAATCCTCCAACGTGTCCGTATTCGCGACCGGGTTCAACAACCCTCGCGGGTTGAAGTTCGGTCCCGACGGCAATCTGTACGTCGCGGAAGGCGGAGCCGGGGGATCCACGTCCACCGTCGGGAAATGCGGCCAAGTGCCCGCACCGGTCGGCCCCTATACCGGCGGCTTTACGAGCCGGATTTCAAAAGTCACCTCGGATGGAACCGTGACCACGGTCGCGGACCAATTGCCCTCGAGCCAGACCTC
>JBARBI010000056.1:0-5480 GCA_049792875.1 Candidatus Sulfotelmatobacter sp.
CCGTAGAAGGAAACAATCTGCTCTAAGCGGTGAAACTTGGGTTTGCTTTGATAGCTTTGATAGAGTTCGAGCCGGTCGAGCCGACGAAGGTCCTGAATCGGGAAGCGACGATCTTGATGACGAACCAAACCCGTCGCCAGTTCGGGATCGAATCCTCCAATCCTCAGTACGTCAACGAGACCGAGCTTCATTGTGCAAAGCCTATCACGCACGCGACTGTAGTAAAACTGTAGTAGTTCCATGTTCAAAACGGATCATATCGGGTCAAATCGGTGCAACCAGCCGGTCTGGTAACCCGTTGAGAAATATAGTAGAGTAGAGAATTTTCGTAACGGTTCAGAACACACTGTGGAACTTGAAAACCGGCATACCCGAAAGGGTATCGGGGGTTCGAATCCCTCCCTCTCCGCCATACTTCTCGAGCGGCCGACCCTTACGAATTCGCTCTCGTCTCGCTGGAAGTTCCGCCCGCGGCCGGAACGTAGCACTTCAACGGGTAGTCCATGACCATGCGATCGGCGTTAAAGCGCCAGCCCAGAGTGCGGATCGTCCGCTTCATGCGCTTGATCCAGCCTCGCGGGAGGCCATCGCGATCGCGCTGGTAGTAGAGGGGAATCACTTCTTCGCGGAGGGTTCGCAGCAAGTCTTCGCCGTCGCGAGCGTCGTGGACGCTCATGTTGGAATGAGTTTTGCCCGTTCCAATCGCGAAACCATTCATGCCATCGAACGCCTCAGCCCACCAGCCATCCAGGATGGAAAGATTCAGGCCACCGTTCAGCACGACTTTCTGGCCGCTCGTGCCTGAGGCCTCCAGCGGCCGGCGCGGATTGTTCAGCCACACATCCACGCCCTGCACAAAATGGCGCCCGACGTTGATGTCATAGTCCTCTACGAACACGAACTTGTCGCGGAACTTGGGGTCCCGCATCAACTCGGCAATCTGCTGCAACACGCGCTTGCCGGGTTCGTCCAGCGGATGAGCCTTGCCCGCAAACACGAATTGCACCGGACGGTTCGGATCATTCACCATGCTCGCCAGCCGCTCGATGTCCGTCAAAATGAGATTGGCCCGCTTGTAGGTCGCAAAGCGGCGGGCAAACCCGATGGTGAGAGCGTCCGGGCTCAACACGCGCTCCAGGCGCTGCAACGTCTCCCGCGATTCTCCCCGGCGCTCCGCCTGATCGACCGCTCGGCGGCGGACAAACTCGATCAGCTGCGACTTCAGGTTGAGATGCGTTTCCCAAAGTTCGCCGTCGTCCACGTTCTCGATTCCCAGCCAGATTTTGGCTTCGCTGCTGCGCTGGTGCCAGTCGGTCCCGAGATGGCGATCGTAGAGGCGGAACATTTGCGGCGCCAGCCACGAGGGAACGTGTACTCCGTTGGTGATGTGACCGATGGGAACGTCGTCTTCCAGTTTGTTACGGAACAACCCAGTCCACATTGCGCGCGACACTTCGGCATGCAGCGCCGACACTGCATTGGCGCGCCGCGAGAGTCGCAGCGCCAGCACTGTCATACAAAACAGTTCGTCCGAATTGTTGGGATTCTCACGCCCGAGTCCCAGCAGGCTCTCCTTGGACAGGCCCAGCGCTTCCCGAAGAGGTCCAATGTGCTCCTCAACCAGGCCCGCATCGAAACGGTCGTGCCCCGCGGGCACTGGAGTATGTGTGGTGAACACCACCTCGCGGGAGATTCGCGGAACCGCTGCTTCAAACGTGAGGCCCTCCTCCTGCATCCGCATGCGGATCGCCTCCAGCACCGCAAACGCGCTGTGGCCTTCGTTCAGGTGAAGCACGCCGGGAGAGATTCCCAGAGCAGCGAGCGCTCGCAGTCCGCCGACGCCCAGCAGCAACTCCTGCCGAATGCGGATGCGGAGGTCCCCGCCGTACAAACGCGAAGTGAGTTCCCGATCTTCCGGTGCATTTCCTTCCACGTCGGAATCCAGTAGCAGAAGGTCGCGGCGTCCAACCTTCACGCGCCAGACCTTGGCGCGAATCCGGCCACTGCGCGTCTCAATCTCCACCACAACCGGCCGGCCGTCTTTTCCGATCGCAACCTCCATTGCCATCTGGTTGACGTCGGTCTTGAGATACTCTTCCCGTTGCCACCCGCCCACATCGAGCCTCTGGCGAAAATACCCCTGGCCGTAAAACAGACCGATACCGACGAGGGGAATGTCCAGGTCCGACGCGCTCTTGATGTGATCTCCCGCCAGTACTCCCAGGCCGCCGGAATAAACGGGTAGAGACTCGTGCAAGCCAAACTCGGCCGAGAAATATGCCACCGGATGAGGGCGCAACACGCCCGCATGCCTTGTACCCCAGGTGCGATCGGCCTCCAGATACTCCAGCAACCGGCGATACGCGTAGTTCACCCGGCTATGCAGCATGAGTTCTGCCGCGCGGGTTTCCAGCTTGGCGAGCGGGAGTTCTCCCAGCAGCGCTACTGGATTGTGGTTGAGTTCATTCCAGCGGGCGGGATCGAGATCGAGAAACAAGCTGGAGGAATTGTGGTCCCAACTCCACCACAGATTGCGCGCCAGGGTCCACAGCCGCTCCTGCAGTGGAGCAATGAAGCGATCGAGTGTGCGAGCTTCACTCACCACCGGAGCGACCTGGGTGGCAGCCTCCGTCAGCATCCGAATTTCGTTCTCACTGAAAACCCGGGCGTCGATGGTCTGCACCACCAGAACACCCTGCAGAATGCCCCGATCGATCAACGGGACGGCCAGGAACGACTGGTAGGCGTCTTCACCCGCATCCCGAAAGTACTTGAATCGGGGATGGTTTTTGACCTGCTCGACGGAAACCGGGCGCACCAGTTCCGCCACCAGTCCGGTGAGCCCTTCGTTCACCGCCATCCGCAAACTGCCGATGCATTCCTTGCGAAGTCCGACGGTCGCCGCCAGCACGAGATTGGCGCGGTCCGGTTCCAGCAGGTAGGCCGAGCACACATCGGTCCGAAATCTCTTGGCGATCAGGGCGACTACGTTCATCAGCGTTTCCGCTGGCTGGCCGCCCTCCGTGGCCAGATTCGCAATCTCTTCCAGGGTCAGAACGTTGCTGACCGCGCTCGAATGGATGTCTTGCCCCATGTCCTCTGCTACGTTCTCGTATCCGTCCAATCTGTTTCGCTAGCCTCCGTTGGGGTGCTGGACCTCAGAATCTGTGAGCTCCTTCGATGATGTCACTATCCGCAAAGGTTCCTCTATTGTACGGGGTGGGAATGAAATCGTGAACGATGATCAGATCTATGTCGAGCTCTCGAGGCTGTGGATATCTCAGGCGGGACGCCAGAATGCGCCGAAAACCCGTTTGCTTGGACCCTGCAGGGAGAGTAAAATCAGCGCCAATCCAGCCAACCAAGGGGGAGCATACGTCCACTCTCTATTGGTGTTTCGAGCATACGCGTTTGGGAAAGACGATCTGCGACCACGATTGGATCCGTCCTCCCGCCGCGGCTCCGCTAAACTTTGACGGGTGTAACGACCAGAGATTCTTGAGCACCGCCGCTAGTTTTTTGCATCTCGCGCGACCCATGGAGTCAGGACGATGAACGGTACCGCCGCACGATTTTTTCGGTTGGGTGTGAGCTTGTCTGGATTAATCGTTTTGGGTTGGGTGTTAACCGGTCAGGCGGCCAAACCCGCCAGGCATGGAATCCCGTTGCCCACGGACTGGAGTCACGGTCATGTGATCTTCTCCCGGCCCGCCTCGGCGGAGCAGGTCGCTCTGGTGGGCGAAGATCCACGCTATTGGCAACAACGCCATCGCCGGGAAGACTTGGTGATGAGCCTGGAAGGGGCCGATCCGACTCCCGGAATACTCGATGGGGCCAGTAGCGCCACAAACGGCGCATGGTCAGAGGATCTGGGCAACCTCGGCGTGCCCGGCTCCGGCAACTATCCCGCCAAGTTTTCGTTCAGCACCACCACCGCCAACTGCAGCACCGATTACGTGGTCTATAGCACGGGCCTGACTGGTTCTGGAACACAGGCAAGCGTCGTGGCGTTTAACAACCTGTACTCCACGGGATGCACGGGCGCCGTGCCCGCGGTTTATTGGGCCTACAACACTGGCGGTCTGATCCTTACCTCCCCGGTGCTTTCGCTGAAAGGAGACCAGGTCGCGTTCGTTCAGACTTCAGGCGGCCCGACGGGCCAGGCAAGCTTGGTTGTTCTGAAGTGGAATGCTTCGGCAACCGAAACTGTGGGAGCCCCAGGGACGCCTACGTCGGTGCTTCCGGCCTCGTATCTCACGTGCATCGCCCCTTGCATGACGCAAGTTTTCCTGAAGGATGGGAGCAACATCGCGGTGGACGACAGAACTTCCTCGCCCTTTTACGACTACACCAATGACGTCGCGTGGGTCGGCGGTTCACGGGGATGGCTCCACAAAATTACTGGCGTGTTCACGGGCAAACCGACGGAGGTCAACACGGGCGGGTTCCCCGTCCAGGTTAGCCCCCCTTCTACGAATTCTCTTTCCAACCCGGTTTACGACCACGCCAGCAAGAATGTGTTCGTGGGCGACGCCGGCGGGTTCTTCTACCGGATCAACTCCACGAACGGCGCGACAACCCCGACCCTGCAAATGGATTACGGCGCCGGTCTCGTGGCAAGCCCAATTTTGGATCAGACCAACGGCCTGCTGTACGTCTTTGCTTCGAGCGACGGCACAACAAACTGCACCACCGTTGCTTGTTCTGCCGTCTACGTACTCTCCACGACGTTCGCGGGCGGCACTAAAGGGACAGAGTTGGCCGTGGGCACGAGCGTAGCTTCTGGCAACACACCCAATCCCATGTATCTCGGCGCCTTCGACAGCACGTACTACAACTCGGTCGGTGGCACGGGAAACCTATATGTTTGTGGCAATACAGGACTCAGCCCCACTCTGTACCGAGTGCCGATTCTGTCGGGTGCTTTCAGCACGTCGGCCCTCGCGGTTGCACAGCTGACTCCCGCCGCAGCGCACGTTGCGTGTTCTCCCGTCAGCGACTTTTCGAACCCAAACGCCATCGGAGGTCCGGCGGAGCGCTTGTTCTTTAGCGTGGCAAACAACGGACGCTCGACGGCATGCGGCGCCAAGGGCTGCGTCATGAATTTCGTGGATACTCCCTGGCAGCCGTCGACCCCGTATGCTAAGGGTCAGCTAGTCCTGGTCCGCAGGTCGAACAACACACTCTGGATGAATGTGGCCATTGTCGCTGGCACCACCGGAGCGAGCGCTCCTGCCTGGACCAACACGGCGGCCGCGCAGGTCACCGACGGCACCGTGACCTGGCTGAACCAAGGGGCTCCTTCGGTTGCACCCTTGGCAGCTTGGGCAAAGACTCATGCCTACGCCTTGCGCAATCGAATTCTCGACACTAACGGCAACGTCGAAATCGCGACCGTGGCAGGAACTTCGGGCGCCGTCACTCCCGGTTGGAGCACATCTCCTGGCAGCGTACTCACAGACGGCACAGTGACTTGGACC
>JBARBI010000057.1:0-1567 GCA_049792875.1 Candidatus Sulfotelmatobacter sp.
AATTCCGCTTGCTCCTATCTCACCTGAAAGAACCCTTCGGAACTATGGCCTTGGTGTGCATCTGCTTTGGCCTTCGCATCTCCGAATGTCTTGCGTTGAAATGGTCGGACGTAGATTGGCTGGGCGGGCTACTGCGTGTAGAGCGTGGCATCGTGGAACAGAACGTCGATGATGTGAAAACTGCTGAGTCGCGCAAGTCATTGGTAATCGCAAACGACCTGCTCGAACGGTTGAAAGTATGGAAGCAGAACACGCAGTTTCCGGCGAACGGCGATTGGATTTTCGCCAGTCCTCTGAAACTTGGCAGACTGCCATACTCTTACACCGGATTCTGGCGAGAGCTTGACCGGGCCAGCAACGAAGCCGGAATCGGTCACATGGGCACGCATACATTCCGACACTCTTACCGGATGTGGATCGACGCGGTAGGAACTCCAATCGGAGTCCAACAGAAACTCATGCGGCACGCGGACATACGCACGACCATGAACATTTATGGCGATGCGGCATCGGCGGATATGCGTGAGGCTCACGGCAAGATCGTGCAACTGGCCTTGCGAACGGATTAAACGGCAGGTGAACAGCAGGTTGGGATTCGTAACTTACTGAAAGAATGGCTCCTCAGGTAGGACTCGAACCTACAACCCTTCGGTTAACAGCCGAATGCTCTGCCATTGAGCTACTGAGGAATTGTGCTGCGCTGGCGCGCGTTGTTGTGAACTACAAACAGATTGTAACCAGCCATGAAGGCGTGCGTCAAACATCAGTGACAACAAGCTGTGGAATTCAGACGGCGTCAGCCAAGTACGGCGGGGCGGAAGAGACGCGCGGCAGCCGCGGAGTCGAGTATCCAGGCAAGCGAGCCGTGGGCGGGAACGATGAGCTGGGCGGGAGCGGCGTCGGGATCGCGCGGGCCTTCGATGACCTGCTGTACCACGGCGGCCTTGGCTTCCCCGGTGACGAGGAAGCTGATTTGCGCGGCGTTGTTCAGCACGGGAGCGGTGAGCGTGACGCGCCAGGCGTTGACTTCTTCGACGTGGTCGGCCACCACGAGGCGCTGCGCCTCATGCAGCGTAGATCGGTGGGGAAACAGCGAGGCCGTGTGGGCGTTGGCGCCAAGGCCGAGGAGAACGTAGTCGAAGCGGGGCAGTCCGTTGGCGTGGGGCAGGAGTTCGCGCAAGGTTCGCTGGTAGAGATCGGCGGCCTCGATGGCGGTGCCGTCGCCGGTGGGGATGCGGTGGACGTTGGCGGGCGGGACAGGCACGCGTGAGAGGAGCAGCTCGCGCGCCATGGAATAGTTGCTCTCTGCATGGCCGGGCGGGACGTTACGCTCGTCTGCCCAGAAGAAGTGGATTGAGCCCCAGGGGATGAGTCCGGCGAAGGGTTCGGCGGCGAGCGTTTGAAAGAGTAGGCGCGGGGTGTTGCCGCCGGAGAGAGCGGCATACACCAGTTTGCCTTCGCCGGCAATTTTGCGGGCGAGTGCGGCAAACTGCCCGGCGGCGATGCGGACCGTCTCGTCTATATCAGCGCCCACTAGGACCTCGGCCCCGGCGAGATGAAAGCGCTC
>JBARBI010000058.1:0-6310 GCA_049792875.1 Candidatus Sulfotelmatobacter sp.
CCGAGGGCAGCCATGAGCATCGTGTGCACATCAGCGCTGCCAGCCTTCGTCACACTGAGCGAGTTGGTGAAGCCAAGGACCATGATCAGGCCGAAGAGCACCTCCGAAATGCGCTCGATCGGTTCGAGCACTCGTTTTGACGTCCCAAGAATGTCATGAGTGTTTGGCATAGACTTTTTAGTTGGTTTATTTATTTGACTCCGGCGACGTTCCCGCCAAGCGGCACCGCGGTCATGTGCCGCGATCAACTCCTCCTGGCGTCGGCTCTGACCGCTTGGACGGAGCTGAGATGTTGAACTGCTCCCGATACTGCTTCACGACATCCCCCAGCCTTTCGTAGAGGGCATCCGCACCAAACGCCTCCTTGAGCCGGTAGCGGGCATGGGTCTTGATGTCTTCCATGACCTCCGCA
The DNA here is from genome assembly GCA_049792875.1 of Candidatus Sulfotelmatobacter sp. Taxonomy (GTDB): domain Bacteria; phylum Acidobacteriota; class Terriglobia; order Terriglobales; family Acidobacteriaceae; genus Sulfotelmatobacter. Next base: position 413 of record JBARBI010000058.1, read on the forward strand.
ACGACCAGGCGTATGTCGCTCGCCTTCAACTTCGCGTGAACCGACCGGAGGGTCTCCGCCGCGGTGTAGTCGACATCGTCCACCGCTGACCCATCGATGCAGAGCCAGCGCAGAGGCGGCTCCGTGGTCTTCGCGAGATACGAGACCTCTTCCGAGAGCTGCTGGCAATTCGCGTAGTACAAGCTGTGCGTGAATCGGTAGATAACCAGGCCGGGCGCGGCCTGCGCGGCCGTGGTCACGGGCTCCGGTCGCCAGCCGCCCGATGCGCCCGGCACGAGCACAGCGTTCTTCGGCCGATACCCATGGCGGGTGTGCTCAATGAGCGACAACGCGATGGCGAGCATGATCCCCTGTTCCACGCCCACGACCACGACTGTCAGCGCGGTGATCAGTGCCACCCAGAACTCCGATCGCCGTTGGGCGAAAATCTTGCGCATCCCGGCGACATCAACCAGGCCAACTCCGATAAGAAACACAATGGCCGACAGCGCCGCTTCGGGCATGAACGCCAGTGCGGCGGTCAAGAAGAGCAGGACCAGCAAGACGATCGCCACCATCACCAGGAGCGACAGTTGGCTGCGACCGCCGGCACTGTCCACGATTTGCGTCTTCGTTGGGCTACCGTTGACGACGAAGGTGCCGGACAACCCGGCCCCGATATTGGCCAGAGCCAGGCCGACAAGGTCGGTGTTCTCACTGAAGCTCTCCTCGTAGCGCGTGGCAAAGGCGCTGGCGGTTGCCGCGCTCTGGGCCAGGATGACTACGAACATCGCAAAGGCCGTCGGAATCAATGTCGTTATGACCTGCCAGTTCCAGTCCACCTTGGGCAGACCCAAGTGTGGCAAACCACTTGGAACGGTTCCGACCACATGCACCAGCTTGTCAAAACCGAACGCCCAACTTGCGACCAGCGCTCCAATCGCGGCGATCAAGGCCCCTGGAATTCTCTTTGAAATCCTCTCGAGGCCGACGATGACCACCAGCACGGCGAGCGCGATCATCAGCTCGTTGCGATTGACCTCTCCGAATTGTTGCAGGTTGTTCCAGAGCTTCCCGAGCGTGCCGTGACCGCCGCCCTTCAAGCCCAACATCCCTGCGATCTGCCCCAGTGCGACCTGAATGCCGACCCCGGTCAGGAAGCCGGTCAACACGGTGCGTGAGAGAAAGTCGGCCAGGAATCCCAGGCGCATGACGCGCGCCAGAATCAAGAAAACCGCGGCCATCAACGCCAGCACTCCGGCCAACGCCAAGTATTGCTCCGAGCCGATCGAGGCGATCCCCACGAGACCGGCGGCAAGAATCGCCGCCGTTGCGGAATCCGCGCCCACCACGAGGTGCCGTGAGGAGCCGAACAGGGCGAACATTGCCGTGGGGATGAGCATGGTGTAGAGACCGGTGATCACCGGTGTGCCGGAGATCTTGGTGTAGCCCATCACCTCAGGGATGGCGATTGCGGCCAACGTGATACCGGCGATAATTTCAGCCGGGACCCGAGCGGCCGTAATCGGCAACAGCCCTTGTAGGAAAGGAAAGCGGGTAAGCGCGTTATGATTGTGTGGTGGCTTCATGGTTGTGTCATGGTTGGGGTTGATTGGTTTGCTCACTCCATAACGGCTTTCACGTGTCCTGAGCGCACAGCCTTCTTGAAGATGGCGTAGTCGCGTTCGCATTGATCGGCATAAGCCTCGGCGAACGTTGCGACGGCTGTATCGAAGGCGTCGCTCTTGCCGAGGTATCCGCTAATCTGTGCCGACAGGCCTGAGCGCGCATGCGCCCGCGCCAGCGTCCAGCCGCAAAAATCAGCATACTCGACCATCTTGCCCAAACCATACTGCTCAACCGGAGCCCCCATCTTCACGTCCCGGAGTTGGCGGACGTAGAAATGCCGTCCTCGCCTGGTCGTCAGCCAGCCAAGGAAGATGTCGCTCGCCGATTGCATCAGGTGGCATCCGTTCACTACCCGCTGCCCATGATTTGGGAAGATGCTCTTACCGGCATACGCCTCCAGCACCGAGGGGCCCGCCTCTTTCATCTGGAGAAACAGGTGATCCCTTTTGCCAGCCGTCATGAGCGCCGCGGCACACCAGGTGCCGACGCTGCCGACCCCAACCACCTTGAGCGCCACATCCGCAAGATCAAAACGCTCGAGGAGCGCACGTCGGTCTTCCGGCAATGATTTTAGGTAGTCGACAAAAGCCTCCCGGACGAGAACCTGTAGCGAGTCTCCACCCTGAGCGCGCGGGTGGTAGATGAGCGGCGGATCGTCCTGGATGGTTGGCGACTGACCGGCGCGGATCGCGAGTTGTGGAAAGTGGCGTTCGGACATGCTTCTCGCGCGGCTAGTGGCAAGCCGTTTCAAACCCCGCCGACGGGTCTCCGCGTCTTCTATTCGCGAGATCATTTTTTCGATGTCGATGCTGGCGTACCAGATTTCCAGAACCGTCATGTCGCTGTATTCTGCCATCCGTTTCCGGTACGCCCGCAGGCAGGACAGCGCGGCATCCTGGGCGTCGCCTCGACTGAGACCATTGTCACGGGACGCCAAAACGAAGCTTGCGGCGAGGCGCTTAAGATCCCATTCCCAAGGTGCGGGGAGAGTCTCATCCAGATCATTGATGTCGAAAACGATCCTTCGTTCGGGCGTGGCATAAGCGCCGAAGTTGTTCAGATGGCAGTCGCCACACGCCTGCACGCGCAGGCCGGTTGCCGGCGTGCCCGCCAAGTCGACTGCCATGTTGAGTGCCGCTCCCCGATAATAGGTAAACGGCGTCCGTACCATGCGCCCGATACGGATGGGAATCAGCCTAGCGATGCGGCCCTGGTTTGATTGCTCCAGCAACCGCAATGGATCCGGGCGGCTGTCCGGCACTTTCCAGACGGCATGCGAACTGCGCGGGCATTTCTTCCGCAGGCTCTTGCCCAGGTCGCGGAGTTCAGCCAGCGAAGGTCGCGACTGGGCAAGATTTCTGCGGACGGTTTTCATTGTTCTGTCATTTCAACGGCGCCTGCTTGGTGGCGGTGTGCCGGATCATGTCTTCGTAGGCGTCCTGATTTTGGTCCCAGTAGCGGCGTTCTTGCATGTCGGCGGAGGAGAACTTGTCTCCGTCGGTGATGCTGAATGGTTCGGCCAATTTGCGGGCCTTCTTGACCAATTCTTCGCCTTTCATATTTTGCTTTTTGTGTCGGTTGTGTACTGGCTTATCATGCGAGGGTTATTCGCTCTTTACCTCGGGTTGCGCCTTTTGCAGGGAGATAGCCAGCGCTTCGGTATAGGTGACCACGACGGTGTTGCCGAGGTGGAGCCGCTTGAGCTTGTCAACGTTCTCCATCCGAATGCTGCCCGAATTTCCCATGGGCCCTTCCAGCGTGACCGTTTGCGTGGGGAGATCCAGACCGATGACCGTGGCCACGACTTTGATGACCCGAACTTTGCCGGCAGCGGGCGATGTGCCTTTCGGCGCGCGCGCCCCTCCTTCGAGGATAACCAGCGGATGGTTCTTCTCCTCATCCGTCGGCGCGCGAACTTCGCCCGCCAGCGAGACGTAATAGTCCGCCGTCACGTCGTCCCCGACCTGGACTTCATTCAACCGCTTGACGCGATCGTCCACCACGAAGGTGACGACGTTGCCCAGCGGGCCTTTGAGGGTCACCTCGCGTTTCGCCTGATCTATGGCTTCCACCTTTGCGGTCACGGTGACAAGAATCGTTCGTTCCGCGGTCAACGGCGCCGGTGTGGAGAGTTTGGTGTCCTGGGCAAATGCACTGAACGCCAGCGCGGCGGCCAGAATTGCGCCAGGGAATAAGGCTGAACTATTTTTTATTTTCATGATTTGTTTTTTTGCGGTTGTCATTTTGTTGTTTGGTTGTTTAACGCATGGATTCGATGGATTGTTCAATACTTCTCGGGCACGAACTTCCTGCCCTTGAGCGAGGCCTGGTCGTCATAGGCGTGCTTCATCGAGCGCTCAGGAAGCTCTACTTTCTCACGCTTCACTTTCTTGTAGGGGATGAGGCTCAGGATGTGCGCCAGGCAGTTGAGCCGGGCGCGCTTCTTGTCGTCCGAATGCAGGATATACCACGGCGACCGCCTGGTATCAGTGGTCTTGAACATCTGGTCGCGAGCGCGCGAATACTCGAACCAATTGGTGCGTGACGGCAGATCAACCGCGCTGAGTTTCCACTGGCGCAGCGGGTCCTTGATGCGCGCCTCGAAGCGCCGTTTCTGCTCCTTATCGCTCGATTCGAGCCAGATTTTGATTATCTGGATTCCGCCACCAATGATGTAATCCTCCATAACAGGACAGAGTTCCAGAAACTTGGCGTGCTGTTCTTTGGTGCAGAAGCCCATCACATATTCCACACCGGCGCGGTTATACCAACTGCGGTCGAAAATCACGACTTCGCCCGCCGCCGGGAAATGTTCAACGTAACGTTGCATATACATCTGCGTCTTTTCGCGGTTGGTCGGGGCGGGCAGCGCGACCACGCGGAAGGTGCGCGGGCTGACCCGCTCGGTCAGGGCCCGAATGGTGCCGCCCTTACCGGCCGCATCGCGGCCCTCGAAGATTATGATGACCCGCAGGCCCTTGTGTCTGACCCAAGCCTGGAGTTCGCACAGCCGGGCTTGGAGCTTTCGCAATTCCTTTTCATATTTCTTGCGTTTAAGTGACGGTCTGCTTTCGGGGCTTTCCTTGTTTTTCATACTGTAACTTGTGCGGGAGTTTTGGTTGTCGCCTCCGATTCACGACCTCCTTGGGATTCGGTGGAGGGCACGGCCGACTGAGTGGTTCCGGCGGCAGGCGGAATGGAGATTGCCTCAACCCGGTCAGGAGCGGCGGGCGGCGCGGCGGGCGCAAGCCGTGCGCTTTGCGCAAGTTTCTGGCGTTTTGGTGGTGTCGCGGTTGGGTTCGCCGCCGGTGATGCAGCAGAGCGGGGAATTGTTTTAGCCCGGCTAGCCTTCCGTTTGGCACTCGCCCGCAGAGTGGCCTCGGCTTGAGCAAGAATTGCCTTGGCCTCGGCCAGATTAATCTTCGCCTGCTTCGCGCCTTTTTTGGCGCGCCTAGCCAGCAACTTGGCGAGCTTGCGGCGACGCTTCGCCTGACTCGCTTGTTCCTTGGCTGTTTCCAAAAGCGATTCGGCGGTGGCAACCCGCAGCCGTAGCAATTTGATCTGGCCAGACGATTGCGAGGCTTTCTGCCTGGGCGATTGCCGGCGCGTGAGTTTCTTTCCGGTGAGGGATTGAGTGCCGTTGCTCATATGCATTTTCCTTGGTGCGCAGGTCCGGTGAGAATTTCGGCCTCGGCCTGCAGACGGCGGCTGATCTCAACCCGTTCCCGCAATACGGGTGTGGGGACGGCGGCCGCAGCGGCCAGAAAATAAGTTTGTGCCTGCCCGATGAGGTCATCGAACCGGCGTTTCCGGGCGACCTCTTCGGGGTGGCGGAAATCCACTTCAAACATCGCCTGCTCGGACAGACGTTGCGTGGCATCGAATTGCCCGGTCAACGCCGAGCGCTTTTCCATTCCGGGCGACGCCACAAACTCGCCCACCTGCCGCAGCAGTTGCGCCAGCGACGCGCGCAAACGATCGACCGCTTGTTCCGGCCAGAGATAACGAAAAGCGAAGGAGATGGCAACGATGCCCAGCAGCATGCCGACGACCCGGTCGCGAATGACATCCAGATCGGTGGGCGGATCATAATGTTGCAGCAGACACATGTAGTAGGCGAGACCCAGTTGTATTCCGGCGTAGGAGATGCGTTCACTGCCCAACGCAATCCAGGCGGCCAGCGCGGTCACGCAGGCGGAGACGAGGAGCAATGACACGATACCTTCCATATGCGGCACCAAATAAATCAGCGTGATGACCCCCAAGCCTCCGCCAAGCAGGCAACCGGTA
>JBARBI010000059.1:0-2546 GCA_049792875.1 Candidatus Sulfotelmatobacter sp.
GCTGTTTCTCCTCGGCGTGCACCTGCTGGACGGCCAGTTCGTGCGGCGGCAGAGTCACGTCCACTTTGCTGATGGCGGGTGCGATCTGCAGAACGACCGGAGGGAGCGGTGGATTCTCCCCGGAAACCACGGAAACATTGGTCTTCTCGTCCCTGAAACCAACAGCCGTGATGGTGAGGGTGTAGGCCCCGGGCTCGACCGCGGAGAAGTGGAACGAGCCCGTCTGGTCGGTAAGAGTAGTGCGCAGGGCAGTGGACCCGGGCGCCTGTAATCTGACGATGGCGGCCTCCACCAACGATCCGGAGGAATCCGCGACGGTGCCGCGGATCGTTCCGGGCCCAGGGCTAGTTTGTGCCGCGCATGACTGTGCAACCAGTAGGATGCAAATCGACGACGTAACAGCAGCCCCCCGCCCGCCGCGCGATTGGCCGTGTTGTAGTTGCGCTCGCATGAACTGATTCTCTCACCGCCCCAGTCGGCCGGGGAAATGGGCCGCCAGGCAATTGAGTACCGATATTGACGTATCACGCCCTAGCCGCGGATTGGTCGGAGCGAAGCTTTGGCTGATTCCGGAACGATATGTACAATTATCGGAAGCCAACTCTGGCCGCGCCCGTGACTCCATCGAAACGTCGAGTGACAAACGCACTACATTTTCTAGGACTGCGCGAGACGAGGGCACCGGACCTCTCGAAATGCATTCGTACAGGCGTATACTTGTGCCGGAGGATGGCCGGACCTTAAACTCCGATGAAGGACCTCCAGAGGAGCTTCCTCGCTGATCTCGCAAAACCGGGCATCGAGGAGCGGCGCTACCGACACCAGCAACTTGCCGCTCAATATGGCATCCCACCGGCTTTTATGCGCGCTCTGCTTGTCGCCTGGGATGCGGAAAGACTCATCGCTATCCGCGCCTGGGACGGAGAACGGTTACGCCCCTGCCGCGAGTGGAAGAAACACTACGACATGTTTCTAGCCGACGACGGCTGTATCTGGCTGACGATCCTCCCGGCTGGTATCGCACTCGTCGAAGGTTCGACTCCAACCGGTTCCGCTTCCACGTGACAACCTCCGCAAGCGGAGTTTTCTTTACACGAGTCGCTATCAGCGCCACGTGTGCTGCCAGGCGCTACCACGAAGCGCCAGCGCGTGCGCGCCGCCCCGACAGCCCGGCCGAATCCGACGGTCGGCCACAAGCAGGATCATGGGTGATGCGACCAGGGGAATCGCTACCTCCCCGAACCCCGTTTCCGGCCAACTTCCATAGCAACCATTAGGTTGCACGGATCACGAAGACTCCAAGGAACAAAATCACGATGGCCAGAAGTGTGGCAATCAAAGCCCCAGCGGTCCACAACGCGGATTCCGCACTGACGTGGATCGGTTCTCCTCGTCCGTGGATTTGATGATGGAAGGCACGTAGCATGGCACTAACCTCCTCAGCCAGTAAGGGCAGCCCAGCCTTGCCATCTCTATTCTAGGCCAGATTGCAGATGTGAGCTTAGAATAACCCCGCAAGTCCGGTCGTGGTCCTTTGGGAATCCCGGCGGCGGAGTGCCCTGTCCATGCTCCTCGAAGCCCGTCACAAGCGAGACTCGGCAACGATATCACCTGTTACCGGCAACTGCATCTGGGCGACGGCCGGGACCAGTTGCGGACAAGGAGCGCGAATCGGATTAACCGATTCCTGGCCGCGGGGCAGCACCGAGGCAGCACGTCAGGCCTCCGTGGGGCTCTCGGCGCCTGGGTGGCGAACTGAACTGGACCGAAAACACAACTACTTAGACCCAACTGGACTGAACTCGACTGGCAGTCACCGGGTTCGATTCCCGTTAGCGCTACCAATTCCTCATAGAGTTACGGGCAACAGGGCAGCACGGGGCAGCACGTGCGCGAAGCCAGAAGAAGAACGCGGCCTTTTCGTGCCCAGCTTTGATCGCATCGATACCCGATCCTTCCCGAGGTCTTCCAGTAGCCGGCCGCAAGCCGACTTCTCGGGACTGATCCGGCCAATGTGCGGGTTCGCGACCACTCGTTCGGAACCCGGACTTGCGGGTGAAGTCACTATTTGATGCGCTCCCACAGAAGCTTATACGTCGCACTCTTTCGGTCAATCACTCCTCCTTTCCCATCCTCGCGGGGGATCAGAAGAAGGCGGTCCTTGCCTTGAAACTCGAACCATCGAACATTGTTGACGCCGCGCCAATTTGGTACGCGTGCGTCTTCCAAGTGGTGGGTGACGGTTTGCGCCTTTAAATCCAGAGTGTAGGTGCCGTAATACGCGATGTAATTGTCGAACGCAGCCACCTTCTCTTCGCCAGTACCGAATGCGGGCCCGTTAACGAAGGGCTTGCGAACGCCCTTGACATCGATTTGCACAGCCATCCAGCCGGACCGATCATAGATGATGATGCCCGTTGGGTGATCATAAGCAAAGTGAAAAGTGGCGTCTGAGCCCTCCACCGAAACCAATCGCCAGGCTCCCACCAACTTGTGGGCAACGTCATCTTGCCGCGACTGTGCTGAAGTCAAGGAAACGCATGCGA